>NZ_JBWGIO010000027.1:0-55784 GCF_057784215.1 Mesorhizobium sp. CNPSo 4661 | reverse complement strand
AAGCACTGGCTCAGAAAGGCCGCAAGTCGCACGGTCGAAACCGTCTGCCAGGCGATCGGACAGATCCTCAACGGTGTCACACCGATCGAGTGCTCAAACTACTTCGCAAACTCTGGATATGACCGGTGGTAATCCCATCCCGCTCTAGCACCAAAGCGTCGGCGGGACAGAGGGGGGCGCCGTAGAGAGCCGACCCATACGCTCAAGCCCGCGCGCCAAAACGAAAATGGCCGGGACGAGCCCGGCCATCTTCATAAATTACCTAACCGAATTTACGGCTTGATCGGCGCGTATTTGCCGTCGTGCCACTGGTTGATGTCGTAGCTGGCGTTCTTCAGGTCGCCCTTCTCGTCGAAGATGACGTCGCCGACGACGGTGCTGATCGGCTTGCCGTCCTTGAGCGCCTCGGCGACCTTGGCCGGATCGTCCGTGCCGGCGCGCTTGACGCCCTCGGCGACAGCCTGGATCACGGCGTAGGAGAACAGCGTGAAGCCTTCCGGCGTGAAGCCGCCGGCCTTGATCTTGGCGACGGCGTCCTTCGCTTCGGGCTTAGCCTGCGGGTCCGACGGGAAGACGAACATGGTGCCTTCACCGGCCGGCCCGGCGACCTGCCAGAATTCCGGCGAGGCGATCGAGTCCGGCATGATCAGCTGGAACTTGACGTTCTGCTCGGCCGCCTGGCGCAGGATCAGGCCAGCCTCGGGATGGTAGCCGCCGAAATAGACGACGTCGGCCTTCAGTTCCTTCAGCTTGGTGACCAAGGCCGAATAGTCCTTCTCGCCGGCGTTGATGCCTTCATAATCGACTTCCTTCAGGCCGCCGGCATTCATCGTCGCCTTCACGGCATCGGCAACGCCCTGGCCGTAGGCGCTCTTGTCGTGCAGGACGACAACGTTCTTGCCGGCGTATTTCTTGGCGATCCACGGGCCGATGAAGGCGCCCTGCGCATCGTCGCGCGTGTAGAGGCGCATGATGGTCGGCCAGCCGGACTTGGCCGCGGCGTCGGTCAGCACCGGGTTGGACGATGCCGGGCTCATCATCAGCGTGCCGGCTTCGGCGTAGACGGCCGAGGCCGGAATGCTCGAGCCCGAGCAGGCATGGCCGTCGACGAACTTGACGCCGTTGGCGACGATGCGGTTGGCCACCGAGACCGCCTGCTTCGGATCGCACTGGTCATCCTCGATGTCGAGCTTGATCTGGGAGCCGTTGACGCCGCCGGCGGCATTGATCGCGTCGGCGGCAGCCTTCGCGCCCTGCTTGAACTGGTCACCGATGGTGGCGAGCTGGCCGGTCATCGGGCCGACCACCGAAATGGTGATGTCGTCGGCGAAGGCAACCGGGGCGCTCATCATCAGGCCAAATGCGGCCGCGCTCAAAATACCCAATTTTTTCATGACTATAAGAACTCCTCCACTTGCGCGCGCCGCTCCGGCCGCGCTTCTTCCACAGAGCCGGGACAATTTCACCCTTCGCCGAAACTGTCGAGAGCACAATGCGGAAGGTTTTGGTTCATTTAGGCGGGGATTTCTTGGGCCACACGGCCGATTACCAAGCGTAATGCAAAAAGCCGCGCCGACCTTGTTTCGGTCGGTCGCGGCTTTTGCAGTCGAGCTCTCCAGACGCCCCCGCGCCCGAAACCCGCTCGCTTCCCTGTATCTAGTGGACCATGATCTCATCCGAAAACCGGACCCACTTTTCGGGATCATGGTCGGCGCGGCTCTGGCTTGTTGGCCTGCCGCGTTCTTGGTCTTGTCTAACAGCCGTCTTGTTGCGGCCTTGTCCCCTGAACCCTTCGCACCGATCCTCAGGATCAGTGCATCGTCATCCATTCGCGCGCTTCGCGCAGCGCCTTGGCGATGTCAGCCTTCGACATCGTGGCCGACAGCTCGGAGCGCAGTTCGGCGGCGCGGGCCGAGCCCTTGATCGCGGCGATGTTGAACCATTTGTGGGCGGCAACGACATCGGTCTCGCAATCGCGGCCGGTCGCATACATCATGCCCAGTTCGAAAAGAATGTCGGCCTGGGCAGTTGCCCCCATGGCGCCGAAGCCGTCTTCGAGCATTTCAAAGCGTGCCATTTCAATCCCCTGTCTGGCTCCCGAGAGCCGCCTCCTTTTTCCCTTGGTGTCCCTCGGGGCGGGCTGCTCTTTCGATGCTTTCGAGGATGACGGCTGGCCTTGAATCCGTCGTTAAATGGCTTGCTTAATTTGAGGAAAACAAAGCTAAAACAAGAGGTAAACGCGGAAAATCGTTAAGCATGGGAATCCAGCGTTTCAGCCATTTTGCTTCAAATTCGATGAAAATTGCCGAGCCCGGAATCAAGACTTCGCTAACCACGGAAACCGAAGCGCTTTTCGAGTTTCGTTTATTCCGGGCCATGGCGGCCACGAAAATCCTTGCAACCTTCCGTCGCGGCACCGCTTTTGTTTTGGCGGGAGCTGGATTAGCTTTACCTTTGCGTAAGGGGCAGGAAGGCGGACCGGAGCCCGCCACGACCCCATAGGGAGGTGGACAAGATGTTTCGAAAGATGAGCTTGGCCCTGGCGGCCACCTTGATCATGGCGGGTGCCGCGTGGGCCGACCCGATTGAAGGCAGTTGGAAGACGCAATCGGGCGAGACGGCGACGATCGGCGGCGGCGGCTCATTCTCCATCACGCTCAAGACGGGCAAATATGCCGGCAAGACGATCGGCTCGCTGAAGGCGGCCGGCGACAACAAATATGCCGGCAACATCACCGACCCGGCCAACGACAAGACCTATTCCGGCAAGGCGACGCTTACGGGCACGACGCTCAAGATGAGCGGCTGCGTGCTCGGCGGCTTGATCTGCAAGAGCCAGACCTGGCACAAGCTCTGATCGCCAATTCCAGACCCATCCGAAACGGGGCCGAACGGCCCCGTTTTCTTTTGGAGCGGCTGCGCCCCCCGGAGCCGCGCTCTGGCATCGACACCTGTTCAAGACCTCGTCAATCAATTTGAACCGCAGATGAATACTGGTCTCAGAACCGGTTCAGAGGCATTCCGGCATTCTCTCCCGCATTAAAGGAGAGAGAAATGCTTGCCCGCCGCTTCACCATCGTCTGCCTGCTGATGAGCCTGTTCGGCATGTTCTTCGCCATCCTGGTGGCGGAGGCCGGTCACTCGACCCGCTCGTGGGAACGGCCGACGGCTTCATTCTCGGCTCCGTGAACCAAGTGAAGCGCTGAAACGACAAAGCTGAAAGCGACCAAGCTGAAATTCGGGACACCACCAAAATGAACCGCCTCACCACCACCGCAACGAAGACCCTGAGGCTGCTGCCGCGGGCGACGCTCATCCTGATGCTGCTCGCCGCCCCGGTGCTGGCCGTGCCGATGATGCGCGCCGGCACGGGCAACACGATCGAAGCGCCGCCGCAAAAGAACACCGGCTTAGGCTTCGTGTTGCTGATCAGCCTGCAGCGCGGGTAAGGTGTGCCGATATTCAGGTGATGCCGGTCTGCAAATGGCGGCTTCCTGCGCTTCCGGTGCTCACGTACGAAAAGTACGCTCCGCTCCGGCCTTCGCCGGCCGAAGCCCTCATAAGTGTCTCCGCTCTATGGAGGCTATGGCCGGCGTAGGCCGGTTCTCGGAACCCACCATTTTCAACGCGGCCTGACCTGAATCTCAACACACCTTGAATCTGAGCGACAAAAAATCTCGACCTAGATTGCCGTTCACCCCGCCGACCCCTCCCAACCGCTCTTCCAAATCTCTATATTGAGCCATGGAAAAGCGAATCTACCCCCAAGCCATCGAATCTGTCGTCATGCCGGAGCCCTTCGGCAAGCAGAGCTTCCACGACGCAAAAAGAGCCGTCGCGGCGCTGCAGGCGCTCTACGACCGCAACACCAAATTCCTGCGCGATTCCTTCGCCGCGCTTGCCGCGGGCGGCGACGAGAGCAAGCGCTACCGGGCCTTCTATCCGCAGATCGGCGTCACCACGACCTCATTCAGCCAGGTCGACTCGCGCCAGGCCTATGGCCATATGCCGACGCCGGGGCACTTCGCCACCACGATCACGCAGCCGCAACTGTTCGAGAACTATCTCATCGAGCAGTTGAGGCTCATCATGCGCAATCACGGCGTGACGGTGACGGTGGCGGAATCGACGACACCCATCCCGCTGCATTTCGCCTTCCTGGAAGGCACCTATGTCGACGGCGCAGACGCCGAGCGCATAAAGCGGCCGATCCGCGACCTGTTCGACGTGCCGGATCTCGACGGCACCGACGACCAGATCGCCAACGGCACTTTCGAGGTGGCGTTCGGCGAGCCAAGGCCGCTGGCGCCGTTCACCGCGCAGCGGATCGATTATTCGCTGCACCGCATGACGCATTACACGGCGACCAGCCCGCAGCACTTCCAGAACTTCGTGCTGTTCACCAACTACCAGTTCTACATCGACGAGTTCGTGGCGCGGGCCCGCGAGCTGATGGCCGCTGGCGACAGCGGTTATGTCGAGTTCGTCGAGCCCGGCAATGTCGTGACCCGCAACGGAGCAACGGCCTCCGAAGGCACACCGCCGCAGCGTCTGCCGCAGATGCCGGCCTACCACCTGAAGAAGCCCGGCCATGGCGGCATCACCATGGTCAATATCGGCGTCGGCCCTTCCAACGCCAAGACGATCACCGACCATATCGCAGTGCTTCGTCCGCATGCCTGGGTGATGCTCGGCCATTGCGCGGGCCTGCGCAACACGCAGGCGCTGGGCGACTACGTGCTGGCCCACGCCTATGTGCGCGAGGACCATGTGCTGGACGACGACCTGCCGGTCTGGGTGCCGATCCCGCCGCTGGCCGAAATCCAGGTGGCGCTGCAGGAAGCGGTCGCCGAAGTGACCGGGCTTTCCGGCTACGATCTCAAGCGCATCATGCGCACCGGCACCGTCGCCACCATCGACAACCGCAACTGGGAGCTGCGCGACCAGCGCGGACCGGTGCAGCGCCTGTCGCAGTCGCGCGCCATCGCGCTCGACATGGAATCGGCCACCATCGCCGCCAACGGCTTCCGCTTCCGCGTGCCTTACGGGACGCTGCTGTGCGTCTCCGACAAGCCGCTGCATGGCGAGCTGAAGCTGCCCGGCATGGCGACCGAGTTCTACAAGCGGCAGGTGGCGCAGCATCTCACCATCGGCATCAGGGCGATGGAGAAGCTGGCCGAAATGCCGATGGAGCGGCTGCATTCGCGCAAGCTCAGAAGCTTTTCCGAGACGGCGTTCCAGTAGGCGCGTACCGGCCAACCGCTGGCGAGGCAATCGGTCGTCTTGCTTGGGCCGCAATTTGGCCGATAAGCGGTCCGGATGGAAGGCTGGGGCGGTCGGAGCAAATGACAACGGGCGGTGCGCGCTTGAGCATGATGGCTCAGCTGACATTCCTTGCGATGATGGCATGCTCGGCCGCGCTGCTGGCCGGGTTCTTCGGCACGCTGCACCCGGCCTTCGATTCCTTCTCGCATTTCCGCATGCATCTGAGCCTGCTGACGGCCTTGCTCGCGCTGGTGCTGCTTGCCGGTTCCTACCGGCTGCAAGCCGTCGCGGCGCTGGTCTTCGCCATCGCCTGCTTCGCGACAACGACGAGCGCGCTGCCGAGATTGTCGACGCAGCAGGCAATCGCAAAGCCGGCCGACCGGATCACCTACAGCCTGCTTCAGATGAACCTGCGCTTCAACAACCCGACGCCGAAGAAGGTGCTGTCGCTGATCGGCCGGACCAACCCCGACGTCATCACGCTCGACGAAGTGTCCGGCATGTGGGCGAAGGAGCTTGGCTATATTGGCAGCGCTTATCCCTATCGCATCCTTTGCGACTATCCCAACGGCATATTCGGCGTCGCGCTGCTTTCGCGCCGTCCCTTCGCCGCCGGCACCGGACCGCGTTGCGAGCCGCGCGGCGCGATGGCGACCGCCACGATCGATTTCAACGGCGTTCCGGTCGACGTCGCAGCGATCCATCTGAGCTGGCCGTGGCCGAAGGAGCAGTACTGGCAGATCGGTGAACTGGCGGAACCGCTGGGCGCGCTCGGCGAAACCGCCATCATGGCCGGCGACTGCAACGCCGTGCCGTGGAGCGCGGCGGTGCGGCGGGTGGCGCGGCTCGGCGGCATGACGCTGATGCCGTCGGCCGGCCCGACCTGGATCCACCGCACGCTGCCTGATTTCCTGCGCCGTTACGCGGGCCTGCCGATCGACCAGGTGTTCAGCAAGGGTGGGGTGGCGATCCTCTCCTCGGCCCGGCTGGAGGATACCGGCTCCGACCATCTGCCCGTGCTGGTCGAATTCACGCTGCGGCCCGAGGCGCCCGATGACGAGCACAAGTCGGCGCTGGCGGCGAATGAAGGGCCCGGCAAGCCGCGAGGCTGACGCCCGCCTGGCAGGCGAGCGGGCTGGAGTTCAGTTCCTCCCCATCAGCGCATGGGCCATCCGGTCGACATGGCCGCCGTCGCGATGCTCACGCGCGTCGAAGGCGTTCTGCTTGGCCTCATATTGCACATAGACGGCGTCGATCCGGCGCCTGGCCTCGCGATGGGTGGCGCTGCAGAACCAATTGTCGGCAAGCGCGAGGCCGGCAATGGACTTGTCGGTGGCGCGCATCATGGCCTTGGCGATGCGGCCATGGTGGTGCTCGTGAGCATGGACACCGGCGAGGAAGCGCCGCCAGCGCCGCTCGAGCCTAGCTGTCGGCGGCGAAGCCAGACGGGGAAAAGTGTAGGTGAGTTCCATCGTTCCGTCGGCGCCCCGCAACCTGCAGACGCCGTCGTCGCGATGCACGTCCAAGTTCCAGTTCACCACATAGCTGGTGTCGGCGATGGCGCGGGTCATAAAGCCGTGCTTGGGACCTTTGCTGTTCATCGCCTCGACCAGGGCAGCCCCCGTCGCGCCGGCGATGTCATAGCTGCGCGTCGTGACCAGCACCTTGGTGCCGGCCACGGCCTCCGGTGCGATGCCGCACAGCCCGCCGAGCATGACGAGGCATGTAAGAACCGCCAGGCGCATGGCCCATTTGCTCCCTATCCGCAAAGAAGGAACTATAAGCCGGGTGCAATTTCAAGCTTGAGCGCTTGAAACGCCGTTACGGGCCGGCCGGAACCGCGGGACGTTGCCGAACAGCGGTCGAGACGGCGCTGCCGGCAGCGCGGCTCACATGCCCTGATAGACCGGTCCCTCGCCACCCTGCGGCGGCACCCAGTTGATGTTCTGGTTCGGATCCTTGATGTCGCAGGTCTTGCAGTGCACGCAGTTCTGCGCGTTGATGACGAAGCGCACGTCTTTGGCCGACGGGTCGGCTGCGGCTTTGCCGTCCTTGTCCACCCACTCATAGACGCCGGCCGGGCAGTAGCGGGTCGAAGGACCGGCGAAGACATCGTGTTCGGAGCGCTGCTGCAGCGCCATGTCGCCGACGATCAGATGGGTCGGCTCGTTTTCCTCATGGTTGGTGTTGGACAAAAACACCGAGGACAGCCGGTCGAAGGTCAGCACGCCATCCGGCTTCGGATAGGCGATCTTCTGATGCTCGGAGGCTGGCTCGAGCGTCGCGTAGTCGGCCTTGCCGTGCTTCAGCGTGCCGAAGGGCGAGAAGGCGAACAGCGTGTTCAGCCACATGTCGAGGCCGCCGATGCCGACGCCGACGATGGTGCCGAAGCGCGACCAGAGCGGCTTGACGTTGCGGACCTTCTTCAGGTCCTTGCCGATGTCGGTGCCGCGCCAGGCGTCTTCATAGGAAGCGAGCTCGTCATTGGCGCGGCCGCCGGCGATCGCCTCGGCCACATGCTCGGCCGCCAGCATGCCGGACAGCACCGCATTATGCGAACCCTTGATGCGCGGAACGTTGACGAAGCCCGCCGCACAGCCCATCAGCACGCCGCCCGGGAAGGACAGCTTCGGCACCGACTGCCAGCCACCCTCGGTGATGGCGCGCGCGCCATAGCCGATGCGCTTGGCACCCTGGAAGGTGCCGGCGATCGCCGGATGGGTCTTGAAGCGCTGGAACTCCTCGAAGGGCGACAGATAGGGGTTCTTGTAGTTGAGGTGGACGACGAAGCCGACCGCCACCTGGTTGTCTTCCAGATGGTAGAGGAAGGAGCCGCCGCCGGTCTTCATGTCGAGCGGCCAGCCGAAGGAATGCTGCACGAGGCCCGGCTTGTGGTTCTCGGGCTTGACCTGCCAAAGTTCCTTGAGGCCGATGCCATATTTGCCGGGTTCGCGGCCTTCGGAGAGTTTGTATTTGGCGATGAGCTGCTTGGCTAAAGAGCCGCGTGCGCCCTCGCCGATCAGCACATATTTGCCCATCAGCGCCATGCCCGGAGCGTAGGCCGCGCCATGCGTGCCGTCCTTCTCGACGCCCATGTCGCCGGTGATGACGCCGGTGACGGCGCCGGCCTCGTTGTAGACGAGGCTTGCCGCCGCGAAACCCGGATAGATCTCGACGCCCAGCGCCTCGGCCTTGGTCGCCAGCCAGCGGCAGACATTGCCGAGCGAGACGATGTAGTTGCCGTGATTGTTCATCAGCGGCGGCATCAGGAAGTTCGGCAGGCGGAAAGAGCCGGCGGGGCCAAGCACCAGGAAATGATCGTCGGTGACCGGGGTCTTGAACGGGTGATCGCCCTCCTCGCGCCAGCCTGGCAGCAGTCGGTCGATGCCGATCGGATCGACAACCGCGCCGGACAGGATATGCGCGCCGACCTCGCCGCCCTTCTCCAGGACGACCACGGAAAGATCGGCGTTGAGCTGCTTCAGACGGATAGCCGCGGCAAGGCCGGCGGGACCTGCGCCGACGATCACCACGTCGAATTCCATGCTCTCGCGTTCGATTTCGCTCATCGACCCCTCTATAGCTTGCCGCATTCTCGCATTGTGCTGGCTCATGCGCTGCATAGCGCATCAATTCGCGACGCGAAACCGGCGTGGACGTGACAACGCCGATTTCGACAAAAAGTCGCGGTTTTCCCTACGAAAAGGCTGCCGCGCAGGCCATGGCCAAGCATAGGCCAGCGCCATTTGGTTGGAAGGCCAGGCGGTAACGCATGTTTTTAATTGTTCGGCGGCTTGGTTATCGGCAATACTTCAAGCCATGCGCAGTCCAGAGCCGTCCGGCTTTCCATCGAAGCGCTTACTCTTCACGCCAGGCTTGGCCTGGCGCGCGGTTCTTCCGCTCCTCTTTTTGACCGCGCAGGCGCAGGCGGATCCGGTGAAGGTCTGGACCACCGGCGCCTATTCCTTCTCCGACGAGTTGGGCGGCTTCCGCATCACAGGCGCTTCCGGCATCGGCACCAAGGAAGACCCGCTGATCATCAAGGAGGAGCTGAACACAGCGACCCCGGTGACGCTGACGATCCGCGCGACCAAGCCGATCGAGCCGTTCGGCAAGGCAGGCGAGGTCGCCAACGGCGTGATGTACATGCGCATCGACGTGCTCAACAACAGCGCCCTGCCCTGGGTGGAGTTCCAGTTCGAGCTGCAGGAAATCCTCGACCAGCCAAGCGTGTTCGGCGATGGCCTGTCCTTCGATCAGCGCAACAAGACGCCGGACAACATCTGGTCGAGCAACTTCGCCGATTTCGAACGTAAGTTCGAACCTTACGACCAGCTTCTGTTCAGGAACGGCAAGGTCGACCCGCTGAAGACGGCGACGTTCGATTTCCTGATCACCGACTACACGCCGCGCTGGACGTTTTACATCGTGCAGGATCCGCGCATACCGACGGGATGATCTGATCGCGGTTGCAAATCGGCGCCGCGCGGACGATGGTGGCGCCATGACTGCCGCCTCCCCCCGCACACCATTCGAGATCGCCGAACTGCTTGCCTTCTATTCCAGCGCCGGCGTCGACGAGGCGCTTGAAGACGCGCCGATCAACCGGTTTGCCGAAGCGGCGGCGAAGTCGGCTGAACGCAGGCCCGCCGAGCGGACGCCAGCCGCGCCGCGCCGCGAAGCCAGGCCCGAGAGCCGAACGACACCCGAGCGGGCTCCGGAACCAGCTAAGACACCCAACCCGCCGGCGCCCTTATCCGGCCTCGACGCGAGCAATATTCCAGACGCACCGGCACGCGTGCCGGCCGCCGCCGTCCCCGACGAGGCACAGGCGGCCGCGGCGCGGCAACTTGCGGCCCGCGCGACGACGCTCGATGAGTTGCGCCAGCACATGGCCGCCTTCGACGGCTGCAACCTCAAATTCACCGCCAAGAACCTGGTCTTTGCCGACGGCAATCCGAACGCCGACCTGATGCTGGTCGGCGAAGCGCCGGGCCGCGACGAGGACCTCGAAGGCCTGCCCTTTGTCGGCCGCTCCGGCCGACTGCTCGACCGCATGCTGGCGGCGATCGGCCTCGACCGCAACTCGGCCTATATCGCCAATGTCATTCCGTGGCGGCCGCCGGGCAACCGCACGCCGACGCCGCACGAGACCGAAATCTGCCGGCCCTTCATCGAAAGGCAGATCGAGCTGGTCAATCCAAAAGTGCTGGTCAATCTCGGCGGCCCATCGGCCAAGACGCTGCTCAACACGACCGAGGGGATCCTGCGCCTGCGCGGCAATTGGCGGGCGCACACGACCGCTTCGGGGATCGCCATTCCGGCGATGCCGACACTGCACCCGGCGTATCTGCTCAGGACACCGGCGCACAAAAAGCTGGCGTGGCGGGATTTTCTCGAGGTGAAGGCGAAGCTGAGGGGGTTGGCGTGAGCGCTCTTCCCTTCTCCTCTTGCGGGAGAAGGTGGAGCTATAACCTCCCAGGTAATTGAATTACTCCCCTCGCCGCCCTACTCATCCCCCATGACCACATCCGACATTTCCGCCGGCAGCCTGATCCGCGAATGGCGTACGCGGCGGCGCATGAGCCAGCTCGACCTTGCCATGGAAGCAGACATCTCGCAGCGGCATCTCTCCTTCGTCGAAAGCGGCCGCGCCCAGCCGTCGCGCGACATGGTGCTGCATCTGGCCGAGCAACTGGCGATTCCGCTCCGCCAGCGCAACCAGCTCCTGCTCGCAGCGGGCTTCGCGCCGAGCTACAGCGAGAAGCCGCTCACCGATGCAACGCTGGCGCCGGCGCTCGCCGCGGTCGAGACCGTGCTCAAGGGCCACGAACCCTTTCCGGCGCTGGCGGTGGACCGGCACTGGAACCTCGTTTCTGCGAACACCGCGATTGCGCCGTTCCTCGCCGACATCTCCGAAGCGTCGCTGCTCGCGCCGCCTGTCAACGTGCTCAGGCTCAGCCTCCATCCGGGCGGCGTTGCGCCGCGCATCGTCAACCTGGCGGAGTGGCGCGCACATCTGCTGGAGCGGCTGAAGCACCAGAACGACGCCACCGGCGACCCGGTGCTGATCGAGCTGGAGCGCGAGCTGCGCACCTACCCGTCCGGGCTGAAGAACAGCCGGCCGTCGCCGGTCGAACCGAGCGGCATCGTGCATCCGCTCAACCTCGCGCATGGCGATCAGGTGCTGTCCTTCATCAGCACCATCACCGTGTTCGGCACGCCGCTCGATGTCACGCTGTCCGAGCTGGCGATCGAATCTTTTTTCCCGGCCGACGAGCAGACGCGGACGGTTCTGGTGCGGTTGGCGAAAGAGCGGGGCGCTAACCAGTAGCCTCGGCGGGACAGCACCCCCCTCTGTCCTGCCGGACATCTCCCCCGCAAGGGGGGAGATTGGCAGCTTCCGCGCCTCGCACATCTTTGCACCGTTGGTGTTTGGCGAAGGCAGTGGCGACATCCGATCTCCCCCCTTGCGGGGGAGATGGCCGGCAGGCCAGAGGGGGGTGTGCCGGAACTCGGCCTTCGAGGTTTTCTTTTGGAAACAGATCACCCCTGCGGCGGCGCGGCCGTCCGGGTGCGCGTGCGCTCCAGGCCCAGTTGCCGCTCGCGCCAGATGATGAAGATGCCGGCGGCGACCACGATCATGCCGCCGACGAGGGTGTTGAGCGACGTCACGTCGCCGAACACCAGATAGCCGACGACGACGCCGAGGATCATCGAGGTGTATTCGAAAGGCGCCACGACCGAGGCTTCGGCATGGCGGTAGGCCGCCGTCATCAGGATCTGGCCGAGCCCGCCGCAGAAGCCGGCGAAGACAAGCAGCGCGGCCTGCATCGGCGTCAGCGCCTGCCAGCCGAAGGGCAGCGTGAAGAGCGACAGCACGGACGCCGTCGAGGAGAACCACAGCACGATGGTCGCCGTCTTCTCCGTCTGCACGAGATTGCGCACCAGAAGCATGGCGACGGCCGAGATGGCCGCGGCGATGAGCGCGGCCATGACGCCCAGCACCTCCTGGTCGTCGAGGCCCTCGCCGGAGTTGAGCAGAGTCAGCTCGGGCCAGGAGATGATCAGCACGCCGGCAAGGCCGACCGCGACCGCGCTCCAGCGATAGATGCGGATCGTCTCGCCGAGGAAGATCGAGGAGAAAACCACGACCAGCAGCGGCTGGGCGTAGTTCAGCGTGATCGCCTCCGGCAGCGGCAACCTGGTCAGCGCGAAGAAGCCGAGCCCCATGGCGCCGACGCCGACCACGCCGCGCGCGATGTGGTTGAACGGCCGCTTCGTGGTGAATGCGGTGGCGAGCTCTCTCTTGAAGGCCAGGAAGGCGATGATCGGGAAGATGGCGAAGAAGGAGCGGAAGAAGACGATCTGCCCCGCGGGCACGTCGCCGGCCACCTTGATGCAGGTCTGCATGCCAACGAAGACCGTCACCGAGACGATCTTCAGCGCGATGCCGCGCAGCGTGTCGTGGCCGACGGCGTGATCGACGGTCATCTTGCCTCGTGTTGATGGTCGGAAAACGAAGCCGCAAATGAGGCCTCTGCGCAGTTTTGTCGAGTGGCCGTTTCGTGTAAAGAGCGCGCACCTCAAAATTCTTGGACCAGCCAGACTGGCTGTCCGCCCTCAATCGACAGGAAAAGTCCAAGGAATGCGCACCGATACCGGCCATGTCTTCAAGCTCGAAGACTACCGCCCCAGCGACTATCTCATCCCCACGACCAGCCTGGACTTCCGCCTGTCGCCGGACGCGACCCATGTCACAGCGCTGCTTACCATCGAACGGCGCGAGGGCGTCGCCGCCTCGGCGCCGCTGGTGCTCGACGGCGACGGGCTGACGCTGCTCGGCGTGGCGATAGACGGGCGAGCGCTCGCGGCTGGCGACTACGAGGCGACACCGGACAAGTTGACGATCCTGAAGCCCCCGGCGGCGGCGCGCTTCGAGCTTCGCCTGGAGACGGAGATCGCACCTTCGCGCAATGAGGCGCTGATGGGACTCTACCGTTCCAACAATGTCTATTGCACGCAATGCGAGGCCGAGGGCTTTCGCCGCATCACCTATTTCCTCGACCGTCCGGATATCCTGTCGGTCTACACCGTGCGCGTCGAGGCAACGCACAACGAGGCTCCGTTGCTGCTTTCAAACGGCAATCCCGTCGAACGCGGCGCGCTCGCCAATGGCCGGCACTATGCGATCTGGCACGACCCTTTCCCCAAACCCTCCTACCTCTTCGCTCTGGTGGCCGGCGCGCTGGGTAAGGTGGCGGGCAGCTTCACCACGATGTCCGGCCGCGAGGTCGAGCTCGGCATCTATGTGGAGCCAGGCAAGGAGCGGCTCGCCGGCTATGCGATGGATGCGCTGAAGCGCTCGATGAAATGGGACGAGGAAGCCTTCGGCCGCGAATACGACCTCGACGTCTTCAACATCGTGGCCGTGTCCGACTTCAACATGGGCGCGATGGAGAACAAGGGCCTCAACGTCTTCAACGACAAATATGTGCTGGCCGACGAGGAGACCGCGACGGATGCCGACTTCGCCAATATCGAGGCGATCATCGCGCATGAATATTTCCACAATTGGACTGGCAACAGAATCACTTGCCGCGACTGGTTCCAGCTCTGCCTGAAGGAAGGGCTGACAGTTTACCGAGACCACGAGTTCTCCGCCGACCAGCGCTCGCGGGCGGTGAAGCGCATCGCCGAGGTGCGCACGCTGCGCGCGCACCAGTTCCCGGAAGACCAGGGGCCGCTGGCGCATCCGGTCAGGCCGCGGCGCTACCGCGAGATCAACAACTTCTACACGGCGACCGTCTACGAGAAGGGTTCGGAAGTGGTGCGCATGATCCGCACCATTCTCGGGCCGGAGACCTTCCGCGCTGGCATGGACCTCTATTTCGAGCGGCATGACGGCGAGGCAGCGACGATTGAGGATTTCCTCAAAGTGTTCGAGGATGTCTCGGGACGCGACCTGGCGCAATTCGCGCTCTGGTACCATCAGGCTGGCACGCCGAACCTGACGGTGAGCTCCGCGCACAATGCGGCGGCCAAGGAGTTCACGCTGGAGATCGAGCAGTCGGTTCCGCCGACGCCGTCGGAAAGCCGCAAGCGGCTGATGCATATTCCCCTTGCGTTCGGACTTGTCGGCGCCGACGGCAAGCCTGTCGCTTGGGACTCGGTCGAGGGCGCGGCAGTGGACGACGGCGTCATCCATATCCGCAAGCGGCGGCACACGGTGCGCTTCTCCGGCGTTTCGCAACGGCCTTCGGTGTCGCTCAATCGCGGCTTCTCGGCGCCGATCACGCTTTCCGTGCAGCAGAAAGCAGACGACCAGTTCTTCCTCGCGGCGCATGACAGCGACGCCTTCTCGCGCTGGCAGGCGTTCAACACGCTCTTGACCGACGCGCTGATTGCCGCCTTCCGCCAGATCCTCGGCGGCAAGGAGCCGGTCTTCGCAGCACGGCTCGGCGAGCTTGCCGGCAGGATCGCCGGCGACGAGGCGCTCGAGCCGGCCTACCGGGCGCTCGCGCTGGCGCTGCCGGGCGAAGCCGACATTGCCCGCGACATCGGCAGGGGCATCGACCCCGACGCCATATTCGCCGCGCGCGAAGCGTTGGCGCGGACGATCGCCGAGGCAAACCGCGAGACCTTCGCGACGCTCTATGAGAGGCTTGCCGACAGGGGTTCGTTCAGCCCGGACGCGGCGAGCGCCGGACGCAGGGCGCTGCGCAACACCTTGCTCGACTATCTTTCCCTGCTGCCGGGCGGTGCCACCCTCGCCGCGCGGCATTTCAATACCGCCACCAACATGACCGACCGCGCCGCGGCGCTTGCCGTGCTGGCGCATCGCCATTCTGGCACGGCCGAGGCGGAAGAGGCGCTGGCCGCCTTCGAGGCCCGCTATCGCGGCGACGCGCTGGTGCTCGACAAATGGTTCCAGATCCAGGCCGGCGTGCCCGGCTCGAAGACCGTCGTGAAGGTGCGCGAGCTCATGCGGCATCCGGCTTTCTCGATCGCCAACCCGAACCGGGTGCGTTCGCTGATCGGCACCTTCTCCAGCGCCAACCAGACCGGCTTCCACCGCCCCGACGGCGAAGCCTACCGCCTGTTCGCCGAGACGGTGCTGGAGGTCGAGAAGCGTAACCCTCAAGTGGCGGCACGGCTTGCGACGGCGCTGCGGTCCTGGCGCTCGCTGGAGCCCGGGCGGCAAGCCAAAGCCAGGCAGGCGCTGCTCGATATGGCCAAGGCCGAGAACCTGTCGGCGGATCTGCGCGACATCGTGGAACGGACGCTGGCCTAGGGCGCTCTTCCTTCTCCCCTTGTGGGAGAAGGTGTCGCCGCAGGCGACGGATGAGGGGTGCTCCAGGGAAAGCCAGCGTCTCACTCCGCTGGAACACCCCTCATCCGTCTCGGCGCTGGCGCGCCGATCCACCTTTCCCACAAGGGGAGAAGGGAAAAAGAGCAAATTTCAATCAACTTTTAATCTTTTTCGACCGCGCCACTGGACAAGGCGAATCAGCTTTGATTCTTTAATGGCGATTCGGGCGTGCGGCGTAACCGGATCATCCAGTATACGGCAGATCGGGGAGTGCCATTTATGGCCAAGGCGGACGCGTGGGGCGCGCCCGGAGGGAAGGCTTTTGCGCGGCGCAAGGCAAGGAGCGATGGACTTGCCGGCAATACGCGCCTCATCGCCGAACCCACTTATCAGCGGCTCCTGGCCGCCGAGCCGCTGCTGCGCCGGTCGATCCCGGCGCTGATCGTCATTTTCCTGATCGTCATCGCGGCATTGCGCTTCCTGTCGCTGATGAACGAGCATGACGAGATAGAGCGCGACGCCAAGGCGGTGCTGGCGCTGGCCACCGGCCAGATGGCGCAGGCAATCACCGCGGACCCCAGCGCTGCCGGCGCCAATGCCGTAAGCCTCCTGGAAAACACCAGCCGCCAGGGCGCCATGAGCCGCGCCCATGTGCTGGCCATCACCGACGCCAACTTCAAGGTCATCGCCGTCTCGCCGCTGTCGACGGGCTGGCAGGGTCGCACGCTGGACAGTCTGGTGCTCGGCGGCCAGCCGCTGTTCATGTTCGGCGACCGCGCCGGCGTGATGGACGTCAGCATCGCCGGACAGGATTGGTTCGCGGCCGTCAGCCTCAGCGGCGACCGCAAACATGCAGCCGCCGTGCTGGTACCGCAGGAAGCGGTGTTCGACAGCTGGCGCAAGTCGATGTCGCTCAACGTCACGCTGTTCGTGCTGACGGCGGGCGTGCTGATCGTCATCCTCTACGCCTATTTCGGCCAGGCCGCGCGCGCCCAGGCGGCGGACCGCATCTATCTCGAAGCGCATCAGCGCATCGACATGGCGCTGGTGCGCGGCCGCTGCGGCTTGTGGGACTGGGACATGGTGCGCGGCAAGATGTACTGGTCGCGCTCGATGTACGACATGCTGGGCTACGAGCCCTGCGATGCGATGCTCTCCTTCGGCGAGGTCGACGAGATCATCCACCCGGAAGACGGCGACCTGTTCGAGCTTGCCAACCGCATCGTCGAACGCGAGATAGACCATATCGACCAGGTCTTTCGCATGCGCCATGCCGATGGGCAGTGGGTGTGGATGCGCGCCCGCGCCCAGGTGATCGACCCGGAGGCGCCGGAGATCCAGCTGATCGGCATCGCCGTCGACGTCACCGAGCAGCGGCACCTGGCGCTGCGCTCGGAAGCGGCCGACATGCGGCTCAGGACCGCGATCGAGAACATCAACGAATCCTTCGTGCTGTGGGACGCCGCCGAGCGGCTGATCATGTGCAATTCGAAGTTCCAGAAGGACAACGGGCTGTCGGACCGCGACGTCGTGCCGGGCATCGTTCGCGACGCGGTGGAGGAGCGGATGCTGGCCTTCGCTTCGGAGCGCAGGCTCGCCAATGCCAACGGGCCACATGGCGGCATTACCCTCGAGCGCCAGCTTGCCGACGGCCGCTGGCTGCAGGTGAACGAGCTTAGGACCCGCGACGGCGGCATCGTCTCGGTCGGCTCCGACATCACCCAGATCAAGCTGCATCAGGAAAAGCTGGTCGACAGCGAGCGCCGGCTGATGGCGACGATCCACGATCTCAGCCTTGCGCGGCGCGCCGAAGAGGAACGCGCCAGCGAACTGGTCGAGCTCAACCGCAAATACATGAAGGAAACCGAGCGCGCCGAGGCGGCCAATCGCGCCAAGTCGGAATTCCTCGCCAACATGTCGCATGAACTGCGCACGCCGCTCAACGCCATCATCGGCTTTTCCGAGCTGATGCAGCAGGGCCTGTTCGGACCGCTCGGCTCGGAGCGCTACGAGGAATATGCAACCGACATCAACGGCAGCGGCAAATATTTGCTCGGCGTCATCAACGACATACTCGACATGTCGAAGATCGAAGCCGGCCAGTTCTCGCTCGACCGCGAGGAGATCGACCTCTGCCCGCTCATCAAGGAGACGGTGCGGGTGATCTCGCTGCAGGCGGCGGAAAAGTCGATCAATGTCGAGACGCGCATCGCCGATACCATGCGGCTCTACGCCGACCGCCGCGCGATCAAGCAGATCGCCATCAACCTGCTCTCCAACGCGGTGAAGTTCACCGGACAGGGCGGCAAGATCACGGTCAGGGCGCGCAACACGTCGGGCGCCCTGCTGCTCACCATCGAGGACAATGGCTGCGGCATTCCCAAGCAGGCGCTGAGCAAGCTCGGCCGGCCGTTCGAGCAGGTGCAGAACCAGTTCTCCAAGAACCACACCGGTTCGGGCCTCGGGCTCGCCATCTCGCGCTCACTGGCCGAGCTGCAGGGCGGCGCGCTGAAGATCCGCTCGACCGAAGGCGTCGGCACCATCGTTTCGGTGCGCATTCCGCTGAAGAAAGCACCGCCTACGGTGAAGGCGGCGGCCTAAAGCACGTCGCGTCGGAACGGCCTCATGCGGCGCGCTTTAGGTTGTTGTTTTTACGCATGTCGTTGTCCCAAAACCGCTGCGCACTTTTGGGCGACATGCATTAGGTTAGAGCGGTTCACCGGCGGGCCAGCGCCCGCCGTGCCGCCCAAAACACGAGAAAACGTCCGCTCCCGGGTTCTATCGCAAATTTGCTAATATTACGATTGACTCAGCCGGCTTGCCGCCGCGCCGGTCAGGCTCGGCGGTCGACCGAACTCACCCCAACGAACTGTCGGGCCGCTAAACTGAGCCAGTGGGGTTTAGATCGTTTACGGCTGCCGACGCCGGGCTTGCCTCGGCGCCTTTCGATGGCCGTCTATAGACCAAGCCGACGACGAGACCGAAATATCCGACCTGCAGAATGACCATGGCCAGCATTGCCCACCCGAGCGCCGTCCAGACGGAACCAGTTTCCATGTCAGCCCAGATCGCCACCATGAATGACGCTGCGAACATGCCTACCAAGAATTTCCGAAGATCCATAGTTGCCCAGCGCCCCCAGGTTTTGGCCATTTGGGGGGCTTTCAAGTCAGCCGTTAAAAGAACCCGCCGCTCCATTTGCGAAGCGGCGAGGCCCCCCTTCGTCGGGGTGATGATTGACCCCGGCATTGCTGACCGTGCAATTGCGGTGCCAGACCCATTGACCCATTACGGGACACCTCTGCCAATGGCGCAAGACCGGATCGCCGATTAATATTAACTGTGGCTAATGTGCCACCCGGGGAATCTCATGGCGACGATGCGGTTGGTGTCGACGCTCCCGCACGAAGCAGACGGTCGAAATCTCTCCTGACCTTCCGCGACGTCTCCTTGAGATGCGCTTCCAGCACAGCGAAGTCCGGCAGGTCGGTGACCGCCAGAAGCAGGTCCGAAAGCCCCGGCGGGACATCGTCGCGCTGGAACTCGCCGGTAAGGCAAAGCCTGATCATCTGGGTCAGCGCCAGATAGAGCCTGTAAGCTTCGCCAAGCTCTTCGCGGATATCGCCCCCCGCGAAACCGGAGACTAGTCGCGCCAGAATGTCCGCCGTCGCCGTCACCCGGCGGCCGGGCTCGACATTGCCGGTGATGACCGCGACCTGGGCGATGAATTCGAGATCGATGAGCCCGCCGGGGAGCAGCTTGATGTCCCAGAGGTCGCGCGGCGGCTTCTCCTTCTCGATCAGCGCGCGCATGTCCGAGGCCTCGGCTTTCACCTTGGCGGCATCGCGCGGCTGCGCCAGAACCGCCGCCACTTCGGTCTCGAGTTCGGCGCAAAGCTCGACGTCGCCGCCGATGGCGCGGGCGCGTGCCAGCGCCATGTGCTCCCAGGTCCAGGCGTCCTGGCGCTGATATTTCTTGAACGCGTCGATATGGGTGGCGACCGGCCCCTTGTTGCCGGAAGGACGTAGGCGCAGGTCCAGCTCATAGAGCACGCCTTCGGCGGTCGGCGCCGAGACGGCGGCGATCAGGCGCTGCGTCATGCGGGTGTAGTAGTGCGAAGGCGCCAGCGGTTTGTCGCCGTCGGAGTCCTCGGCATCGCCGTCATGATCGTAGAGCAGGATGAGATCGACATCGGAACCCGCGGTGAGCTCGCGGCTGCCGAGCTTGCCCATGCCGAGCAGGGCCACCCTGCCGCCCCCGATCCTGCCATGGCGCAGCGCGAATTCGGCGATCACCGCGTTAAGCGCGGCCTCGATGGTCAGATCGGCGAGATCGGAGAAAGCGCGGCCGGCGCGCGCGGGATCGATCGAGCCGGCAAGCAGGCGCACGCCGATCAGAAATTTCTGCTCGGAGGCAAAGATGCGCAGGCGGTCGAGCACATCCTCATAGGCGCGGTCGCCCTCGATGAAAGCGGCAAGCCGCGCCGAAAGATAGGCGCGGTCCGGCAGTTCGGTGAGCAGCGCCGGGTCGAGCAGGCCGTCGAAGACGTGCGGGCGTCGGGTAATGATGGCCGCCAGCCGTGGCGCCGCGCCCATGACGGTCGCCATCAGCTTGAGCAGCGCCGGATTCGATTGCAGCAGCGAGAAAAGCTGGATGCCGGCCGGCAGCCCGGCGAGGAACTCGTCGAAGCGCATCAATGCCTCGTCGGCGCGCCGCGTCTGGCCGAAGGCCTTCAACAGCGCCGGAGTCAGCTCGGTCAGCCGCTCACGCGCCTCCGCCGACTGGGTGACGCGATAGCGGCCAAAATGCCAGCCGCGAATGACGCGGCAGATGTCACTCGGCCGCTGGAAGCCCAGGCTATGCAGTGTCTGCAGCGTATCGGGATCGTCGACATCGCCGGTGAAGACCAGATTGCCGACGCCGGCCGAGAGTTCGGGAGCGGTTTCAAACAGCGCCGCATAGTGGCGCTCGACCTGCTGCAGCGAAGCGCGGAACGCCGCCGTGAATTCCGCCTCGCCGGCAAATCCCAGCATCAGCGCGATGCGTTTGAGCTCCTCGTCGCTGTCCGGCAGGATGTGCGTCTGCTCGTCGGCCACCATCTGGATGGCGTGCTCGACACGGCGCAGAAACCAGTATTGCCCGGTGAGCGCATCGCGCGCATCAGCTGTGATCCAGCCGCGGGCGGCGAGCGCTGCGAGCATCGGCACGGTCTCGCGGCCGCGCAGCTCCGGGAAGCGGCCGCCGGCGATGAGCTGCTGGGTCTGGACGAAGAACTCGATCTCGCGGATGCCACCGCGGCCGAGCTTGACGTTGTGGCCCTTCACCGCGATCTCGCCATGGCCCTTATGAGCATGGATCTGGCGCTTGATCGAATGGACGTCGGCGATCGCCGCATAGTCCATGTATTTGCGCCAGACATAGGGCTGCAATTCCTTGAGGAAGGCGGCGCCCGCGGCAAGGTCGCCGGCAACCGGCCGCGCCTTTATCATGGCCGCGCGCTCCCAGTTCTGGCCGCGCGCCTCGTAATAGCGAAGCGCGGCCTCGACGGGGATCGCCAGCGGCGTCGAGCCCGGATCGGGGCGAAGCCTCAGATCGGTGCGAAAGACATAGCCATGCTCGGTGCGGTCCTGCAGGATGCGCACGAGACGGCGGGTGAGCCGAGAGAACAGCTCGGTCGCGTCGAGCGGATCGAGGACGGCCGGCGCCTCCGGATCGAAGAAGACGACGAGGTCGATATCGGAGGAAAAATTCAGCTCATGCGCGCCGAGCTTGCCCATGCCGAGCAGGATCCAGCCAGAATCTCTTGCCGGTTCCGCCGGACGCGGCAGCTTGAGCTTGCCTTGCCGGTTCGCGTCGAGCAGCAGGAAATCGACGGCGGCGCATGTGCAGGCGTCGGCAAGATCGCTGAGCCGGCGCACCGTCGCGGAAGCCTCCGCCTCGCCCGACAGATCGGCCAGCGCGATCAGGAAATGCGCTTCGGTCTTCCATTGCCTGAGCGCCATCATCAGGCTCCCTTCCGGAGCGTCTTCCGCCTTGGCCGCGCCGCCGATCGCCACGCCGATGGCATCGAGCCGCGCTTCGATCGTTTGATCGAACAGCGTGTCGAGGATCGCCGGCCGGCGACGGGCGACATCGCGCAGGAAGGGCGAGAGGTCGAAGACGGCCGCCAGTAAATCTTGCAGCGGCCCCTCGCCCGCCAGGAATGCAGCGAGGCGGGAAAATCCTTCTTCCTCGGCGGCATCGGCGATTTCCGACAATTCGCGCCGGGCGTGCTTCGCGCCCAGGGGGCGGAGCGCCAGTGTCGGGCTAAGCCGGAATTCGGATTCGATTTTCTTCTTCGCCATTTATCCGCGCCATCAAGGCATGTCTCCCGAAAGTGGGCCCGGTTTCGGGACAAAGACATGCTTAAAATCAAAACCTTAAAGCAGGGCGCGTGAATCCTTTTTCACGCGACCTTCTTTAATGCGTCTCCCGCAACGGGAAACTCATGACCACGGACAATCCGGGATTGGCGGGTAAAAGATCAAGCCTGCCGTTGTGGAAAGTCATAATTGCCTTGGCGAGGCTGAGACCCAAGCCGGAACCCGGCTGCGAGCGGCTCTTTTCCAGGCGAACGAAGCGTTCGGTGGCCCGGGCGCGATCGGCGTCGTCCGGAATGCCGTGGCCGTTGTCGGAGACGGCAAGCTTGATCTCGTTGCCGAGGCGCTCCAGCGCCACTCGTACTTTCGGCGCCTCGGCGGCGTCGGTCGAGTATTTGATGGCATTGTCGACGATGTTGGACAGCGCCTGGCCGATCAGCTCGCGGTTGCCGTTGATCGTGAAGGCCTCGGGCACGGTCGTTTCCAGTGCTACGCCCGCTTCTTCCGCCACCGGCTCGTAGAGCTCGACGACGTCGCTCACGGTGGCGGCGAGGTCGACGGAACCGGTTTGTTCCGAGGAATAGCCAGCCTCCAGGCGCGAGATCATCAGGATGGCGTTGAACGTCTTGATGAGCTGGTCGGACTCCGCGATCGTGCCTTCCAGCGCCTGGCGGTAATCTTCCGTCTTGTGCCTGCCGGCGAGCGTCGCCTCGGCGCGGTTGCGCAGCCTCGTCAGCGGCGTCTTCAGATCATGGGCGATGTTGTCGGAGACCTGCTTCAGCCCCTCGTTCAACTTGGCGATCCTGGCCAGCATCGAATTGAGGTTTTCCGACAGGCGGTCGAATTCGTCGCCGGCGCCGGTGACCGGCAGCCGTCCACTGAGATCGCCGCCCATGATGCGGCGGCTGGCGTCCGAGACGCTGTCGATGCGCTTCAGCGCGGCGCGCCCGACAAAGAACCAGATCAGGATGCCGCCAAGGCCCATCATACCGAGCGCCAGGGTCAGCGCGCGGCTGATGACGGCGCGGAAGCGTTCCGGCTCGCCGAGATCGCGGCCGACCAGCATGATCATCTGGTTGGGCAGCCTCAACACCAGCGCGATGGCGTTGTGGCCCTTTTCCCCCGTGGACTGGGGATTGTTGCCCTCGCTGGCCGGAGGCGCGGACTGGTCCGAACCGCCGCTGCGCAGCCGATCGAGCTCGCCCTCGCCGAAGCGCTGATAGGAAAACGGTTCCGTCGTCCAGCCCTCGGTCTCGATGACCCCCGGCTCCAGGCTCTGCACATTGCCGGTCAGGATCTGGCCGTTGGCGTCGGCGATCAGATAGAGATTGGCGCCGGGCTGGCGCGAGCGAGCCTCGACGACGCGCACCAGCACCGGCAGGCCGCCGCGCTGATAGGCGCGGGCAAGGCCCAGCACCTCGTCATTGATGGTCTCCTGCGTCTGCGCGGTCAGCATGCGCGCCGACAGCGACGTCATGTACAGGACGAGCAGCACCGCGCAGAGCGCGAAAAGCAGAAGATAAAGCGCCGAAAGCCTGGCCGCCGTCGTCTTCATGATGGCCGGCAGGGAAAGAGCCATGGTCGGCTCTTAGATCAGGATGACGATTTGTTGAATCGTCCATCCTGATCTAAACCTTTGTTGACGCATGATCTTTTCCGAAAACCGGGTCCCACTTTTTGCGTTCGCTGACCTTCGGTTCGGGATCATGCTCTACCCGCCCTTCAGCATGTAGCCGGCGCCGCGGATCGTGTGCAGGATCGGCTTGTCGAAGCCTTTTTCGATCTTGCCGCGCAGGCGCGAGACGTGGACGTCGATGACGTTGGTCTGCGGATCGAAATGATAGTCCCAGACATTTTCCAGAAGCATGGTGCGCGTCACCACCTGGCCGGCATGGCGCATCAGATATTCAAGCAGGCGGAACTCGCGCGGCTGCAGCGTGATCTCGCGGCCGGCGCGCTTGACCGAATGCGATAGCCGGTCGAGCTCCAGATCGCCGACGCGGTAGACTGTCTCGGACTCGCGGGCGCTGGCGCGACGGTTCAGCACTTCGACGCGGGCAAGCAATTCGGAAAAGGCGTAAGGCTTGGTGAGGTAATCGTCGCCGCCGGCGCGCAACCCCGTGACGCGGTCATCGACCTCGCCCAGCGCCGACAGGATCAGCACCGGCGTGGTGTTGCCGCGCGAGCGAAGGGCGGCAATCACGGACAGGCCGTCGCGGCGCGGCATCAGGCGGTCGACGACCATCACGTCATAGTCGCCGGCATCGGCGAGCGCGAAGCCGGTCTCGCCGTCGCCAGCAACATGGGCGGTGTGGCCCGCTTCGGCAAAGGCTTTCTGCAAGTAGTCCGCTGCCTCGCGATCGTCTTCCATGACGAGAATCTTCATGGAGCCGTTATACGCGATTTCACCTGAAGTTTGAGAGGCAGCCATTGTTCATGCCTTGCATTCATTAGTCGCATGTCTTCTTCCCAAAACCGGCAACCACTTTTGGGCGACATACATTCCGTTCCGCATGTCGTGATCCCAAAACCGGTACCCACTTTTGGGCGACATACATTCCGTTCCGCATGTCGTGATCCCAAAACCGGTGCCCACTTATGGGCGACATGCATTCCGTTTCGCATGTCGTGATCCCAAAACCGGTGCCCACTTATGGGCGACATGCGATAAGCGGCAGCGGGTGATGGGAAACCCGCTGCCGCCAGGCGCGAAACACGGTGACTGACTTACGTGCTCGGCCCCATGTTTTCCCGGCGGCGGCTCGGGGGTGTTGATACCGCCGCAGGGAAAATCCGAACGCTGATATCTCAGCCCTTGCCGACCGGCAGCGCGACGAAGCGGTTCGAGTCGTCGCGGGTGATCTGCATCAGCACGGCCTTGCGGCCGGCCTTGGTGGCATCGGCCATCGCCTTGGAGACGTCGTCGGTGGTGTTCACCTCGTTCGAGTTGATCGAGGTGATGACGTCGCCGGGCTGGATACCGCGGTCGGCCGCATTGCTGTCGGGATCGACGTCGGTCACCACGAGGCCCTTGCCGTTTTCCGCCTTGGTGACGGTCAGGCCGAGATCGGCAAGCGTGTCTGGCTTGGCGGCGGGGGCCGGCTGCTTGCTGTTGTCGTCGTTCGAGGCCTGCTTGTCGCTCACGGGCAGCGTGCCGAGATCGACCTTGACCGTCTGGGACTTGCCGTCACGCCAGACGGTGACGTCGACCGACTTGCCCGGCGAATAGGCGCCGATGGTGCGGGCGAGTTCCTTCGGCGAGTCGATATCCTTGCCGTCGACCTGGGTGATGACGTCGCCGGCGGCGATGCCGGCCTTCTTGCCCGGACCGGCATCCTGGGCGCTCGAGACCAGCGCGCCCTTGTCCGACTTCAGGCCGAGCGACTCGGCGATGTCGGAGGTGACCGGCTGGATTTCGACGCCGAGCCAGCCGCGCTGCACGGAGCCGCTCTTCATCAGGTCCTGGACGACCTGCTTGGCGGTCGAGGCCGGGATGTCGAAGGCAATGCCGACGCTGCCACCCGACGGCGAGAAGATGGCGGTGTTGATCCCGATCACCTGGCCGTTGAGGTTGAAGGTCGGACCGCCCGAATTGCCGCGGTTGACCGAAGCGTCGATCTGGATGAAGTCGTCATAGGGGCCGGCGCCGATGTCACGGCCGCGAGCCGAGACGATGCCCGCGGTGACTGTGCCGCCGAGGCCGAAGGGATTGCCGACCGCAACCACCCAGTCACCGATGCGAACCTTGGAGTCATCGGCAAAGTCGACATAGGTGAACTTGTTGCCGCCGCCATCGACCTTGAGCACGGCAAGATCGGTGCGCGGATCGGTGCCGATCAGCTTGGCGTCGAGTTCCTTGCCGTCATTGGTGACGACGCTGAAATCCGAGCCTTCCGAGACGACATGGTTGTTGGTGACGAGATAGCCGTCTTCCGAGATGAAGAAGCCCGAGCCCTGAGCGACCGGACGCGGCTCACCATTGCCGTGGTCGCGGTGGTTGAAGCGGCGCATGCCGAACTGGCCGCCCTGGCCCTGGTCGCCGAAACCGCGGAATTCCTTGAAGAAGCGGCGCAGCTGCGGATTGTCGGGCAGGTTGTCGAAGCCGTTCTGGTCGTCGGAGCCGTCATCGGCCGTCGGCTGGATCTTGGCCTTGACCTTGACGCTGACGACCGCCGGCGAGACGTGTTCGACGACATCGGCGAAGCTCGGCATCTGCGGGGCTTCGACGCGCACGGCATCAGCCAGCACGGGGGCGGTGCCGGTTGCGAGCATGCCGGCGCCAGCCGTGCCGACAACGGCCAGGGAAGCGACGGCGGCCATCAGGCGCTTGCGGGTGCTCGAAAATGAATTGGGGGCATTATTCATGGGTTTCTTGTCCTCTATCGACGCGGATGCGCTCAGGCGAAGCATCCTCGGGCAAGAGGATTAGAGAGCCGCACATTACGGCGCCATTTCCGGTACATGAAAATTTTGTAATGTTTGGGTGGAGGCCGAGCGGACACGCAAAGTGTGAGGGCATGCCGCCTTTGGAAATTGGCTGAAACCTCCGCGACGTCGTCATTCCAGGTCTGCGCGCGTCGCTTCGCTCCTTGCTCCGCCCTGGAATGACGAATCGCGAGCGGTCGCAGCCAATTGTCGACGCCGGCGATGGAGCTAGTCGCTAAGCATCTTATCCAGTGCCGCCTGCTCCTCGGCCGAAAGCGTGGTCGATGCCGGGCGGCGCGAGCGGGCGCTCACCACGATGAACAAGCCGCCGACCAGCAGCAGGAGCACCGGCGTGCCCCACAGAAGCGCGTTGCGCAGGCTGAAGCGAGGCTTGAGCAGCACGAATTCGCCATAGCGCGAGACGATATAGTCCATGACCTGCTGGTCGGTGTCGCCGGCGACGAGGCGCTGGCGCACGAGGATGCGCAGGTCGCGGGCGAGGTCGGCGTCGGATTCGTCGATCGACTGGTTCTGGCAGACCATGCAGCGCAGGCCTTCCGACAGCGCGCGGGCCCTCGCCTCCAAGGCCGGATCCTGCAACACCTCGTCGGGCTTCACCGCCTGCGCCGCGCCTGCGAAGACCAGAGCCAGCAGCAGGATCAGCGGGGCGAGCGAAAATCTCGCTTTCATGTCGGGGTCGCCAGGGCCGCGGCCAGCTTTCGCCGCCTTGCCGGCGCGCCGACACGCAGGCGGCGGTCGGCCAGCGACATGGCCGCGCCCGCCATCATCACCAGTCCGCCGCCCCAGATCAGGGTGACCAGCGGCTTCCACCAGAGGCGCACGACGACGGAGCCGTCATTGTTCTCGTCGCCGAGTGAGAGATAGAGCTGGCTCAACCCAATCGTCCTGATGCCGGACTCGGTCGTTGCCATCTGCCGAGCCTGAAAGAAGCGCTTTGCCGAAGAGATTTCGCCGTTGGCATTGCCGTCAGCTCCTATCAGCAGGAAGCGGGCGCGATCCTCGGTGAAGTTCGGGCCTTTCTGGGGAAAGAGCCCTTCGAAGCGCAGCGTATGGCCGGAGAGCTCCACCGTCTCGCCGGCGCGCATGGTGAGGATCCTCTCGGTGCCGAAGCAGAGCGTGGCGACGATGCCGAGCAAGGTCAGCCCGAGGCCGAGATGGGCAAGCGCCGTGCCGAAGACCGAGCGCGGCAGGCCGGCGAAGCGGCGAAGCATGATGGCCGGCGCCACCGAACCGGCGCCGGATTTGACGGCGAGGTCGGTCAGCGCGCCGGCGACCAGCCAGACAGCGAGGCCGACACCAAGCGCGGCGAACACCGAGGCGCCGTCGATGAACAGACCGGTGACCAGCATCGCGGCGAGCGCCAGGGCGAAGGCCGCCATCAGCCGTTGCGAGGCGGCAATCACGTCACCGCGCTTCCAGGCCAGCAGTGGGCCGAACGGCACGATCGCCAGCAGCGGCAGCATCAGCGGACCGAAGGTCAGGTCGAAGAAGGGCGCGCCGACCGAGATCTTGCCGCCGGTGAGCGCTTCGAGCGCCAACGGGTAGAGCGTACCGACCAGCACCGTCGCGGTGGCGGTGGTGAGAAAGAGGTTGTTGAGGACCAGCGCGCCCTCACGCGAGATCGGATGGAACAGGCCGCCGGCCGTCAGCCGCGACGCACGCAGCGCAAACAGCGCCAGCGAGCCACCGATGAACAGCGTCAGGATGCACAAGATGAAGACGCCGCGCGCCGGGTCGGTGGCGAAGGCGTGCACGGAAGTCAGCACACCCGAACGCACCAGGAAAGTGCCGAGCAGCGACAGCGAGAAAGTGAGGATGGCAAGCAGCAGCGTCCAGATCTTCAGCGCCGAGCGCTTCTCCATGACGATGGCCGAATGGAGCAGCGCGGTGCCGGCAAGCCAGGGCATGAAGGAAGCGTTCTCGACCGGATCCCAGAACCAGAAGCCGCCCCAGCCAAGCTCGTAATAGGCCCAGTAGGACCCCATGGCGATCCCGCCGGTGAGGAACATCCAGGCGACCAGCGTCCATGGCCGCACCCAGCGCGCCCAGGAGGCATCGATGCGGCCTTCGATCAGAGCCGCGACCGAGAAGGAAAAGCAGACCGAGAAGCCGACATAGCCGAGGTAGAGCAGCGGCGGATGGATGGCGAGGCCGAGGTCCTGCAGGACCGGGTTGAGGTCGCGCCCCTCGACCGGCGCCGGATTGAGGCGGATGAACGGGTTGGACGTCGTCAGGATGAACAGGAAGAACGCCGCGCCGATCATGCCCTGCACGGCCAGCACATTGGCCTTGAGCGTTGCCGGCAGATTGTTGCCGAAGACAGCGACGAGCGCGCCGAAGAAGGTCAGGATCAGCACCCACAGCAGCATCGAGCCTTCGTGGTTTCCCCAGGTGCCGGTGATCTTGTAGATCATCGGCTGCAGCGAATGGGAATTCTCCCACACGTTCGCCACCGAGAAGTCCGAGCCGGCATAGGCGCTGGCAAGGGCGGCGAAGGACAGCGCGGTCAGCGCGAAGCCGGTGACGGTCACCGGACCGCCGACCGCCATCAGCCGCTGGTTGCCGGTGCGGGCGCCCACGAGCGGCACCAGCATCTGCACCAGCGACAGCGCGAAGGCAAGCACGAGGGCGAAATGTCCGGTCTCAACCAAGGATCACCTGTTTCCCGCAGGTTTCTGGTCGCAAAACCGCGTTGCACTTTTGCGGAACCCGCTCATTGGCTCTTGCTTTCCACCCAGACGCCCTTGGCCTTCAGGCCGTCGGCGACTTCCTTCGGCATATAGCGCTCGTCATGCTTGGCGAGCACGCTGTCGGCGACAAAAACTCCATCCGGACCGAATGCGCCCTCGGTTATGACACCCTGCCCCTCGCGGAAGAGATCGGGCAGGATGCCGGTATAGGTCACCTTGACCGCTTTCTGCGTGTCGGTAACCGAGAAGGCCACGGTTGCGCCATTGCCGCGCACGACGGTGCCGCTCTCGACGAGACCGCCAAGTCGGATGCGCTGTCCAGGCTGGACACTTGCCGTGGCCAGCTCGGCCGGCATGTAGAAATAGGAGGCCTTCTGGCCGAGCGCGTAGAAGGTGAGTCCGGCGGCGGCGGCGAGGAAGGCCAGCCCCGCCACGATCACCGACAATCGCTTCTGCTTGCGCGTCATTGCCCTACTCCGTCGCCGTCACGCCGAGCGAGGCGGCGAAGGCGGTGAATTTCCTGGCCTGTTCACTGTCCGCTCCAAAGGCGGCGACAGCGCGGCCGAGCGCGGCGCGCGCCTGGTCGGTCTTGCCAAGCACGACATAGGAACGGATGAGGCGCATCCATCCTTCCTCGTCGCGGGGATTCTGCTTCAATTTGTCGTCGAGGCCGGCAACCATGGTCTCGATCATCGCTTGCCGGTCCTGCGGCGACATCTGCTGCGCGGCTTCTACCTGTTGTGCGTCCGGCCCGTTTGCCGGCGCGGCCCTGGCGACTGCCGGCGCGCCCGCCTCGGCAAGCGCCTGCTGGACCGCGCTGCGCCAGGGCGAATCCGGCGCGAGCTGGCCGAGCATCTTTTGCCACGCGGTGACGGCCTCTGCCTTCTTGCCTTCCTGGGCGAGGCCGACGCCCAAGTAGAAATTCGCCTTGGCGTTGGCCGGATCGAGCTTCAGGGCCGCCTCGAACGCGTTCTGCGCGTCGGCCGACACAATACCGCCGGCAGCACTGGCGATCGCCTCGCCCAAGCCTGCCTGGCGCACCGCGCTGTCGCCGTCGAGGCGGATGGCGTTGCGATAGGCGGTCACCGCATCGGGAAAGCGCTGCAGGCGAAGATAGATCGGCGCCAGAACGTCCCAGCCCTTACCGTCCGACGGGTTGGCGGCGAGATGGGCCTCGGCGCGGGCGACCAGTTCGTCGACCGAAGAATCGGCCGGGTTCTTGGCCAGACGTTCGGCCAGCGGCTGTGAAGGCAGATCGGGAGAGCCGAGCATGCCGTAAAGCCCCCAGCTCAGCAGGGGAACCGCAAGCACGGCCACGCTGGCGACCCATCTGGCGCCGCGCGCGGACCTGGGCGTTGCCGCGCCGGGCTGCATAGCCGCGCTGAGACGCAGGATGCGGCGGCCGATCTCGGCGCGCGCCTCCTCGGCCTCGCCCGGCTGGATCAGGCCGCGCGCCATGTCGCGGTCGAGCTCGGAAAGCTGGTCGCGATAGACTTCACGGTCGTGGTCGCCGGCAGGCGACGCGCCCTTCATGCCGCCGGTAAGCGGCAACAGCACCGCCAGGCTGGCGCCCAGCGTGAGGATTGCGGCTATGACCCAGAACAGCATGGTTCTTCCAATAAAGGCAGAGCCCTGCCCTGCCAACACAGGCTTGCTGCGACGCTTTGACGGCAGTCGGCCCGGTCTACCTTGATCTATATCAAACGGGCCGGCTGTTGCCTAAATCAGGTCAGCGGCGTCCAGCTGCCATCGGCGTTGCGGCAGGCGGTGCCGCGCGCGGTGACGCCCGCGCCGCTGGTATAGACGGTATGGGTGTACTGGCGGCAATCCTGCGAACCGACCCGGTAGGGCTGGGCGGCGACGACCTCGCCATAATGCGAGGAATTGTCGCTCTTCCACGTCACCTTCTGGCCGCTGGTGTTGTATTCCAGCGCCTTGTACTCCGCTTCCAGGCCCTTGCGCTTTTCGGCGTCGCTGAGGCCCGAGCCGATCGATCCACCGATAAGTCCGCCATTCATGGCCGAAACGATGCCGGTCGAGACCTTGCCGCCGGTTGGCGGTGTGGAAACTGGCGTGACAGGAGAGGTTGGACCGCCCCTGCTCAGTGTCGTGCAGCCGGAAACGGCGAGCAGGGCGGAAACGAGCGCGACGCGGATCTTCATGCCAACAACCGGTTCTCTTGAGCGGGGTGAGCTGGGGGCTGCGTTATCGGGGAGGATATCGAGGCCATAGTGTTGATATTTGTCGGAAATTTGGCCGCCAGCCCCTGCTCGCAAATCGATAAAGAACATCATTGAAGGCTCCGCAATCTCACCACCGCCCTCAAGCCGCCCATGCCGGACCGTTCCAGCGCCAGCGAGCCTCCATACTCGTTGACGAGGTCGGCGACAATGGCGAGCCCGAGCCCCGTTCCCGGCTTCGTCTCGTCCAGTCTCTTGCCACGCTTCAACACCTCCCGCGCGCTGTCCTCGGGAATGCCCGGGCCGTCATCCTCTATAACGATTTCAAACAGGTTGCCGCTTCCCGCAATAGTGGCGATCGTCACGGCGACGGTGCCTTTCGCCCATTTCATCGCATTGTCGAGCAGATTGCCGAGCAGTTCCTCGAGATCCTCGCGCTCGCCGGCAAAGACGATCTCCGCCGGCGGCGGCGAAAGCGTCAGCCTGGTTTGCGGGTTGAGTTTCCGCAGCACGCGCACCATGCGCTCGACCAGCGGCGAGACCGGCGTGCGGAAGACGACGCTGTCGCGCTGCGCGGCGACGCGGGCGCGCTGCAGATAGTGGTCGACCTGCTTCTGCATCGAGGCGGCCTGCTCGGCGATCAACTGGCCCTTGGCGCCGCCAAGCGCCCTGCCCTCGTTGATCAGCACGGCCAAAGGCGTCTTCAGCGAATGGGCAAGGTTGCCGACCTGGGTGCGCGAGCGCTCGACGATGCGCCGGTTGTTCTCGATCAGCGCATTGGTCTCGTTGGCGAGCGGCTCGATCTCGGCCGGGAAGCTGCCGTCGAGCCTCTGCGCGGTGCCTTCGCGCACCATGGCCAGCGCATTGCGGACCCGGCGCAAAGGCTGAAGACCCAAGAGGATGGCGATGGCGTTGATGGCGATCATGCCGACGCCGAACAGGGAGAGGTAGGTGAGCAGGCGGCGCTGGAAGCTGGCGATCTCCTGCTCGAGCTCGCTGTGATTGCCCATGACGCGGAAGCGGGCCGCGCGGTTCTTGGCGTCCAGCACGAACTCGCTCTCGAACACTTCGAGCTTTTCGCCCTTGATGCCTTCCATCGAGTAGCTGCGCTGGAAGTTCGCGTTGAAGGGCACTTCCGCGACGCTCGGCGACAGGAGTGAAGTCGTCATCGAGGAGGAATGGATTTCGCCATGCACGCCTTCGGAGGCGGGCTCCACCGACCAGTACCAGCCGGAATTGGGCTCGGAAAAGCGCAGGTCGCCGAGGTCGGGCGAGCCGGTCAGCGCGCCATTGTCGGAAATGCCGACGGAGCCGATCAGGTTGAACAGATGCGCCGAAAGCAGGCTGTCGAAGCCGCGTTCGCTGGCCTGGCGGTAAAGCGTGGTGATGAGGGTGAAGATGACGACCAGCGTCAGGATCGCCCAGATGGTGGACAAGGCGATGACGCGGAAGGTCAGCGAGCGCGGCCAAAGCCGCAGCCTTGAAAGCCACGTTCCCATCGTTGGCCTCAGCGGTTCCGCCTCACGCCTCCGGCTCACGCATGCGATAGCCCATGCCACGCACGGTTTCGATCATGTCGATGCCCATCTTCTTGCGAAGCCGGCCGACAAACACTTCGATCGTGTTGGAATCGCGGTCGAAATCCTGGTCATAGAGATGCTCGACCAGCTCGGTGCGCGACACCACCTCGCCCATATGATGCATCAGATAGGCGAGCAGCCGGAACTCGTGCGAGGTGAGTTTGAGCGGCACGCCATTGACGTCGGCCTTGGACGCCTTGGTGTCAAGCCGCAGCGGCCCGCAGGTGAGCTCGGACGAAGCATGACCCGCCGCGCGGCGGATCAGCGCCCGCACCCGCGCCAGCACCTCCTCGATGTGGAAGGGTTTGGTCACATAGTCGTCGGCGCCGGCGTCGATGCCGGCCACCTTGTCGCTCCAGCGGTCGCGCGCAGTCAGGATCAGCACCGGCATCTTGCGGTCGCCGCGGCGCCAGCGCTCGACGACGCTGATGCCGTCCATCTGCGGCAAGCCGATATCGAGCACCACGGCATCGTAAGGCTCGGTGTCGCCGAGGAAGTGCCCCTCCTCGCCGTCATAGGCGCGGTCGACCACATAGCCGGCGTCGACCAGCGCGTCGGCCAGCTGCCGGTTGAGATCCTTGTCATCCTCGACGACGAGCACGCGCATGGGTTGAAACCTGTTGCTGGATAGACCTATAGGCCGATTCCGCCGGCCGGGGAAACGAGTGTAGTCAGCCCAACGGGACGACGATTTCCGAGCGACGCGGACGCTGGCCGTCCTTACCGGGGACCAGCACGACAATGACGCAGACCTGCTGGCCGCCCCGCGTCGCCTGCGAGGCCTTGGCGAGCGTGCCGCCATTCTGCGCGGCGACTTGCTGGCCAATGGCGTAGCAATCGCCGGCGGCGAGCACCACCGGCTGATCGACCGACGGGTCGATGACCGGCATTGCCGTCGTCTGCGACGCAAAGAGGCCGGCTCCGGCGAGCGCCAGCACTGCTTTGCGAAGATGGGAGGCAAGGTTTTTCATGATCACGGTTCTAACGCATACGGGCTGAACGTGAAATGAACGGTGAACACTCGAAAATCCATGCCCGCCATTCCCCTTGCGCGAGACAAATGAATACACCCCTGTGGGCGCCAGTTTGGGCGCCCGGGCCCCTCGGCCCCCGGGTGCAAATTCATAGCCGGAAAATCAATCGGCCCGCTACGCTTTTCGGGTGCGGATTCTCCATCCAGCCCTAGCTAGTGTAGGGACGACGGACGACCATGGGAGCACGCGATGACGCGCGAGGAAATTGCCGATCTCTACCGGGGCTACATCGCCTGCCTGAACGACCAGGATTGGGACAATCTCGGCCGCTTCGTCGGCGGGGAGGTGCAGTACAACGGCGAGACGATCAGGCTCTCAGGTTATCGCCGCATGCTGGAAGGCGATTTCGAGGCCATTCCCGACCTGCGTTTCAACATCGAGTTTCTGATTTCGGAGCCGCCGCGCGTGGCGGCGCGGCTGCATTTCGACTGCCGGCCCAAGGGTGTGCTGTTCGGCCTGCCGGTCCACGGCAAACGGATCAGCTTCGCCGAGAACGTCTTCTACGAATTCCACGACCGGCGGATTCGCGAGGTCTGGTCGGTCATCGACAAGGCCGCCATCCAGGCACAGCTTTGATTCTTTGTTGGCGCCTGATCTTTTCCGGAAACCGGTTCCCACTTTTTGCTGCGCTGACCTTCGGTTCGGGATCATGTTCGGATCAGGCGGCTTCCTGCGTCAAGGCGCGGAAGCGCAGCAGTCCATGATGGACCGCAAGGTCCTCGTCATAACGCGCCTCGGCGAATTCCAGCGACAGCCGCGTCTGGCCGCGCGGGCCGATGGACAGTGCTGCGCCATCGAGGCGCGCCTTGATGCTGTCCATGATGAGGCGTGTCTCGGCCTCGCCTTGAGCTTTCGACCAGACATGCAAGGTGATCAATTGATCGCCATCATTGTCGGCGCCGGTGTCGAGGTTGAAGGCACTGGTGCGGCCGTAGGTCACGTGTGGAAAGGCCGCCTTGTCGCTCGCCTGCTCGAGCAAGCCGGCGCCACCGAGCAGCGCCGATAACGACGCATCGGTCTTCAGCCTCATAAACAAGGCCTGCATCAAATCCCCAGGCGCCGTCATCTACCGTCCATCACCAACATGTCTCCGCGCTGCGGCCCGATACCGTAGCCGCGCTCGCGATCCGATGCCAGATCGCGAATCGTTTTGACTATAACGTGAATGGCGAAGGTCTCGAATTTATTACGTTTTCGTCAAATCATGAGACCGGAGCCGCGCCGCCCTCTTCGGTGCGCCTGGCAATGAACGCGTCGAGCACGCCCGCGGTGGCGGCAGCGGAGGCCGGCGGCTGGAAATCGGAAAGGACCCGCTTCCAGATGCCGGTGGCGCGCTCCGTGGCCGTCTTCGAACCCGATTGCGTCCAATTGCCGAAATTCGACCAGTCAGCCACCAGCGGTTCATAGAAGGCGGTGCGGTAGCGCGTCATGGTATGCGCCGCCGAGAAGAAATGGCCGCCGGGCTGCACCTCGGCGATGGCCTCGAAGCCGATCGCATCCTCGTCACCCGGGGTCTTCGCACAAAGCTCGGCGACCGTCTGCAAGGCCTCGATGTCGGTGATCAGCTTCTCGAAGGAAACGCTCAAGCCGCCTTCCAGCCAGCCGGCGGCATGGATGCAGACGGTCGCGCCGGCCAGCACCGAGCCCCACAGCGCGAACTGCGTCTCGTGTGCTGCCTGCGCGTCGGAGATATTGGCGGCGCTGCCGCCGCCGGAGCGCCATGGCAGGCCGGTGAAACGCGCAAGCTGGCCTGCGCCGAGCGTGGCCTTGACATGCTCCGGCGTGCCGAAGGCAGGCGCGCCCGACTTCATGTCGACATTGGAGGAGAAGGAGCCATAGACCACCGGCGCGCCGGGGCGCGCGACCTGGGCGAGCGTCAGGCCGGCCAGCGCTTCGGCGTGCTGCAGCGTCAGCGCGCCAGCGACCGTGATCGGCGCCATGGCGCCTGCCAGGCAGAAGGGCGTGATGATCGATATCTGGCCGGCGCGGGCGAAGTCGATGATGCCCTGCGCCATCGGGATGTCGAGCTGCCGCGGCGAGTTGGTGTTGATGACGGTGTAGCTATGGGCGCCGCTGGCAAACTCATCTTCTGACAGGCCGCGCGCCAGCCGGATCATCTCGAAACTGTCCTCGACCTGCAGCGTACCGCGAGCAAAGACGAAGGGTACCTTGTCTGACAGCGTCAGTTGCGCGCGGCCGGTGGCATAGTGGCGAAAACGCGTGTCGACGTCCTGCGGCTCGACGCAGGGGCCGAGCATATGCAGCACATCGAAATGCTGCACCAGCCGAATGAAGTCCTCGAAGGCCTGAAGCGTGCCCGGCCGCCGGCCGCGCTCGAGATCGGTGACATTGGGGGCGCCGCAGCCGGCGAGGAACGTCATGGTACCGAGCTCGAGATCAAGATCGCGGGAACGGTCGCCGGCCCGCGCCGGGATCGATCGCGGCGCCGAGGCAAGCGCTGCCGTCACGATATCGCGGCCGATCCTGACCATCTGGCTGTCCTCGTCGACCAGCGCGCCGGCCCGGGCAAGGATGGCGCGCGCCTCGGGCAGCAGCACCTTGATGCCGAGTTCCTCCAGCACGCGCAGCGCCGTATCGTGGATCGCGGCGACCTGGTCGGCGGAAAAGACCGGCTGCGGCGCGAACGAGTTCTTCAGCGAATGGTAATTCGGGCGACGGCTCGACTCGCTGCCGGCCTCGCCGGTGCGTCCGCGGCGGCGTTCCCGCCTGAGATCGCGTGCGGCCTGCTCAACCATGACCGTTCCTCCTCATTGCCGCATTGCCTTGCCTTCGGCGTCGTAAGGCGAGGCGGCGATGACGCGCGCCGGCCGTTCGACCCCGACAATGTGTACGGAAAGCTCCGTCCCCTCCCCGGCGAAATCGTCATCGAGCAACGCCAGGGCGACGCTCTTGCCGAGTGTGTGGCCGTAGCCGCCGGAGGTGACGAAGCCGACGCGCCGGCCCTTGGACCAGACCGGCTCGAAGCCGCTGGCATCGGCGTCGACCGCGTCGACCTCAAGCGTCACGATCCGTCGCGAGACGCCGGCCTCGCGCTCCTTGATCACGGCCTGTTGGCCGATGAAATCGCCCTTGTCGAAAGCGATGAAGCGGTCGAGTCCGGTCTGGCCGGGCGTGTAACCTTGCGTGAATTCGCGCGACCAGATGCCGAAACTCTTTTCCAGCCTGAGCGAATTCAGCGCGTAGTAGCCGATCTCGGCCAGGCCGAGGTCTTCGCCGGCGGCAAGCAGCGTCTCACGCAGGGTCGAATGCAGTGTGGCCGGGCAGTTGATCTCGAAGCCGAGCTCGCCGGCGATGGACAGCCTGGCCACCCGGGCGCGCACCATGCCGATGTCGAACGCGCCGCAAGCCATGAACGGCAGGGCTTTGGCGGAGATGTCCTGATGGGTGGTGCGTTCGACGATCCGGCGCGCGTTCGGACCGGTGACGAGGAAGCCGGACATGGCGTCCGAGATGTCGGTGATGGAGACGCCTTTGGCGATGTGCGCCTCGAACCAGCGCATGTGGAATTCGCGCAAATAGTAAGAGCCCATGATCCAGTATTCGCCGCCGCCCCAGTTGAGCACGGTGAGATCGCCCTTCAGCCGTCCGTCATGGCCGAGCATCGGCGCCAGCTTCGCGCGGCCGGGCTTCGGCAGCCGGCAGGCAAGCAGCCGGTCGAGCCAGGCCTCGGCGCCGGAGCCTGACACGGCATAGCGCGAGAAGGCCGTGGTATCGACGAGGCCGGCGGCGCTGCGGACCTGCAGCACCTCGTCGCCGACGATCTCGAACGCGTTGGAGCGCTTCAGCGTCGTTTCCTCGCGGAACCCCATCGGCGCGAAATAGGCCGGGATCTCCAGGCCCCAGGACGCTGTCCATTCGGCGCCGGCGGCGCTCATGCCCTCATAGGCGCCGGGACGCTTCAGCGGCCGGCCGGCAGGCAGTCGTTCGTTGGGGAAGGTCATGACGAAGCGGCGGGCATAGAACTGGCCCGTGGTTTGCTTGAGATACTCGCGGTTGGCGGCGAAAGCGCCATAACGGCTGATGTCCATGCCGAAGATGTCGGCTTGCGGCTCGCCGTAGATCATCCACTCGGCCAGCGACTTGCCGACGCCACCGCCCTGGCTGAAGCCGGCCATGACGCCACAGGCGACCCAGTAGTTCTTCAAGCCGCGCACCGGGCCGACCAGCGGATTGCCGTCCGGCGTGAAGGTGAAGGCGCCGTTGACCCATTTGCGGATGCCGGCCTTCGCCAGGCAGGGGAAGCGCTGATAGGCCCTGGAAAGCTCCGGGCTGATGCGGTCGATGTCCTCGGGAATGAGCTCGATGCCGTAATCCCAGGGCGCGCCGTCCATGTTCCAGTGTTTCGGGTTCTGCTCGTAGACACCGAGCAGCACGCCTTTGCGCTCCTGGCGAAGATAGGAGAAGCCGCCGAGATCGACGGCGAGGCCGAGCTCCTTGTCGAGGGCGGCGACTTCGGGAATGTCCTCGGTGACGAAATAATGGTGCTCCATCGGCGTCACCGGCAGGTCGACGCCGGCCATCAGCCCCACCTGCTTGGCCCAGAGGCCGCCGGCATTGACGACATGCTCGGCGACGATCGTGCCCTTCTCGGTGACCACGTCCCAGCCGCCATCGGCGCGTTGCTTCAGCTCGACGACGCGGTTGCGCAGGATGATTTCGGCACCGCGCTTCTTCGCAGCACCGGCATAGGCGTGCGTGGTGCCGTAAGGGTCGAGATGGCCCTCGTTGGAATCATAGAGGCCGCCGAGCACGTCGCTGACATCGACGATCGGGCAGATCTCCTTGATCTCCTCGGGCGTCACCAGCCTGGCCGTCTCGATGCCGACCGACTGGAACACCGCCCAGGCCGATTTCAGCCATTCCCAACGCTGCGGGTCGCTCGCCATGTTGACGCCGCCGGTCATGTGCAGCCCGGCATTCTGGCCGGACTCGGCCTCGATCTCGCGGTAGAGCTTGATCGTGTAATCCTGCAGCGCCGCGACATTGGGATCGGCATTGAGCGCGTGGAACCCGGCCGCCGCGTGCCAGGTCGAGCCCGCCGTCAGCTCGGCGCGCTCGATGAGCGCCACATCGCTCCAGCCGAACCGCGTGAGATGGTAGAGCACCGAGGCGCCGACCACGCCTCCCCCGATGACGACTGCCCGGTAATGCGATTTCACGAGCCTCTCCCTCTCGTTGGAGGCTCTCAAGATACATGCCCCGTACACATGTGTCTAGACACTTCTGTCCAGAGCTTGCGCACCGCTCCGCGCCGTGCCACTTGTTCGGTCATGACCATGACCGTTCCCCCGGACGAGCCGGCGTCCGGCAATATCAAGGTGACCCGAGCCGACTGGATCAATCTCGCGCTGCAGACGCTGATTTCCGACGGCAGCGAGAGCGTGCGCGTGCTGACGCTGGGACAGAAGCTCGGCGTCTCGCGTTCGAGCTTCTACTGGTATTTCGAAAGCCGGCAGGACCTGCTCGACCAGTTGCTTGCGCGTTGGCACGAAACCAACACCACCGCGATCGTCGAGCGTGCCCGCCGCCCGGCCGATACCATCATCATGGGCGTGATGAACGTCTTCGAATGCTGGGCCGACGAGCGCCTGTTCGACCCGCGGCTCGATTTCGCCGTCCGCGAATGGGCAAGGCGCTCGGACGACGTGCGGCGCATGATCGACCGGGCCGACGACGAGCGCCTCAGCGCCATCCGCGATATGTACCGCCGGCACGGCTATGACGGCGAGGATGCCTTCATCCGCGCCCGCGTCCTCTATTACATGCAGATCGGCTACTACGTGCTAGACCTCAAGGAACCGGTCGAGGCGCGCGTCAGCCATCTTGCCGCCTATCTGCGCTCCTTCACCGGCCAGGAGCCGAGCGAGGCGGATGTGGCGCATTTCATGCGCTTCATCGCGGCGCGGTGATATAGTCGGCCGTTCGCGGCGGCGAGGGCGCCACCAATCAACAAAGCTTGTGCTGTTGCTTCGCTGCCCTTGTGAGCAGTGCTAAAATGGTCGATTAGTCTTGCAGGGGTGGCGCTCGGAACTGCCCATGCAGTTTCCGGGCGAAAGTGCATTGGGGCGGAAGTCTGGAATGGCGAGTCCTTCGAAACCAAGCAAGAGAAGAGGCCGGATCGCGTCGGCGCTGCTCGCCGTGGACGCCTGGCTCGATTCCTCGCTGTACGAGATCGGTTTCAAGGCGCGCGAATTCTGGGAAGCGGCGACCATCTTTTCCCGTCGTTTCCGCGTGCATGGCTGGCGCCGCGCCATCATCGAGGTGCTGAGCGAAGGCTTCACCATGGGCGCCGGCGGCTTCGTGGTGCTGCTCGCGCTCGCCATGCCCGCCTTCGATATCACCGCCGGCGACTGGCGCAGCCAGGGCGACTTCGCCGTGACCTTCCTCGACCGCTACGGCAACGAAATCGGCCAGCGCGGCATCATCCAGCGCGATTCCGTGCCGGTCGACGAGATGCCGGACATCGTCATCAAGGCGGTGCTGGCGACCGAGGACCGGCGCTTCTTCGAGCATTACGGCATCGATGTGCTTGGCCTGTCGCGCGCGATCTTCGAGAATGTGCGCGCCAATTCCGTGGTCCAGGGCGGCTCCAGCATCACGCAGCAGCTGGCCAAGAACCTGTTCCTGTCCAACGAGCGCACCTTCGAGCGCAAGATCAAGGAAGCTTTCCTGTCGCTATGGCTGGAAGCGAACCTTTCCAAGAAAGAGATCCTGCAACTCTATCTCGACCGCGCCTATATGGGTGGCGGCACCTTCGGCATCGAGGCGGCGGCGGATTTCTATTTCGGCAAGAGCGTCAAGGACCTGAGCCTTGCCGAGGCGGCGATGCTGGCCGGCCTGTTCAAGGCGCCGACCAAATACGCCCCGCACATCAACCTGCCGGCGGCCCGCGCCCGCGCCAATGTCGTTCTGTCCAACCTTGTCGACGCCGGTTTCATGACCGAGGGCCAGGTGCTGCAGGCGCGGCTGCATCCGGCCGACGTCGTCGACCGCGGCGAGCTGAAGAGCCCGGATTATTTCCTCGACTGGGCGTTCGACGAGGTCAAGAAGATCGCCAAGCCAGGCCAGCACTCGCTGGTCGCCCACACCACTTTCGACGCCAACATCCAGAAGGCGGCGGAAGAGTCGGTCGAGTTCCATCTTCGCCAGTTCGGCAAGGAATACAACGTCACCGAAGGCGCGGTGGTGGTGATCGAGACCAACGGCGCGGTGCGGGCCATTGTCGGCGGCCGCGATTACGGCGCCAGCCAGTTCAACCGCGCCACCAAGGCGCTGCGCCAGACCGGGTCGTCGTTCAAGCCCTATGTCTACGCCACCGCCATGGAGCACGGCTTCACCCCGGATTCGGTGGTCTCGGGCGGCGCGGTCAGCTGGGGCACTTGGTCGCCGCACAATTACAGCGGCGGGTCAGCCGGCAATGTCACGCTGCTCACGGCGATCGCCAAGTCGATCAACACCGTGCCGGTGCGGCTCGCCAAGGATTACCTGGGCATCGGTCCGATCAAGGCGATGGCGGAATCGATGGGCGTGGAATCACCATTGGAAGCGCATAAGACCATGGTGCTCGGCACATCGGGCATGACGGTGATGGACCAGGCGACGGGCTACAGCGTCTTTGCCCAGAACGGCTTCGTAGGCTCACGCCACGGCATCACCCAGCTTGTCACCCGCACCGGCGAGGTGGTCTATGACTGGGCCAAGGACGCGCCGCCGCCGCACCGCGTGCTGTCGGAAAAGGCGCTGAAATACATGAATACGATGCTGGCGGCGGTGCCGGTGATCGGCACGGCGCGGCGCGCGCAGTTGCCCAACATCGTCGTTGCCGGCAAGACCGGCACGACGCAATCCTATCGTGATGCCTGGTTCGTCGGCTTCACCGGCAATTACACGGCCGCCGTCTGGCTGGGCAATGACGACTTCACCGCGACCAACAAGATGACCGGCGGTTCGCTGCCGGCGATGGTCTGGCAGCGGCTGATGGTCTACGCGCACCAGAATATCGACCTGAAGCCGATCCCCGGCCTCGATCATCCATTCATCGATCCGGAGGTCGCGGCCAAGGCCGAGGAAGCGGCCAAGAAGGAAGCCGACGCGGCGGCGGCGCAGGCCGAAGCCGAACGCCCGCCAGTGCTTTCCAGCCGCACCAGCCAGACGCTGCGCGACATGACCAAGACTTTCCAGGCCGCGCCGGTGCTCAATGCGCCCGCTCTGCCGGAGACGCTTTCGGCGCTTTAAGACCGCCGTGTCGTGAAGCCGGCTTGCCACGGCACCCCGCGTCGCGATATCCCGGGCAACCTCCTCTGTTTGCGGCTCTCATGCTCAAGAACGCCATCCTGACGCTGCTTTCGCTTGCCATGGCCATCGGGCTCGGCGGCTACAGCGTCTGGTATGCGCTCAACGCGCAGGACGGCGTCGGCGCGATCCGCATCGGCCAATGGACCGCTTTCCCCGAAGTCGGGACTTTAGCCGCCGACCCCTACTCCAAGGCGCGCGTGGCACGCGAGGGCGTGCTGGCGCTCGGCCAGGCCGAGGGGCTTGCCTTCGTCGCCGAGCGCGACGATGCCGGCGACCCGCTGAAGCGCGAATGCGCCTACACGATCGAAGGCGGTTATCCCACCGCCCGCTTCTGGACGCTCTACGCCGCCGACCAGTCGCTTGGCGTGATCGACACGGGCAAGGCGAGGCGGTCGGCGCTGCAATCCTACGAAGTGCTGCGCCGGCCCGACAATTCCGTCGTCATCTCCGTCGGCAATCGCCCGGCTCCCGGCAATTGGCTGCTGACCGGCGGCTCCGGCAAGATGTATTTCGTGCTGACCTTCTATGACACGCCGATCGCCTCGAGCACCGGCCTCTCGGACGTCACGCTGCCGCGCATCCTGAAGGCGGGCTGCAATGCGTAGCCTGCTGCACGCCCTGATCCTTGGCCTGCTCGGCGCCGGCATCGTGCACATCGTCGTGCTGTTCCTGGTGCCGGAATTTTCCGAACGCGATGCCTGGTCGCGGCTGGCGATGGCTTCGGACCTCTACAAGATGACGCGGCTCGACGCCGAGGCCGGCGGCGCGCCGGTGGTGAAATCGGTCGACCCCCTGTTTTATGCCGCCGCCTGCCGATTCGATCTCACGGACGGGCTGGTCCGGATCAGGGCGCCTGGCGACGTGCCGTTCTGGTCGGCCTCGGTCTATGACCGCAACGGCCACAACATCTATTCCTTCAACGATCACAACGCCAATGGCGAGAAGCTCGATGCCGTGGTGCTGACGCCGGCGCAGATGATCGACGTGCGGCGCGACCTTCCGGAGGATCTGCAGGGCGCGATCTTCGTCGAGGCGCCGATCGAGGAAGGCATCTTCGTCGTCCGCGCCTTCGTGCCGGACGAGAGCTGGAAGCCGATCGTGTCACGCTTCCTCGAGCAGAGCGCCTGCGAATTACAGGACTACTGAGGAAGGCGAGCCGATCAGTGATGTGGCTTGGCAGGTGGCGGAGAGCCCGGCCTGTCGGAACCGCCATCACCGCGCCGCGCCTCATCGGCCTGCGGATGCAACTCATAACGGACGCCGGGGAAAATGATGACCGCCGCCGCCGTATTGGTGTCGTGACTTGCTCGATTTACAGGTGCCGCTCGCGGCACAAAAGACAGGACCATGCCCATGGTTCGCGCATTCCCTCTCGGTTTGACCGGAGCAACAACGCAACGCCTCCAAAGTTGATTAAGGGGGCTAGAGGGTTAACGGAGCGCTAACGGATCGCGGCTAATTTGATGTTTGTTTTTCCTGGAGTTGCGAAACCGGCCGGGCCGGATTGCGTGGGTTCGGGATGGTGTCGAGTATCGGGCGTATCCTCCGTGTCATCTTCGGATTTCAGGCAAATCGCTATCCGGACCGAAGCGGGAAAGGCCGAAAGGCTGTTCCGCGCCGCCGTGTCCGCCTTCTGCTCGCTGACGCGCCCTTCGCGCCGCGAGATCGCCCAGCTCGAGGACCTGACGCTGCCGCTGTTCGACGAGGTCTCGGTCGAGTCGCGCCGCTATGTCGCCGCCGCCCTTTCCGAATGCGACTACGCGCCGACAGCCCTGGTGCGGCGGCTGGCTGAAGAGCCGGTCGAGATCGCAGCGCCCCTGCTCACCCGCTCCGACGCACTGAGCGACATCGATCTGATCGCGCTGATCGGCCGGCATGGGCTGCCGCACGCACGCGCCATCGCGCGCCGCAAGGAGCTCAACCCGACGATCGCCGACCTGATCCGCGCGTTGGAAAGACCGACGCTGGTCAAGACGCGGCCGCCGGAGACGGTCACCAGGCTTGCGCCGAAACCGGAGCCCATAGCCAAGGCGGACGCCGACCGCCCAGCGCCCGGCGAAGCTACGGAGAACGCGCGGCGCCGCCTGCGTTCGATGATGCGCCCGACCGGTGACACCGCAGACATCAACACCTTCCTCGGCCAGCCGGCCTACGTGAAGTTGCGTGAGACGGCGCTGACAGGGAACGCGGCCTTCTTCCAGACCGCGTTGGCCGACGCTCTGGAGATCGACTTCGCGACGGCCCGCTCGGTGACCGCGCAGTCGAGCTATGCCGCATTGCTTGCGGCGTTGCGGGCCCTCGACCTCAGCGAAGACAGGGCATTCCTGATCGCGGTCGCGGTCTATCCCGGCGAGTTCCCGCATCCGCAGGCGATCCGCCTGTTCCTCGACCGCTATCGGCTGCTGCATCGTGAGGCGGCGCTCGACAAGGTGCGCGCCTGGAAGGCCGAGGCGCTTTCACGGGCGATCCGCGGCAATGCTGCCGATGCGGTGGACATGGAGAGCCGCGAAGCCTCGAACAGCGACGGGGCGAGCGCCGGCCTCAAGGCGTCCTGACGCGGTCACTCCGCCTTCACGGAAAGCAGCTCCTCGGCGGGAACGGTCCCGCACTCGATCTCGACCACCCAGATGTCGGGATCGAATTTCTTCTCCCGCTCCAGCCGCGCATCGAAGGCCGAGCTGTCATCGCTCGTGCCGAGCACGGCGAAGAAGCGATCGTCGGGCTTGGCCGAATCGTAGCTGGTCTGCGGTGCTGGCCCGTAGAAGGTCACCTCCCCCAGACGCCCGCGCGACAGCACGAAGACGGCGCCCGCTTCGGTCGCGCCGCGCTTGACGATAGCGGCAAAGCCGCCGGCGCCGAAGACGCGGCGGACAAGGGCCGAGACCCAGAGATCGGTGGTCACGCGCATGGCAAGGTTCCGGATGGCATTCAGGTTGTCTAGCGAGATTCAGCTATGCACGCGAGCGCTTGGTGCGAGAGAAGGCTTTTTTAACAAATCTTGTTAGGATTTGTGAGAAACGCTATAAATGAGTGATGAAAAGCCAAGCAATGCGCACGCTCACGATATCGCTAACGCCGAAGCAGGCCGCCCGTTTGCAGAATGCGGTCGAGAGTGGCGACTATGCCTCGAACAGCGAAATCGTCAGAGAGGCCCTCAGGCTGTGGGAGCACCGCGAGGAGCTTCGCGTGCTAGAACTCGCACAAATGAAGCAGGCCTACGACGAAGGAATGGCGAGTGGCGAAGGCCAGGAAGTCGATCGCCGCGCCTTCCTCCGCGCTCTGAAAGCCGAGCGCACGGAACGTGGCTAGCTACCGACTTACACCTCGCGCGGAACAAGACCTCAAGAACATCTGGCGCCGTATTGCGACCGACAACGAACGGGCGGCGGACAGCCTCATCGGGCGAATTTTCGACAAGCTGGAACTCGCCTGCAATCATCCAAAGATGGGTGTTGCCCGGCCAGAGTTGAGCGCCACTGCACGTGTCCTCTTAGAGGGTCGATACGTCGTTATCTACGAGCCCATGGACTACGGCCTCTTAGCAGTAGCAATTGTTCATGGGATGCGAGATCCCGAGCATTGGCTCGAGTAACCCAGTTTTCGGACGCCGACGCTCAGTTCGTCAGGCCGATCTCGCGCATCTTGACATAGACGGCCTCGTCCGGCTCGCCGGTTTCGGGAAGACCGAAGAGAGCCTGGAATTCCTTGATCGCGGACTTGGTGCGGGCGCCGACCTTGCCGTCGAGCTGCATGTCATTGTTGCCGAAAGCCTTAAGGCCGGCCTGGATCCTGACGATGCGGGCGTCGGGAGACAATGTGGGGTCGCCGGCCGGCGCCGAGACCGGAATGACCGATGGCTTGGCCGACGGCGTTGCGGCCGCCGTGTCGGTCGGGCGCGGCGCCGGGTGCGGGATGGCAGCCGTGGTCTGGCGGGCGCCAAGCTGGTCGAGCAGCGCCGTGTCGATCTCGCCCGAGCCCGGCAGCCCGACTTTCAACTGATAGGCCTGGATGGCTTTGCGCGTGGCCGGCCCGGTGAGACCATCGACCGTGCCGTCGTAGAAGCTGAGGTCCTTCAGAATGCCCTGCACCTGCTGGACGACCGGATCCGGCTTGGGCGCAGGCTGCACAGGCGCCTGACGCACGATGTTGATGGTGGTTTCCGGTTCGTCGGAGACGGTATGCGGGAAATTCACGATGCTTCGGGTGGCGAAGAAAGCGCTGGTGTGCGGAAAAGGCTGATACCAGAGCGCGTTGGCCGAGACATAGAACAGCGTCACCAGGAAGGCGGTCGAACCGCCGACCAGAACCGGATTGCTCGCGATCAGCTGACCGACGGCCACCGCGCCCTCGGCAAGGACCCCGCGCTCGGGTTCGACCACCTTAGGCCGTTTTGCGGAGCGAGCCATTCCTCTCCCCATCTGCATCCCCCTTCGGCTTGGCCGCCGGCATGGCCAGCACGCCGGATGGCGCGCCGGAACGCCGCTTCGGCCCGTTCACCGGCAGGCCGATCGTCACCGTGGTGCCCTCTCCCGGCGCGCTCTCGATCGACATCGTGCCTTCGTGCAGCGCCACGAGACCCTTGACCAGCGACAGGCCGAGCCCGGTTCCCTCGAAACGGCGCGTGTAGTCGTTCTGGATCTGCATGAACGGCTTGCCGAGATTGGCCATGTCCTCCTCGGCGATGCCGATGCCGGTGTCGCTCACCCAGAAATGCAGGCGCGAGCCGACGCGCTTGGCGCCGATCACCACTGAGCCGCCATCCGGCGTGAACTTCACCGCGTTCGAGGCGAGATTGATCAGGATTTGCTGTATGGCGCGGCGGTCGGCATTGATCTCGCCCGCATCCGGGGCGATCTGCGTGGCAAGAACTATGCTCTTGGCGTCGGCCAGCGGCCGCATCATCGAACGGCACATGTCGACGGCCTCGACGAAGCGGAACGGCTCCAGCTCGGTCGCGTAGGCTCCAGCCTCGATGCGCGAGACATCGAGGATCGAGGTGACGACGGACAGGAGATGCTGGCCGGATTCCCTCACCAGGCCGACATATTCCTTCTGGCGCGGATCCCTGAAGGCGCCGAACATCTCATGCAGCAGCATGTCGGAGAAGCCGATGATGGCGTTGAGCGGCGTGCGCAGCTCGTGGCTAACCACCGCCAGGAAGCGGCCCTTGGCCACTTCGGCGGCCGCGGCCGCGTCCCGCGCTTCCGCAAGCTCCTCGCGCAGCGCCGCGACATCGTCGTTTTCGCGCAGGACCAGGGTGAAGACGTCGCGGTCGACCTCGCCGCGCAGCAGCTCGAGGCTGAACGGGCGGAAATTGTCGGCCGCGCCAGACCCCTCGCGCGGCAAGCGGATGCGCAGATCAAGCCGGCGCTTCGGCGCGCCCTCGCGCATGTCGGCCAAAGCGGTGAGATAGGCGACGCGATCGGAAAGGTGGACGCGATCGAAAAGGCCGGTGCCGAGCAGCAGCTCCGGCGCCAATTTGAGGGTCGCACGCGCCCTGGCGGACGCGTCGAGCACTTCGCCCTGGCGGCCGGCGCGCAACACGACAGCGTCGATGACGTCCTCGAGACGATCGCCGGCAGGCTCCGCCGTCCGCAAGCCGGCCGGGTTGGTGAAGGCGGCGGCCCGCGGCACCAGCATCAGCGCCCAGGCCAACGGCAGCAGCCAATGCCACGCGGCGATTTCGCCGAGCGGCAGGAACTGCCCGGCAAAAGGCTGCAGCACGATAGCGGCCACCGCCGCCACTGCTCCCGACAGCGCGCCGCGCCGCGACCCCGAGACCCACCAGGCTTCGACCGGCAATGCGACGGCAAGCAGCGTGACCGGCGAGGCCAATCCGCCCGCCGCCGCGATGGCACCGGCAAGGGCGAGGCCGCCGAGCGCGACCGCCATGCGGCCGGCGAGCGCCATGTGGCCGGTGGCCGCCACCAGGAGCGCTGCGAACCAGCACAGGCCGAAAGCGGCAAAGATCGCCGCTACCGTGACGGCGGCGCCAAGACTCGCGGTGACGAGCGTGACCGCGGCACCCGCGGCAAGAAAGGGCGCGGCGAGCATGACGCCGATGAAGCGACGCTGGCGCAGGCGTTCGGCCTCACCCGTCACGGTCGGGTGAACCATGCGCTCGCAGCCGGCGGCAACCGCGCCAGGCAATTGAACGTATCTGGCTGAAATAGAACTCAACGCACGCGTACCCGGTGGTAAAAAACGCCCTGCCTGGCAGGTGACTCATCAATTGGCTTGAAACTGGCATCCAGCGTTTAAGGAATGGATAAGGCTGGCGAAGCCGGCGACCGCCTCGGGGCAAATATTGTGACGCCGGGCCGGCAAAGCACGCCGAGTTGGCGCCATGGTAAACGGCGGGTTAGCCGCGAGGCCTGTGCCAAAACGGACCGAAACTCGACCCGGCTAACATCTACCATGAATAAAACCGTTTAATAACAATGAGATATATGGTTATCGTAAAGTTAATGAAGTCGATGAGATTCGAGACAAGTCCGTTTCAAAACCAATTCCTTTCGAACTTGCCTAAAATTTGAGGAAAATTCGCGGCTTCGATGCAAGCCGTCCTTTGCGTGACCGTGCCATTATCGTGCCCATAAAAGAGGTCATGCCGATGGATGCATGATCCGTCACGGATGGATGCGTCATCCATCCCGGATGAGAGGCAAGTAAGATGGGCTTTCTGATCAGGATGGCTTTCTGGTTCTCGCTGGTGCTCCTGGCGCTGCCGCTCGGCGTCGGCCCGGGCGAGGACGGCCAGCAGAGCGTCGGACCGATCCAGGCGCTGTTTGCGGCGCGCGAGGCAGTCGGCGACATTGCCGGGCTCTGCGAGCGCAAGCCCGATGTCTGCGAAACCGGCAAATCGGCCATGTACACCATTACCGTTCGCGCCAAGGAAACGGCCAAGATCGCCGCAGCCATGATCGACGACCAGCAGTCCGGGCAGGCAGGCGCGGCCGAGGCGAAGGTCGCGGATGGCTCCGTCACGACCACCGGCAGCGTCTCCGAGGACATCGTGCTGCCCGCCAAGGTCAACATTCCGGTGATGTTGACGGCAAAGAACTGAGACCTTCTTCAGCCGTTCGCTCGACTGTTCAGTTTTGGCGCAATTCCCAACGACGGAAAACCGCTACGCACTTTTCCTGGAATTGCTCTCTTTTCGTTTTGGCGCAATTCCGGGCGGAAAACCGCTTACGCACTTTTCCTGGAATTGCCGTGTTTGGTTTCGACGCAATTCCGAACGGAAAACCGCTACGCACTTTTCCTGGAATTGCTCTAACGCCGCGGGCCCGTCCGACCTCTCGACGCCCGCGGCGTCTTTCTTTTTCCGTGACGCGGCCGGGCCGGGTCACTATATGCGGGGCAATGACCACCCCGATGCAGACCATCCGCGACGACTTTTCCCTGCTCGACGAGTGGGAGGACCGCTATCGCTATGTGATCGAGCTCGGCGAGGGCCTGCCGCCTTTCCCGGAGGAGGAGCGCACGGCCGCGAACAAGGTGCCTGGCTGCGTGAGCCAGGTGTGGCTCACCACCGAGCAGGGAGTGGGCGCCGACCCGGTGATCAGCTTCCAGGGCGATTCGGATGCCCATATCGTGCGCGGCCTCGTCGCCATCATGCTGGCGCTGTTTTCCGGCAGGCATGCAAGCGAAATCCAGAACACCGACGCCGAAGCGACGCTGAAGGAACTCGGCCTCGACGAGCATCTGTCGCCGCAGCGCGCCAACGGCCTGCGCTCGATGGTCAAGCGCATCAAGCGCGACGCCGAAGCGGCGTTGAAGCAGACGGCCTGATCCGGCCGATATCGCTCCCACCAAAAAGCAAAACGGCGCCGCGAGGGCGCCGTCGAACTGCTTGACGAGCTGAGACCTGTCAACGGCCCTTGCGCTTGCGCCCCAAGCCCATTTTCTTGGCGAGCTGTGAGCGGGCGGCCGCGTAATTGGGGGCGACCATCGGATAGTTGGCGTCCAGGCCCCACTTCTCGCGGTACTCTTCCGGCGTGAGATTGTAGTGGGTCATCAGGTGCCGCTTCAGCGACTTGAACTTCTTGCCGTCCTCAAGGCAGACGATGTAGTCGTCATGGACGGAGCGCTTCGGATTGACGGCCGGCTTCTGCTTCTCGGCCGACGGCTGCTCCGGCGAGCCGCCGACGCGGCCCAACGCTGCATGGACGTCGGCGATGAGGTTCGGCAGTTCCCCAACCGGCACCGGGTTGTTGCTGACATAGGCGGCGACGACATCGGCGGTCAGCTCGATCAGCGCATCACCGTTTTTCGAAGGTGTTTCGACGATTTCCATAGTGCTAAGGCCCCAACGAGAGTTGTTTCTAAAACTGCGCCCTTTTTTTCTGGGATCGGGCATCGCGCGAATTTCATGCAGGAAAGCCTGCGATTCGCATCGCCTTATCTTAATGACGCCGCATTGCAAGTAAGTCAATTCGAATGTTGACTTATATTCGCCGATATTCATCAAATATTGCTGATTCAGCTTCAAAAATTCGTGCACCGTGTAACTTCGCGAGATTTTTCTGACCGGACCAGCATAGCGTGACGTTGGGTCATCCATATGTTAGACATCCGATGGCCACTCGACACGGCACTCAATGCTTGGCCAATGCTTGGATGCCTGTTGCGCCGGCACGATGAATCCTGTGCGCCACAGCGCCCAAGGACGCAGCCTTGCCGGCCGGGCCCGACAAGGCGGCGCGACCGGTCTCTCAGTAAGGCGCGATATATTTGCCGTAGACCCAGCCAGTGGCGAAATGGCCATTCTGCGCCGGGTCGTGCCAGATCTCGCACCAGCGATAGCGGATCGCCTGGCGCTGCTTCCATTGCGGCTGGCGGGCGATATCGAGCAGGTTTACGCCGCCGGTGCAGCGACCGGTCATCTGCAATACGGTGCCTTTCGGATACGCCGCCTGTTTCTGCGATGCGTTGGACGGATACTTTCGCGCAGTGAGCGTATCGCCGAACGGCACGCCCGCCACTTGCCAGGCGGCAAAGACGGTTGCATGAGACTGGCTGGAAAAAGCCAGACCTGCCGCGACGACGGCAACAGTCATTGCGGTAGAAACACAGGATTTCATCTTTCCCCCTTCAGCTTAGCTTCCGTAGACCACCTTGAACCGCGCCCCTTGAACCGCCGCCGAGCGGCGTGTTCATTCGTCATTCAAGCAAATTCCGCAGCGAGACGTAATGACCACAGCTTCTGCCTTGACTTCCGCCTTCCCGGCCGCCAACCCGCCGACCCCTGAGAAAAACCCGGTTTCCGACACGCATCACGGCATCACCCGCAGCGACGACTATGCCTGGATGCGGGCCGACAACTGGCAGGCCGTGTTCCGGGACCCTTCCCTGCTCGACGGCCGCATCCGCGCCCATCTCGAGGCCGAGAACGCCTATCAGGCCGCGCTGATGGCCGGCACCGCGGACCTGCGCGGCAAGCTGTTTGCCGAGATGAAGGGGCGCATCAAGGAGGATGACTCGACGGTGCCCATGAAAGACGGCCCCTATGCCTATGGCTCGTCATTCAAGCTCGGCGGCGAGCAGCCGCGCTATTTCCGCACGCCGCGCGACGGCGGCGCCGAGGAGATCTTGCTCGACGGCGACGCGGAAGCCGAGGGCAAGGCCTATTTCAGGCTCGGCGGCGTCGACCATTCGGCCGACCACAGGAAGCTGCTGTGGGCCTTCGACGACAAGGGTTCGGAGTTCTTTACGCTGCGCGTGCGCGATCTTGCCAGCGCCACGGAACTTGCCGACCAGATCCCGGATACGGGCGGCGGCGGGGTATGGGACGCCGGCGATGGCGGCTTCTTCTATACCCGTCTCGACAACAACCACCGCCCGTCGAAAGTGTTCTTCCACGCGCTCGGCGACAGACCCGAGAACGACCGCCTGATCTACGAGGAGACCGATCCGGGCTTCTTCATGGATGTCGGCGGCACGCGCGCCAACGACTGGATCATGATCGGCATCAACGACCATGAGACGTCGGAATACCGCCTGCTGCCCGCCAATGATCCATCGGCCGAGCCGAAGCTGGTGGCGGTGCGCGAGACCGGCCTGCAATACGACCTGGAAGAAGGCGGCGACATCTTCTTCGTCCTGACCAATGCCGACGGCGCCAAGGACTTCAAGATCATGACCGCGCCGGTCGGCAACCCGGTGCGCGCCAACTGGCAGGAACTGGTGCCGCACGAGCCGGGACGGCTGATCCTCTCGGTGCTCGGCTTCAAGCATCATATGGTGCGGCTCGAGCGCAAGGACGGCCTGCCGCGCATCGTCGTGCGCGAGCGCGCCAGCGGCGAGGAGCATTTCATCTCCTTCGACGAGGAGGCTTTCTCGCTCGGCCTTTCCGGCTCCTACGAATACGACACCGACGTGATGCGCTTCACCTATTCGTCGATGACGACCCCGGCGCAGGTGTTCGACTACAACATGCGCAGCCGCGAGCGCGTGCTCCTGAAGACGCAGGAAGTGCCCTCCGGCCACGATCCCGAGCACTATGTCACGCGCCGGCTGATGGCGCCCGCCGCCGATGGCGAGCTGGTGCCGATCTCGCTGCTCTATCATCGCGACACGCCGCTGGACGGTTCGGCGCCCTGCCTTCTTTACGGCTACGGCTCCTACGGCATCACCGTTCCTTCCGCCTTCAACACCAACTGCCTGTCGCTGGTCGACCGCGGCTTCGTCTATGCCATCGCGCATGTGCGCGGCGGCAAGGACAAGGGCTATGGCTGGTACGACGACGGCAAGCGGGCGAAGAAGATGAACACCTTCACCGATTTCATCGCCTGCGCCCGCCATCTCGTCGCCGAGCGCTACACAAAACACGACCGCATCGTGGCGCAGGGCGGCTCCGCCGGCGGCATGCTGATGGGAGCGGTCGCCAACATGGCGCCGGAACATTTCGGCGCCATCGTGGCGGAGGTGCCGTTCGTCGACGTGCTCACCACCATGCTCGACGCCAGCCTGCCGCTGACGCCGCCGGAATGGCCGGAATGGGGCAACCCGATCGCGTCAGCCGCCGACTACGAGACGATCGCGGCCTATTCGCCCTATGACAATGTCGCGGGGCACGACTACCCGCCCATCCTGGCGCTGGCGGGCCTGACCGATCCGCGCGTCACCTATTGGGAGCCGGCGAAATGGGTGGCGCGGCTGCGTGAACGCAAGGCAGGCGGCAATCCGGTGCTGTTCAAGATCAACATGGAGTCCGGCCATGCCGGCGCGTCGGGCCGCTTCTCGCGGCTGGAGGAGATCGCCTACATTTACGCCTATGCCTTGAAAGTGACCGGCAAGGCCTGATTTTCCACTCGCAATCGGCAAGGGCGCGCGCTACCCAATGCCGCCCTTTTTCGACATGGCTTCTCCCGGCCGCGACCATTCACTCGCAAGGATCCTCATGCTGCTCGTCGACACGTATCTCGACAAATCCGCCATCCAGGGCATCGGCGTCTTCGCCAGGAGCCACATCGCCAAGGGTACGCTGGTCTGGAAGCTCGACCCAAGGTTCGACCGCCGGATCCCAGTCGACACCTACGAGGCCCAGATCGGCCCGGTGAAATCCTATCTCGACCGCTATTCCTACCCGGACCGGCACGATCCGAGCTTCATCGTCTTCGAGGCCGACGACGCGCGCTACATGAACCACGACGACAATCCGAACTGCGACGTCTCCTCGCCCGAGGAGACCTACGCGCTGCGCGACATCGCGCCAGGCGAGGAACTGACCTGCAACTACAACCACTTCTTCGAAGACGGCTTCGATTTCCTGGGCGACCGCCACCTGTAAAAATGGGGTAGCGGCAGCGTAAGCGAGGTCAACTCGCCGGCTTGCGCGCCGGGTAGCCATTCGGATGCGGCGGGACGGCCTTGAGATAGGCGGCGATCGCGGCGCGGTCGTCGGCCGTCAGCTGCGCCATGTTTTTCTGCACATCGACCATGGCGCCGCCGACGGAATCGAACTCGGGCGTGAAGCCGGTCTCGAGATAGTTGGCGATGTCGGCCTCGGACCAGTCCTTGATGCTCTTCCCGTCCGGGGTGACGTTGGGCACGACGCCCGAGCCTTCGGCGGCCACGGCGCCCGCCAGCCACTCGCCCTTCTTGATACCGCCGGCGAAATCGCGCGGCGTGTGGCATTCGCCGCAATGGCCGGGCCCCTCGACCAGATAACGCCCGGCCAGCAGCTTGTCCGGCGTGCCGTCGGGCAGCGCTATCACCGGCTCGGGGCTGAGATAGAGACGCTTCCACAGGCCGATCCCGCGGCGGATGGTGAAGGGAAAGGAAAGCCTGTGGTCCGGCGCCTTGCCGGCAACCGCCGGCAGCGTCTTCATGAAGGCGTAAAGATCGGCGATGTCGGCCGGCTTCATGCGCGCGTAGGACGCATAGGGAAAGGCCGGGTAGAAATGCTCGCCGGAAGGCGACACGCCTTTCAGCATGGCGTTGGCGAAGTCCTCCTCGCTCCAGGCGCCGATGCCGTCCTTCCGATCCTGTGAGATGTTGGGCGGCACGAAGGTGCCGAACGGCGTCTTGAGCTCCAGGCCGCCGACGAGTTCAAGGCGGGCGTCGCCCTGGGCGCCCGGCTTGGCATGGCAGGAGGTGCAGCCCCCGGCGTAGAAGATGCGCTTGCCTTTGGCGGCGTCGCCGGGGCCGAGCTGGGCGACGGCCGCAGCGTCAAGCCTGGCCGGCGCCGACAGGACCCAGCCGGCCGTCGCCGCGGCGCCGCCAAGCACGATGACGGCGCCGACGAGCTTCTTCAGCCAGGCCATCTCGGGCGATCAGCCCTTCTTGACCCTGTAGCTTTGATGGCAGGCGCCGCAATCGCCGCCAAGGGTGTTGAGCTGCGCCTTCAGACCATCGACATCGCCCGGCGGGGAGGCTACCGCTTCCTTGGCGTTGGTCAGGAACTTGTCCTCGGCAGCCTTGAAGCCGGCCATATCTTCCCAGATCTTCGGCGCGGCCGTCGTGTCGCCCTGGTCCGAGCCGGCCGGGAAAAGCTTTTCGGTATCGAACTTCTCGGCATTGGCCTGCAGGGCCTTCAGCGTCGTCAGCACGGCGGCCGCGTCGAAATCCTCCTCGCCTTTGACGACCTTCGACAACTGGCCGGCCAGCTTGCCGCGCTCCTTCATCAGGGCCTGGCGATCCTGGATCGGATCGGCGAAGGCGGCCGAACCGGCAAGAGCGAGCATAGAGATGGCGAGGACAAGCTTTCTCATTCAATTGGCTCCATGGTGAAGAGAGTTCGCGACTAGAGCATTTCACCGTTTCACAGCGAATTGCTCTATCTCCTTGTTTGCGCAATTCCGGACGGAAAACCGTTCGACACTTTTCCTGGAATTGCACTGGACGTTAACGGGCGCGGCGGTGGGATTATTCCCTTTCGCCGCGACGATTATGCCGGGCTCCTCGTGGCTTCTCCTTGCCCGAAAAAGAAAAGCCCCGGCGTGCCGGGGCTCAGACTGCTGACAAACCCCTGGCGTTAGCCGGGGGTTTTTGATTCACTGGGTCATGTTGAAGCGACCCGCCCCCGAACAGACCGCGCTTGAGATGGTGACGTTGGATCAGCTGGTTCCGGCTGATCATCTGCTTCGCAAGATCGAT
>NZ_JBWGIO010000026.1:0-58566 GCF_057784215.1 Mesorhizobium sp. CNPSo 4661 | reverse complement strand
AGCTGCTCCTTGGTGAACGGCACGACGTAGCCGCCTTTATCCTCATCATAGTCGAGGGTCGCCCACGGGATCGCGTGGTACTTCTCGCCCATGCCGAGGAAGCCGCCGAAGCCGATGACGGCGAACATGATGCCGTTCGACATCTTGTCAAGCATGACGTCCTCGATGCTGCCGATGCTCTTGCCTTCGGTGTTGTAGACAGACGTGCCGATGACGCGCGAGGCCGCAATGGCTTCGGTGTGCCCGGACGGGGTGGTCATGGTGGTGCTCCTCTTTGTCGTTGCGATACATTGACAATGAGGGGCTCGGACGAAAGTTCCGGCTTGCTGCTTAGTTGTCGGTGAGGATGAAGGTGACTTTCATGTTGACGCGGTAGGCAGCGATCTTGCCGTCCTCGACGACGATTTTCTGGTCCTGGATCCAGGCGCCCTCGACGTTCTTCAGGGTCTTTGCGGCGCGTGCGATGCCCTTCTCGATGGCATCCTGAAAGCTCTTCTTGGACGACGACGTGATTTCGGTGACGCGGGCAACGGACATGGCTTCCTCCTGCCAAGACGCTCAGTTACGAAAACGAGCGTAGCGCCGGCTTAGTGCAACCACAAGCCGGCGCAGGGTCGGTCAGCAGACAGCTCTCGGGATCAGTGTCCCTTGGCGATGCGATCGAAGGCCATCAGCTTTTCCAGCAGCGCCGGCATGTCCTTGAGAGGCACCATGTTGGGACCGTCCGAAGATGTCGAGTTGTCGGGATCCTGATGGGTTTCGATGAAGACGCCAGCGACGCCGACGGCAACCGCCGCGCGCGCGAGCGTCGCCACAAAACGACGTTCACCGCCCGAGGAGCCGCCCTGCCCGCCCGGCTGCTGCACGGAATGGGTCGCGTCGAAGATCACCGGAGCGCCGATCTCGGCCATGATCGGCAGCGCGCGCATGTCCGAGACCAGCGTGTTGTAGCCGAAAGAGGCGCCGCGTTCGGTGGTCAGCACGTTCGGGTTGCCGGAGCTGGTGATCTTGGCGACCACGTTCTTCATGTCCCAGGGCGCCAGGAACTGGCCCTTCTTCACGTTGACGACCTTGCCGGTCCGGGCGGCGGCGACCAGCATGTCGGTCTGGCGCGACAGGAAGGCCGGGATCTGCAGGACATCGACATGGGGGGCTACGATCGCGCATTGCTCCTCGGTGTGGACGTCGGTCAGCACCGGGAGCCCGAACTCCTTGCGCAGGTCGTCGAAGATCGGCATCGCCGCATCGAGGCCGGCGCCGCGCGTTGCCGACAGCGAGGTGCGGTTGGCCTTGTCGTAGCTGGTCTTGTAGACGAGGCCGATGCCCAGACGTTCCGTCAGCTCCTTCAGCGCGCCGGCCATGTCGAAAGCGTGCTGGCGCGATTCAAGCTGGCACGGGCCGGCGATCAGCGACAGCGGCGCATTGTTGGCGAAGATGACGTTGCCGACGGTTACCGATGCATTGGGCGCCAGGGGCTTGTTCATGGGATCTCCCGGAAGATGAAGGCGGCACCCTGCCCGGGCGCCGGCGCAACGACGATATCATTGTCGCTCATGTTGTGATCGACAGCGCCGGCCGCAAGCGTGCGTGCGGCAGAAGCTTTGTCGCGGATCGAGAAGATAATCGCCTCAAACCGCAAATGCGGCGACGGCTTGGCCACAAGGCCGAAGCGCTGCAGGTAGGTTTCGGGCGTGACGACGCTCAGGATTGCGTTCGGCAGCCGCACCGTGTCACCCGCCCCGAGGTCGTCGGCACTCGCGCCGGCGGCGATCGAGATCAGCCCGATCTGCGCAGAAGGCGTGCCGCTGACCGCAACCACTTCGACGATGCCGGTCACGCCATTGGCGTGCGCCTGGAGCGCCGTGCGATCGATCTTCGGCGCGTTGACGCGCTCGCAGGCGAAGAGGAATGCGTCCGACGCCTCCTTGCCGGCCGCGAAGGCCAGCTTGAACGACGCCGTATCGCTCTTGCCGTTCGCATCGGTGAAGGCGCGTGAAAAACCCAGCATGTCGCCGGCCGACAGGCCGGCTTCGACAAAGCGCGTATAGTCGGCATCGGCATTGCCGGTTCCAAGCACGACGGCGGAAAAACCCTCCTCGCCCAGCCGCTCGCGATAAAGGCGGTCGCGCGCTACGAAGACATTGCCGGCCGCAACCGCTTGTCCCGTCGCCTGTTCATTTCCCAACGCCAGCGGCTCGAGATAGGTGCCGTCGGCGAAGAAGACGCAGGCATTCTCCGTGCCGAAGGGGTGGATGCCTGTCGGCGCGACCACAAAGCCGAGCGAGGCCAGACGCGTTCGAGCGGCATCAAGGCTTCCGGTTGGCAGCACGAGATGGTCGAGCGGATGGGCGGAGCTTTTGATCATGCCGGCGCGGTGTGCCCCATTCCGGCCTGAGGTTCAAGAGCGGCGGACCAATGGAGCGTGCTCTGTCGGCTCAGGCCGCGGCCACGACATCCGCCGAATAGCGCAGTTCGCGCAGCGGCTTCACCTTGCTGGTCGTGTCCGCGTAAATCGGATGCGCCTTGTAAGCGGCAAGGGCCGCCTCGTCCTCGAACTCGGCATAGACGACGACATCGATCGCGTTGGAAAACAGATCGACCTTGGTGTTGAGCGTCACCTCGAAATGCTTCGAGTAAGGTATCTTGCCGAGCGCCAGCAGGCCCGAGCGTACAGCCTCGACATCTTCCCTGCGTCGCACGCTGAAGAAAACGATGTGCCGGATCAAGCCAGCCTCCCTGGTCTTCGGTTCAGCGGTGTTTCTGTGGGAGCAATGCCAGGGCGTCAACCGGCAACGATGTCGCGCCGCGATGCGAAGCGGCGAGACCTTACCCGGTGACGTAGCGCACGATGCGCGACACTTCCCGCACGGTCACGTCGAGGTAGTGACCGCGATTGTAGAGGCCGTCCCAGAGCAGGAAGAAGGTGATGGCGGCGATGACGATCACATAACGCATGGCTAAAACTATCGCATGTGGACGGCCGGAACCAGAGCGACACCGGCGCGATTTTGCCAGTTCACTGCTTTTTGCCGGGGCCGCTTTGGCGCCAGCGGAAGACGATAGGGCCGCGCCCGGTGCGCGGCCAGCTCTAGCCAGACCGCACAGCCGGTAGCGCCGGATCACAGCGTGATGCGGTATTTGGCGAAGCCTGCCTCGCCCTCGCCTGCCGGCTCGATCTTCAACGACTTGACCTCGGTGATGAAATCCTTGGCCCGCGGTCCGGTCTCGAAGACGACGCTGGTGCCGGGCAGCGGCGCGAAGGACCAGTTGTCGTCCGCCGACGGATTGATCGTGCCCTCGCTGATGACAAAGCGCACGATCACGTCGCGGTTGGTGTCCGGCGCCTCATAGATGATCTTCGAGGCATTGATGTCGGGGAAATTGCCACCGCCGCCAGCGCGATAATTGTTGGTGGCAACGACGAATTTCGCTGCCGGATCAATCGGTTTCCCGTCGAATTTCAAGTCGACGATGCGATTGGAGCCGGCGTTCGCGACGCCGCCCTTGGCATCGTATTTCGGCGGCTGCGACAGGTCGATCCTGTAGCTGACGCCGTCGATGACATCGAAATTGTAGGATGGGAAGTCGGTGTTGATGAGCGGCTGATCCGCTTTGCCCGGCTCGATATGGTTGAAGATGCCGGCGGACATCTCCAGCCATTCCTTCGCCTCAGCGCCGGTGATTTCGACGGCACGCACCGTGTTCGGGTAGAGATAGAGGTCGGCGACGTTCTTGATGGCGATATCGCCCGCCGGAACGTCGGTATAGTAGTCGGCGCCGTTGCGGCCGCCGGCCTTGAAGGGCGCCGCCGCCGAGAGCAGCGGCACGTCCTTCCACTCCGTGTTCTTCAATATGTCCTTGAGATACCAGGTCTGCGCCTGGTTGACGATCTGCACGGACGGATCGTCGGCCACGAGAGCGAAATAGGAATAGAGCGGCGCCGATGTCTTGCCGACGGGGCGGCGGACATAGGCAAGCGTCGCCTCGTGGTCCTGCTCGAGCGCGGCGATGATGCGCTTGTCGTCGCCGACCGTCGCCTTGTTTTTGTTGTCGACGCGCTCATAGATCGGGCGCGCCTCGGAGGTGGCCGAGACGACCCGCCATTTCGAGCCGTCGCGCTCCAGAAGCAGGTCGATCAGACCCATATGCGACCCCCAGAAGCCGCCCATGACGGCCGGCTTGCCCTGCAGCGTGCCCTTCTCGGTGTCGACGCCCGTGAGCGCCTGGAAATCCTTCTTGCCGGGGAAGACCAGATGCTGGTGGCCGGTGAAGACCGCGTCGATGCCCTCGACGCCGGCGACGAAGAACGAGGCGTTCTCCATCTTGTCGCCCTGCTTGATATCGATGCCGGAATGCGAGAGCGCGATGACGATATCGGCGCCTTCTTCCCTGATCTGAGGCACCCAGGCCTTGGCCGCCTCGACGATGTCGCGCGTCTGGACATTGCCTTCGAGGTTCTTCAGGTCCCAGACCATGATCTGCGGCGGCACGAAGCCGATGACGCCGATCCTGATCGGTTGCTCGGCCCCTGACCCGTCCTTGATCTTCCTGTCGAGGATGACATAGGGCTTGAGATAGAGCTTGTCGTCGCGCGGGTTCGTGGCAAGCGTGGTGCCGCGGATCAGGTTCGCGCAGACGAACGGGAAATTGGCGCCGGCCAACACCTTATCGAGAAAGGACAGGCCGTAATTGAACTCATGGTTGCCGAGCGTCGAGCATTCATAGCCGAGCAGGTTCATGCCCTTCATGACGGGGTGCAGGTCGCCGTCCTTCATGCCTTTCTCGTAGGCGATGTAATCGCCCATCGGGCTGCCCTGCAGCAGGTCGCCATTGTCGATTAGCATCGAATTCGCGGCTTCCTTGCGCACCGCGTCAATCAGCGAGGCAGTGCGCGACAGGCCCATCGTATCGTTCGCTTTGTCGGCGTAGTAATCGTAAGGCAGCAGGTTCACATGGATGTCGGTCGTCTCCATGATCCTGAGATGCGCCTGGTTGGCTGCGGCGCGGGCTGAGAACGGATGCAGCATGATCAGCGTCGCGCCGGCAGCGGCGCTGGCCAGGAATTCGCGGCGGGAAAATCCGCGACGGGAGACGGGCAGCCGTGACATTTTCTTCTCCTCTTCGACAACGCGACGACCCCTGCCCCAGCCATGGAGCATGGCGCTGAAGACACGTTGAGTCCACGCGCGCGGAAAAGCCTTTCGATCACGAGAAGGTGACGCGTCGATGAAGCAGGCGACGGCGAGGAAATCAGCTTTTGTCGTCGTCGCCCTGGGTGATCAGGCGCGCGCTGCGCTGGCCAGTCAAATATATCCATAGCCAGCTAAGCGAGACCGCCAGGCGATTGCGGAAGTCGATCAGGAAATAGATGTGGGCTATGCCCCAGAGCCACCAGGCGAGCCAGCCGGTGAGCTTGATCCAGCCAAAATCGATGGCGGCGGCGCGCTTGCCGATCGTCGCAAGGTCGCCGGCATGCCGGTACTGGAAAGGACGCGTTGCCGTGTCGCCGGCGAGCCGCGCCTTGATCGTCGCGGCGACATGCTTGCCTTCCTGCTTGGCCGAGGGCGCCACGCCCGGCACCGGCTTTCCATCTGGACGCAGCACATGCGCGGTGTCGCCGATGACGAAGATGTCGGGATTGCCCGGCACAGTGAGGTCGGGTTCGACGATCACCCGTCCCGCCCGGTCGGCCGGCACCCCCAGCCACTCGGCCGCCGGCGAAGCGGCAACGCCGGCCGCCCAGATGATCGTCCTTGCCGGCAGATGCCTGTCGCCGAAGACGACGCCTTGGGCGTCGAGCCTGGTGACCGGACGCCCGAGCTCGACGGTGACGCCGAGCCGCTCGAGCGCCTTGCGGGCGTAGTCGGAAAGCTGCGGCGCGAAATTGGCCAGGATCCGGTCGCCGGCCTCGATCAGCACGACGCGCGCCTGGCGTGTGTCGATGTGGCGGAACTCGCCGCGTAGCGTGTCATGCGCGAGTTCGACGATGGTGCCGGCGAGTTCGACGCCAGTCGGTCCGCCGCCGACGATGACCAGCGTCAGCAGCGCCTGACGCTTGGCGGGGTCGGTTTCGCGCTCGGCCTGCTCGAAGGCGAGCAGGATGCGGCGCCGGATCGTCGTGGCGTCCTCGAGCGTCTTCAGCCCCGGCGCGAACGGCTCCCATTCGTCATGGCCGAAATAGGCATGGCGCGCGCCGGTGGCGAGCACCAGCGTGTCGTAGGGAACCGAGCCGCCGTCCTCGAACAGCACGCGTTTGCCGGCGCGGTCGACGCCGGTGACGTTGCCCAGGAGGGTCGTGACGTCCTTGCGGTTGCGCAGCAGATGCCGGATCGGCCAGGCAACCTCCGAGGTCGCCAGTGATGTCGTCGCCACCTGGTACAGCAGCGGCTGGAAAAGATGGTGGTTGCGCTTGTCGATCATGGTGATGCGCACCGGAGATCCAGCCAGCGCGCGGGTGAGTTCGAGGCCGCCGAAGCCGGCGCCGACGACAACGACTTTATGCTCGGTTTCGCTCATTTCATTCCACCTCGCCAGGTGCAATTGCCGTCCATGATGTAAGTGTTTTTGTGCGCTGCAACAACGTTGAATCGGGCAATAACCATGCCCGGGAGTCGTCGCGCGGCGTCGCGAATCCACATGCGACAGTCCCGGCGCAGGTATAGCGTCGAACAAACGACAGGAGCCAAGCATGGCCGACAACCACGACGACGAAGGGCTGGCGCAATACGCCTCGCCGCCCTGCTTCATGCATGAACTCGACCCGCAATACCGGGAGCCGCTCTTAGACTGGACGGATGTCAGACGCTGGCGCAAGGCCGAGCGCGAGCGGCTCATCAATGCCCGCCTTGCCGTCTCAGCCGATGCGCGCGTAGCCATGTCGGCGCGCATCGCGGACGGCCTCGACACGCTGATCGGAGACATAGCCGGCCGGATGGTCAGCCTCTACTGGCCGTTTCGCGGCGAGCCGGATCTGCGGGGCTGGATGGCCTCGATCAACGATCGCGGTGGCCGCACCGCGCTGCCCGTCGTCATCGAGAAGGGACAGCCGCTGGTGTTTCGCGCCTACAAACCGGGCGACCGGCTGGAAAAGGGCGTCTGGAACATTCCGATCCCGGCCGAGGGCGATCCGGTGCTGCCCGACATCGTCATTTCGCCCATCGTCGGCATCGATCCCGGCAACTATCGGTTGGGCTATGGCGGTGGCTTCTTCGACCGCACGCTGGCGGCCATGCCGTTCAGGCCGCTGGTCATCGGCGTCGGCTACGAACTGCAGCGCATTGCGACCATCTACCCGCAGCCGCACGACATTCCGATGAGCGAGGTGGTGACGGAGGCGATGACCGCCTAGCGCCGGCCAGGCCCCGGTCAAACGGTCCAGGTCCAGTCGATCGGATAGTTGAAAATCGGGGTGAACGTCACGCCTACCGCCTCCATATCCCTGCGGCCGTCGACCACCATTTCCTTCAATCGATCCAGCTGCGCCGCATGCTCGTCGGTGTCCCAGACACTGACTTGCACGATCGAGCCCTTCGGCGACACGCCTGCGTAAAAATGAAGAAGCCCCGGCAGCCGCCTGATGGCCGGGATTATGTACTCCGAAGTCTTCTTGCTCGCGGCGTCGACCTCAACGTACCGGCTCGGGTCGAAGCTGGCGCGCGAGACGCGGACGACGGCTGTTGCCGGCAATGACTCGGCCATGGTGATTCTTTCTGTCATATCGCGGCCGCTGCCTCCTGCTGGTTATGTCCGGATACTAGGCCATCTCGGGCCGTAGCCCGACCGCCGTGCGATCGACGATCTCGCGCAGCGCGAAGGACGAGTTGATCTTCGTCACATGCGGCATGGCCGACAGCCATTCCTTGTGGATGCGCTCATAGTCGACGAGATCCTTCGCCGCGATGCGCAGGATGTAATCATATTCGCCTGACATCAAATGGCAGGAAAGCACGTTCGGGCAGCGCTTGATCGCCGCCTCGAAATCCGACAACGTCTTCTCGAATTGCCCCGACAGCGATATGTGCACGATCGCCGTCATCTGGTGGCCGAGCGCGGAATTGGACAGCCGCGCATGATAGCCGCGGATGGTTCCGGACTTCTCCAGATTGTCGAGCCTGCGCGAACAGGCCGATTGGGAAAGGCCGACCTTCTCGGCAAGCGCCGCATTGGGAATCCGGCCATCCTTCTGCAAAGTCTCCAGAATGGCGATATCAATCCTGTCGAGCGGCATTTTTCGTGGTTCCTGCGAATTTCCAGTGATTTTGCGCAACGATTATCGAAGAGCGACCGTTGCCGCAAGTGCATTCGCAAACACATACGCAACGATTCGTGGTTGACTGCGGTTACTGCGTGTCCACCTCCGAGTTCGGAGCCATTGGCATGCACCAATGACAGGGAGAGCGCCCCTTGAACGGCGCGGACAGGAGAAGAAAGATGCGTGTCGGCTGCCCCAAGGAAATCAAGAACCATGAATATCGCGTCGGCCTGACGCCCGGCTCGGTCCGCGAATATGTCGCGCATGGCCATGAAGTGCTGGTCGAGACCGGTGCTGGCGCCGGTATCGGCGCCGACGACAACGCCTATCGCGCCGCCGGCGCGACTATCGCCAAGACGGCCGCCGACGTGTTCGCCAAGTCGGACATGATCGTCAAGGTCAAGGAGCCGCAGCCCAACGAATGGGTCCAGCTGCGCGACGGCCAGATCCTCTATACCTATCTCCACCTCGCTCCCGATCCGGAGCAGACCAAGGGTCTTCTCGCCTCGGGCGTCACCGCGGTCGCTTATGAGACCGTGACCGACGATCGCGGCGGCCTGCCGCTGCTCGCCCCGATGTCGGAAGTCGCCGGCCGCCTGTCGATCCAGGCCGGCGCGACGGCGCTGCAGAAGGCCAATGGCGGCCGCGGCGTGCTGCTTGGCGGCGTGCCCGGCGTGCTGCCCGGCAAGGTCACCGTGCTCGGCGGCGGCGTCGTCGGCCTGCATGCGGCCAAGATGGCGGCCGGCCTCGGCGCCGACGTCACCATCATCGACCGCTCGATCCCGCGCCTGCGCCAGCTCGACGACATTTTTGGCGGCCGCGTGCATACGCGCTACTCGACCGTCGAAGCGCTGGAGGAAGAATGCTTCTCGGCCGACGTCGTCATCGGCGCCGTGCTGATCCCGGGCGCCGCCGCGCCCAAGCTCGTGACCCGCGAAATGCTTTCCGGCATGAAGAAGGGTTCGGTCCTTGTCGACGTTGCGATCGACCAGGGCGGTTGCTTCGAGACCTCGCATGCCACGACGCATGCCGATCCGACCTATGAGGTCGACGGCGTGATCCACTATTGCGTCGCCAACATGCCCGGCGCCGTGCCGGTCACTTCGGCGCACGCGCTCAACAACGCGACGCTGCATTACGGCCTGCAGCTTGCCGACAAGGGCCTCAAGGCGCTGGTCGACGACCATCACCTGCGCAACGGTCTCAATGTCCATAAGGGCAAGATCACCAACCGCGCCGTCGCCGAGGCCCTCGGCTACGAAATGGTCGAGCCGAAGGCGGTTCTTGCCGCCTGATAAATTCGCAGAGATTTCCTTCAGTCGCCCGCCGGGTCATTCCGGCGGGCTTTTTCTTGCGCGCAAACTGGTCGCGCCAAGAAATCCGGGCAACAAAAAAGCGGAGCAAAAGCCCCGCTTCCTCGAATGTCGCGACTGCCGCCGGTCCATCCGCGGTCGGCAAATCATCAACAACTGCTTTCTAGCAAAGGAGTGCGACGGGAATACGACAGTCCTGAAATGCGCCTTTTCTCGCCTCCCGCCAATATGCGCCGTTGTGTGAAATGCTTCACATTCACTCGGCAAGAAAGACGCCTAGAGACGGACCGTTACTGGCGGCCTGAGCCTGCCGGGTCGGACTAGTCCGGCCCGGACAGCACTGGCCGACAGCTTCTGTCAGACCCTCCAACGGCCCGCTAGACCATCGGCGGGCTTTTTTTTGGGTCATGCCCGCTCGATGCGGCATTGATAGCAATTGTTCCGGGCCGAGCGGACATGGATGTAGGCGATGTCGTCGCGCCCGAACAGCGTCCGCGCGCGGGCGGCAATCTCGCCGGTCGGCGTGACAGCGCCGCTGCCATAGACGATGCGATCGTCCTCGCCGTAGCCCCTGACGATATAGTCGCTGCTTGCAAGCATCTCCGGCAGCGCATCGCCCTCGGCGGCGCGCCCGCATTCCTCAGCATGCAGGAAGATCGGGCCGGTTTCGGCATAAGGCTGCAGTTCCGGGAACGGCCGGTAAGCCACGATCAGGTAGCCTTCGCCCGCGGCGACGTTCTTCATGCAGTGCCTGCAGGGCACGCCGTCGCCGTCGGAGACTTGGTGCTCCGGAGTGCGGCCGTAGGCATCGGGCCCTCCCCGCTGCAGGGCGCGCACGGCTTCGGTCGGCAAGGCTTTGAACTGGATGCTCATGGCAAATCTCCGGTGTCGATGTCCGGAAATTATGCCTGCGCGACAGTGTCTCCCACCCGATTCCTGACTGACGGCATGCGCATGTGAAAGAGCCCGGCCGCTTTTAAATGGCCGAGCCCCGTTATCGGCGTTATCGGCTCAGCTTCACCGCACGAAGTCGTCGAAGCGGCGCAGCGTCACGCGGCGGTTGCGCCAGTTCTCCTGCTGGGTTTGCACCAGAAGGAATTCCTCGCCATAGCCGACGGTGTCCAGCGCGTAGGCCGGCACGCCGAATTCACCCACCAACGTGCGCTTGAGCGATGCGGCGCGGCGTTCGGACAGGAGCTGGTTCGAACCGAAAGAACCCACGGCGTCGGTGTGACCCTCGATCAGGATGCGGGCGCCGCGGTCGCGCCGCAGGATGCGGTGGAGCGCGTCGGCAATGATTTCGACCTTGCCGTATTGCGAAGGGGCAATGGCGGCCGAGCCGAACTCGAAATTGATCGACTGGATGTCGATCGAGCGCGCCATGCGCCGCAGATCGGGCCGGCGCTTGAACTCGCGAATTGTGACGCGCTCGTTCGGGCGCAGCTTTTGCCTGGGCGCGGCGTCGAGCTGGCGCTCGATCGTTGCGGCCGAAGGCGTGGTCGCCTGCGCGGACGCCAGGCTCGGCATGGCAATTGCCGCGATCATGGCTACGGCGAATGTACGTCGGCTCAACATGTCTTTCTCCTATAAGCTCGGCCTCGCAATGCGGCCGGGACAATGGCAAAGACAGTCTGAAGCGGCGATGAACGAGGTGTTCAGCCGGTGGCCGTTACGGCTTCTGCTTGAACAGCTTAGCCACGCATGACGCTGGCCGACCGCTCGGCGAAGGTCAGCGGATGCACCACTTCCTTCTTCTGCGCCACCGGCGTGAAGCCGAGCTTCTGGTAGAGTGGAAGAGCCGCCGGATGATCGAGCGTGCAGGTCTGCACGGTGACGCGCCTTGGTCCATGCGCCCAGGCCGCCGAGATCGCCGCGCCAAGGAACCAGCGGCCGATGCCCTGGCCATGCGCATGCTCCATCATGCCGAAATAGGCGAGCTCCACCTCGTCCGGCAGATGCGGCTTGAGGTCGAAGAAGCCGGCGGGGGCGCCATCGAGATAGAGCACCCTGATGTCGCGATCCTCGCGGTGCAGGCCGGCGGCAAGCTCCTCGTCGCTCAGCCTCAGCACATTGACCCAGTGCCATTTGCGTCCGACGCGATCCATCAGATAGCGGTAGAAATGGAGCGGGATGTCTTTCGTCTTCAGCAGCGCGATCTGGCGGTTGTAGGGGATTGGCGGCGAAACCGCCGGCGCCGCATGCATCTCCAGGAACGTGACCGTGACATCGATATCTTGCAGCGCGCCGTTTTTCATCATTCTTTCCCCGTCACCACCGGCGTGTCGCTGAGACCGCCCCATTCTGTCCAGGAACCATCATAAAGCCGGTTGTTGGTATGGCCGAGCGTCTCCAGCGCCAGCGTGATCGCCGCCGCCGTGATGCCTGAGCCGCAGGACGTGACAACGGGCTTGGAGAGGTCGATACCGGCATCCTCGATCACCTTGCGCAAGCGGTCCTTGGGCAGCAACTCGCCATTCTCCGCAAGCGCCGTGATCGGAACATTATGCGCGCCAGGCATATGACCCGAACGGACGCCTTGGCGCGGCTCCGGATCGGTCCCGGCAAAGCGGCCGGCCGAACGCGCGTCGGCGACCTGGCTCTCCCGCCCGCCGACGATCCTGCGCATCTCGTCGAGCCCGACAACCCGGCCCTCGTCGAAATCGGCGTGGAAGACGCTTGGCGCGATCTTTGTCGGCTCAGCCGTCACGGGGCGCCCCTCGGCCTTCCAGCGGTCGATGCCGCCGTTCAGGATGTAGACCTGGAAGACGCCCATGACGCGGAACATCCACCAGGCGCGCGGCGCCGAAAACAGGCCTGGGCCGTCATAGACGACGATGGTGTCGTCGGCCGAAACGCCCATGGCGCCGACATATTGGGCGAAGTGCTGCGGCGAGGCCAATGTGTGCGGCAGTTTCGAATCCGGATCGGAAACCGCATCCTGGTCGAGGAAGCGCGCGCCGGGAATATGGGCGGCATCGTATTCGGCGCGGGCGTTGCGCTTTTGCGCAGGCAGATACCAGGAAGCGTCGATGATGGTGAGGCCGGGCGCGCCAAGCCGCTTTTCCAGCCAATCGGCGTCGACGATGAAAGGGCTGTCCTGCGCCATTTTTGTTCTCCCTGCCCGCCTCGCCTTATCGCATGATGCCGAAAAGTGTGAAGCGGTTTTCGGGCGACATCATGCTCGATCTCTTTGAGCGTCAATTCGCCGGCATCGGTCCGAAGCGGATGCGGAAGCGCCGGTTCTCGCGGCCTTTCTTCTCGATCTTGCCGATGTGGATCTCGCCGACCTCGCCGGTCGACTTCACATGCGTGCCGCCGCATGGCTGGCTGTCGATCGCGCCATTGTCGCCAATGCAGACCAGGCGGATCTTGCCGGTGCCGACAGGCGGCCGCACGTTCTTCGATTTGACCAGGCCGGGGTTGGCGGCGAGCTCCTCGTCAGTGATCAGCCGGGTGAAGATCGGATGGTCGGCGCGCACCAGTTCCATCAGCCTTGCGGTCACATCCTCCTTGCTGAAGCCGGCGTCGGGAATGTCGAAGTCGACGCGGCTGTCATCCTCGGCGACCGCCGCTCCGGTGATCGGAAACGGACAGACCACGGTCAGCAGGTGACAGGCGGAATGCATGCGCATCAAAAGGTGCCGCCGCTCCCAGTCGATCAAGAGCTTCAGCCTCTCGCCGACAGCGGGCAGCGCCTGCTCCGGTGCCGGCACATGGATGATCTCATCCTTGGTCTCGCCGGTGATGGTGGCGGCAATCGCAATGCGGCCGCCGTCGGTCCGCTCGAACATGCCGATATCGCCCGGCTGCCCGCCGGACGTTGCATAGAAGATCGTCCGGTCGAGGAGGATGCCGCCACGGTCGTTGATCGCGACGACCTCGGCCTCGGCCGTCTTCTGATAGGCGTCGTCGCGAAACAGCGCCTCGGTCTTATGCGCCATCACGCCACCTTTTCGAACGGCACGGAAATGTCGGCCTTTTCTTCCATCCAGCCCGGCACCGGAAGGTTCTTGCTACGCAGGAATTCCGGATTGAAGAGCTTGGACTGGTAGCGCGTGCCGTAGTCGGCAAGGATTGTCACGATGGTATGGCCAGGTCCGAGCTCGCGCGCCAACCGAATGGCGCCGGCGATGTTGATGCCGGTCGAACCACCGACGCAGAGCCCCTCCTCCTGGATCAGGTCGAAGATGATCGGCAACGCTTCCTCGTCCGGGATCTGGTAGGAGAAATCCGGCGTGAAGCCTTCGAGATTGGCGGTGATGCGGCCCTGGCCGATACCCTCGGTGATCGAGTTGCCATCCGATTTCAGTTCGCCGCTGGTGTAGAAACTGTAGAGCGCGGCGCCCAGCGGATCGGCGAGCGCGATCTTGACATCCTTGCTCTTGCCTTTCAGCCCGAGCGCGACACCGGCGAGCGTGCCGCCGGAGCCTACGGCCGAGACAAAGCCGTCGATCTTGCCACCGGTCTGGGCCCAGATTTCCTGCGCGGTCGTGCGGACATGGCCATCGCGGTTGGCGACATTGTCGAACTGGTTGGCCCAGATCGCGCCGTTGGGTTCGGAGCGCGCCAGTTGCTCGGCAAGGCGGCCCGACAGTTTTATGTAATTGTTGGCGTTCTTGTAGGGCACGGCCGGCACCTCGATCAGCTCCGCGCCCAGAATCTTGATCACGTCCTTCTTTTCCTGGCTCTGCGTGTCAGGAATGACGATCACGGTGCGGTAGCCGAGCGCCTTCGCGACCAGCGTCAGGCCGATGCCGGTGTTGCCGGCAGTGCCTTCGACGATAAGCCCGCCGGGCTTCAGGAGCCCACGCTGTTCGGCATCGCGGATGATGAACAGGCCCGCCCGATCCTTCACCGATTGCCCTGGATTCATGAACTCGGCCTTGCCGAGGATCTCGCAACCGGTCGCTTCCGAGGCCTTGTTGAGCCGGATCAGGGGCGTGTTGCCGATCGCTTCGATCACAGAACGGGGCATGCGGGATTCCTTCATGTGTGCGGCGAGACCCTAAAAACCGGACGCCGCGGTTTCAAGGCAAGATTTTGCCTGGTCCAGTCGCATTCCGGATGGTGCAATGCTCGCGATCATTTCAACGTCAGGTGCAAAACCGCTCTTTTCAACCGATTTCTCCACCGCTAGAGCAAACCAGAACATTCGCAGGACATCCCATGGCACTTTACCGGGCCAATCCGAAAGACGGTGTCGCCTGGATCACGGGCGGCAGCAGTGGCCTTGGCCGGGCGTTGGCCAAGGATCTCGCCAATCAAGGCTATGCCGTCGCGGTGACATCGCTGCCGGAAGATCCGGCCGACACGCTGATCGTCGAAACGGCGCAGATGTCGGGACATGTGAAGTCCTTTCCCTGCGACGTGACCGACGAACACGGCATGGCGCGCACGGCCGCCGCCATCGAACAGCAGATGGGGCCGATCGTGCTCGCCGTCTTCAACGCCGGCAACTACATCGCCACCCCCGGCGAGAACCTGGTGGTGCGCGATTTCCATCGCTCCTTCGCCGTGAACTATTTCGGCATCGTCAACGGCGTGGTGCCTGTCGTCGAGCATATGCGCGTGCGCGGACGCGGCCATGTCGTCCTGGTCGGATCGGTCACCGCCTATTCCGGTTGGCCGACCACGGCGGCCTATGGCGGCACCAAGGCCGCGATCAACATCCTGGCGGAGTCGCTGAAATACGACTTCGACAAGATGAATATCCGCGTCCAGGTCATCAATCCGGGTTTCATCGACACGCCGCTGACCGAAAAGAACAAGCTGCCGATGCCGGGCCTCATGCCCGTGCATCGCGCGTCACGCCGCATGGCGCGCGGCATCAGGAAGGGCAGTTTCGAAGTCACCTTCCCGTACCACATAAGCTGGCCGTTGAAGCTGCTTGGCCTGCTGCCGCGGCCGATCGGCCGCTTCGTCATCGGGCTCACGACCCACTGGTGGGCGCGGCCGTTGCATTTCGATCGCAGGCAGCTCGGCGAAAAAGGTCCATCCCGCGACAAGGCGGTATAAGCCGGCGAACGGCGATTGCCTGTCGGCAGGTACGGCCATAGGTTGAGAATCATTGCTTGGAGACTGTAATGGGGCGGCGGATCGTGCTTGCGGTGCTTGGCCTTGCAGTCGTCCTGGTAGCCGGTTTCTTCCTTGGTCCGCGCGTGCCGGTCGACACGACAATCCGGTTCAATCCGTCGGCGATCGGCGACGATCCGCAGGCCTATCTGGCGCACGAAGAGGCTGCCGTCCCCAACATCCGCGAAGGTCTCGACAAGGAGATCATCTGGGCAAACCCGATGGTCCATGCCAAGACGCCCCTGGCCATCGTCTATATCCATGGCTTCTCCGCCACGAAGGGCGAGGTTCGCCCCTTGCCGGACGACGTTGCGGATGAACTGGACGCCAACCTCTTCTACACGCGGCTGACCGGCCACGGCCAGGACGGCGCGGCGATGGCGCAGGGCAGCGTCAATGCATGGATCAACGACTATGAGGAGGCCTTGGCCATCGGCCGCGCCATCGGCGACAAGGTGATCGTCATCGGGACCTCGACTGGCGGCTCGCTGGCGGCATGGGCCGCAACCCAACCGGGCGCTTCGGACGGCGTCGCCGCGATCGCGTTCATCTCACCCAATTTCGGCGTCAAGGCCTCCGGCGCCGAGTTGCTGACCATGCCCTGGGGCCGGCAACTCGCCGAGCTTGTCGGCGGCAAGGAGCGCAGTTTCCCGGCGCGCAACGCGCTTCACGAAAAATTCTGGACCACCAGATACCCCATGAAAGCGGTGCTGCCGATGGCCGCGCTCACCGAGCTCGCCTATGCCGCGCCTGTCGAGAAGGCGACGATCCCTGCCCTGTTCATCTTCTCGGATTCCGACAAGGTGGTGCGGCCCGACCGTACCCGCGAGATCGCCGGGCGCTGGGGCGGTCCGCACGAGCTGGTGCCGGTCGACGACACCGGCGATCCGGACAATCACGTCATTGCTGGCGATGTGCTGTCGCCGCAGACTACGGCCTTTCTTACCCAGCGTATCGTGGTGTGGGTGAAGGCGCTGATGCAGCAACAGTCAAGTCAGTGAAGTCGGGCCAGTGAAATCGACACGGTGAAATGAAAACGGCCGGAGCGATGCTCCGGCCGTTTCTGTTCCTGTGGTCCTGCTGGGCTCAAGCAGCCCGGGTCGCCGGACGCTTGCCACCGAAGCGGCGCTTGTTGTTGCCCTTGAAGCGCTTGAAGCCGTCAGGCTTGCTCGAGCCATTCGGCTTGGCGGCAGCCGGGCGTTCGCCATGCGGCTTCGGAGCGCGCTCGCCCTGCGGCTTGCCGCCGAAGCGCTTGTTGTCGCCACCGTTGCCGGGGCGGCGGCCATCGCGACGGGCGCCGTGATGCTCGCGGTCGTTGGCCGGTTCGAAATGACGATCGGTCTTTTCCCTGGGGTCGCGCTGCGGATCCGGGCTGCCGAGATGGTCTGCGACGACCGGCAGCTTCATGCGGATGATGCGCTCGACCTGCCGCAACTTGGCGTTTTCCGAGGGATCGCACAGCGTGATCGCAATACCGTCCCTGCCGTTGCGGCCGGTGCGGCCGATGCGATGGACATAGCTTTCCGCTTCGTCCGGCAGGTCGAAATTCACGACATGGCTGATGCCGGGCACGTCGATGCCGCGCGCCGCGATATCGGTCGCGACCAGGATGCGAACCGAGCCGTCGCGGAAATCATTGAGCGCCTTCTGACGGGCATTCTGCGATTTGTTGCCATGGATCACGGCAGCCTTGAAGCCGTCGCGATCGAGGTCCTTGGTCACCCGGTCGGCGCCGTGCTTGGTGCGCGAAAAGATGATGACGGACTTCATCGCCTCGTCCGCGAGCATCTTGGACAGTACCTGGCGCTTCTGCTTGGTGCGGGCAAGGATCAGGCTCTGCACGATCTCGGCCGCCGCCGTGCTCTGCGGCGCGACTTCGACGCGGATCGGATTCTTCAGCAGGCCCTTTGCCAGTTCAGCGATTTCGTTCGGCATGGTCGCCGAGAACAGCACCGTCTGGCGGTCCGGCGCGGTCGCCTTGGCAATGCGCTTGACGTCGTTGATGAAGCCCATGTCGAGCATGCGGTCGCCTTCGTCCAGCACCAGCCATTTGGTGTCGGCGAGGATGAGGTCGCCCTCGCGCACCAGGTCGGTCAGGCGGCCGGGCGTGGCGATCAGAATGTCGACGCCGGGGGCAACCTTCTTGACCTGGCTGAAGCGCGAGACGCCGCCAAGCACCAGCGCGGTCGAGACATGCGCGCCCTTGGCCAAGATCTTGATGGTGTCCTCGATCTGCACGGCGAGCTCGCGGGTCGGCGCCAGAATCAACGCACGCGCCGTCTTCGGCCGGCGCTTGGTGCCGAGGCCGATGATCTTCGACAGGATCGGCAGTGCAAAGGCCGCTGTCTTGCCCGAGCCGGTCTGGGCGATGCCGAAAATGTCACGGCCCTCCATCTGAGGCGGGATCGCCTGCGTCTGGATCGGCTTCGGATCAGTGAAGCCGGCCGCGTGGGTCGCCTTGAGCAGCGCACCCGATATTCCAAGTGCCGCGAAACCGTTCAGTTCCGCATTGTTTTCGTTGGTCAAAATAATCTTCTTTCACGCGGCTTCTGGCCGCAAACATCGATGCCGGCAGGGCGCAACCTGCCGTCGAATAAATTGTCATGGAACGACAAGGCGGCGGACATGATTGTCCGCGCGGCTGCGCTGTCGTGCCCGCAGGCATCATGCCACGGGGCTTTTTCGCCAGCTTGCCGATCGACCTGGGCCGATTTGCCGGAAAGAGGGAAAACAGACGCAACCAGTCTCATTCGTCGAGAAGGCCGGATATCCCGGCCCAAGCGCCTATACCGCCGCATATGGCCCAGTTCGCTGTGAAATGCAAGGGCGTCATGTTGCAATGCAGCAAAACAAGGGTGCTTGCGCTGCCCTGCCCCCGCCATTACCACACATCACTTATCCGTTTTGGGGACCGGCGATGAAAGACGTGCTGAAGGAACTCGAGCGCCGCCGCGAGATTGCCCGCATGGGCGGCGGCAAGGACCGCATCGAGGCGCAGCACAAGAAGGGCAAGCTCACCGCGCGCGAGCGTATCGAGATATTCCTCGACGAGGGCTCGTTCGAGGAGTTCGACATGTATGTCGAGCACCGGTCGACCGATTTCGGCATGGAGAAGACCAAGATCGCCGGCGACGGCGTCGTCACCGGCTGGGGCACCGTCAACGGGCGCCCGGTCTATATCTTCGCCAAGGATTTCACCGTGTTCGGCGGCTCGCTGTCGGAGGCGCATGCCGAAAAGGTCATCAAGGTCCAGGAGATGGCGCTGCGCAATCGCGCGCCGATCATCGGCCTCTACGATGCCGGCGGCGCGCGCATCCAGGAAGGCGTGGCGGCGCTCGGTGGCTACGCCGAGATTTTCCAGCGCAACGTGCTCGCCTCCGGCGTCATCCCGCAGATTTCGCTGATCATGGGCCCCTGCGCCGGCGGCGACGTCTACTCGCCCGCCATGACCGATTTCATCTTCATGGTGCGCGACACCTCCTACATGTTCGTCACCGGGCCGGACGTGGTGAAGACGGTGACCAACGAGACGGTGACCGCCGAAAGCCTCGGCGGCGCGTCCGTCCACACCACCAAATCTTCCATCGCCGATGGCGCCTATGACAACGACGTCGAGGCGCTTCTGCAGATGCGCCGGCTGGTCGATTTGTTGCCGGCATCCAACACGGCCGAGATTCCCGAGATCGAGTGCTACCAGTCGGTCACGGATCACGACATGTCACTCGACCGGTTGATCCCGGACAATGCCAACAAACCTTATGACATCAAGGAGCTGATCCTGAAGGTCGCCGACGAAGGCGATTTCTTCGAGATCCAGCAGAGTTTTGCCAAGAACATCGTCACTGGCTTCGGCCGTGTCGAGGGCCGCACGGTGGGCTTCGTCGCCAACCAGCCGATGGTGCTGGCGGGCGTGCTCGATTCCGACGCCAGCCGCAAGGCGGCGCGCTTCGTGCGCTTCTGCGATTGTTTTTCGATTCCGATCGTCACCTTCGTCGACGTGCCGGGTTTCCTGCCGGGCACCGCGCAGGAATATGGCGGGCTGATCAAGCATGGCGCCAAGCTGCTCTTTGCCTATGCCGAGGCGACCGTGCCGAAGATCACCGTCATCACCCGCAAGGCCTATGGCGGCGCCTATGACGTGATGGCGTCGAAGCACCTGCGCGGCGACATGAACTATGCCTGGCCGACGGCGCAGATCGCGGTGATGGGCGCCCGGGGCGCGGTCGAGATCATCTATCGCAAGGATATCGGCGATCCTGAGAAAATTGCTGCCCATACAAAGACTTACGAGGATCGCTTCCTGTCGCCGTTCGTCGCCGCCGAACGCGGCTATGTCGACGAGGTGATCATGCCGCATTCGACCCGGCGCCGTATCGCGCGGGCGTTGCGCATGTTGCGCAACAAGGACATGCAGAACCCCTGGAAGAAGCACGACAACATCCCGCTGTGACAAGCTGCACCGACAAGAAATGCGGATAACCCTTGCAGCCCAGAGCCTGATTCCGGCCAAGGGCTATGGCGGAACGCAGCGCCAGGTCGAATGGCTGGTCACCGAACTGGTCAGGCTCGGACACCACGTCGTCCTGATTGCCGCGCCGGGATCGTCGCATCCGATGTGCGAAGTGCGGCATGCGGTCAGCGACGCCGAATGCCGGGCTGCGATCCCGCAGGATACCGAGATCGTCAACCTCCATGCCTGGAAGGTCGAAGTCCCCTTCCCGACACTCAACACCGAACACGGCCATCTTCCGGACTATCCGCGGCCGCAGTCCAACTGGAACTTCCTCAGCGCCCGCCATGCCGAACTGCATGGGCGCAAAACCTTCGTCTATAACGGGTTTCCGGTCGACGCCTACCGGCTGGCGCCCTCGAAGAACGACCACCTCTTCTTCATGGCGGCCATCGCGCGCGCCGGAAAGGGGCTGAACCGGGCGGTGGACTTGGCGAAGAAATTCGACTTCACGCTCGATATCGCCGGCGGGTCGCGCTGGAAGCTGCTTGGCCGCAGCAAAACCCGCCGCGAAGGCGTCTTCTTCAAGAGCCTTTCGGCTCGGTATCGCTTTCACGGCATGGTCGATGGCCAGGATAAGTTGCGCCTGCTGGGTGAATCGAAGGCATTCCTCAACCCGATCTCCTGGGAGGAGCCGTTCGGCATGGCGCAGGTCGAGGCCATGCTGTGCGGCACGCCCGTGCTCACCACACCGCGCGGCGCGCTCGTGGAGACCGTCGATGCCGATACCGGCCGCTTCTTCGAGAGCGACGAGGAGTTCGGGCGCGGTCTTGCCGAGATTGGAAGTCTGTCGGCACAACGATGCCGCCAGTCGGCTGCCGACAGGTTCCCGATCGAGAAGACGGCGAAGGCCTATCTGGAACTCTATGCCCGCATCCTTGATGGCGAAGCGCTTCCGTGACAAATCACCGTCATGTCCGCTTTTGGCGGTTGTTCCGGATCGAAAAGGTAGCGCTTGTTGCGTCCCATCCTCGTCTTCTGCTTGCCGGCGATCGGTGACTTCATCCGCTGCCACTCGGCAATCCAGGTCCTTGCCGAAAGGTTTCCCGGGCATCCGATCGACGTCGCCACTTCGCCACTCGCCGCCCCGCTGGCGCGGCTGATGCCGAATATTCGCAAGACCTGGCTCGTCGAGAAACACTGGAGGCCCGGGCTGAAAGAACGGGCAGGTCTGGCGCGTGAGCTTCGCAAGGAGAATTACCAGGCAGCCTATATGCTCACCAGCAGCACCAAGGCAGCGCTTGTGCCGTGGCTGGCCGGCATACCTGAGCGCATCGGCTATCCGCGGGAATTCCAGTTCGGCATCATCAACCGCCTGCCCACCGGCTGGCTGAAGAGTTTCGTGGCTTTCGGTCCGCGCAAGACGAGATTGTTCGAGCAAGTCTGCGCGATCGCGATGCTGGGCGAGAAGCCTGCCGACGGCATGCAGCTTCCTGCACCGAAAATGACGGTTTCGGCTGAGGAGCTTTCGGATTGGCGTGCCCGGCAAGGCATCGATCCGGCGAGGCCGGCGCTGGCGCTCTACACCTCGGCTTTCACCAATTTCCGTTCATGGCCGGCGGAGCGTTTCATCTCGGTAGCGAAGGATCATGCCCGGCGCGGCTGGTCGGTCTGGCTCATCGGCGGCCCGCGGGAACGCGAGGCCGCCGCCCAGATCCGGGCTGCGCATCCGGAGGCGATCGATTTCACCTCGACGCCCGATATCACCGACGCCATGTGCCAGATCGCCGCCTCGACCGTCTTCCTTGGCGTCGATGGCGGGCTCTGCCATGCAGCCGCAGCATTGGGCGGGCCATGCGTGCTTATCTTCGGATCGAACCGGTCCTATGAGACCGGCCCGGTGAACGACCATGTGCGTTATCTCGAGCCGCCAATTTCGACGCCGAGCTGGGTCCAGGATACACGCGGTGTCAGCGAGGAACGCGTTCTTGCGGCTTTGGCCGACGCCGTGACGCAGCCGCGCCTCAGGCAGGAGCCCTGACCTATTCTTCGGCGGCCGCACCGAAACCAGCTTCATCTTTCTCGGCCAAACCGCCGGGACATGGCCAGCCGTTTCATCGGGCAGCGCTCCCGGTCAGCTCGCGAAGAACCGGTACAATCGCCAGAGGCAAGTCTTCTGCAATCAAACCCGGTCCAAAACGGCTGCCGGCCTCGGCATGGATCCAGACCCCGGCGCATGCCGCTTCGAAGGCCGGCATGCCTTGCGCGAGAAGTCCGGCAATGATGCCCGCCAACACGTCGCCCGAGCCGGCGGTGGCGAGCCATGGCGCGCCATTTCCGTTGATCGCGGCGCGGCCGTCCGGCGAAGCGATCACGCTGTCGGCGCCCTTATAGACGATCACGGCGCTGGCGCGCCGCGCGGCTTCGCGCGCCTTCGCCAGCTTCGACAGCGCCGTGTCGGCGGCAATGTCGGCAAACAGCCTGCCGAACTCGCCCTCATGCGGCGTCATGATCAGCGCCGGCGCGTCCGGCCTGCCGGCTGCCTCGAACAGTGTCGCGGTCGCGTTGCGGAAAGACGTGATGCCGTCGGCGTCGAGCACAAGTCCCTCAACAGCGCCGTCCTGGCGGTTTTTGGCGAGCATGGCGAGCGTGAAATCGCGTGCCTTGTCACCTATGCCGAAGCCGGGACCGAGGACGAAGCTCGACGGCCGGCGATCGCCGATAAGGTCGTGGACGTCCTCGATCGCGTCGACCTTGCGCAGCATGATCGAGGTCAGATGCGCCGCGTTGACGTGCATGGCGTTCGCAGGCGAGAGCACGGTGACGGCCCCTGCCCCGCTTCGGGCTGCCGCAAGCGCCGAAAGGCGCGCCGCGCCCGTCGCGGATGGTCCGCCCGAAAAGACGCTCGTGTGGCCGCGCTTGTATTTGTGCGCGTCGACGGCCGGCGCGGGAAAGGCTGCGATCCAGAGCCCAGGCCGGTTCTCGAAAGTCCGTGGCGCAACCTCGTCGATGATTTCGTCGCGAATGCCGATGTCGGCCAACACGATCTCGCCGCATCGCTCGCGGCCAGGCAGAAGCAGGTGCCCGGGCTTCTTTCGCGCGAAGGTCACCGTGAGCACCGGGCGAAATGCCGAGCCGAGGATTTCGCCGCTTTCGCCGGAAACGCCCGAAGGCAGGTCGATCGCGACAACCGGCAGGTTCATCCCCGTCACGATGTCGACCGCAGCCTTGGCGTCGCCGGAGAGCGGCTTCGACAGACCTGCGCCATAGATCGCGTCGACAACCAGCGAGCCAGCTTCCGCGGCGAAAGCCGAAAGCGGATGCCGCTCCAGTGTGCAGTCAGCCGCCGCAAGCGCGGCGTCGCTGCCTGTCCGCGGTTCGCCCAATGCCCACAGCGACACGTCGACGCCTGCCTCGGCCAGCAAGCGCGCCACGACATAACCGTCGCCGCCATTGTTGCCGGGGCCGCACAGCACGTGGACCCTCATCGCGCCGGGATAGCGCGCCAGCACGATCGCCGCGACCGCCTCGCCGGCACGTTGCATCAATCCATAGCCGTCGAGCGGTCCGGCCGCGATTGCCAGCCGGTCTGCCTCGGACATTTCGGCCGGCGATAGAAGTTCATTGCGCATGGGATTGCCGATCTTCATGCGATCAAGCATTGTCCAGTTTTCGGTTCGAAGCAAACCATCGCGACCGCGGCACTATCTTGCACATGCGGTCGCATCCGGGAGGGGTTTCTGCCTGCAAATTGCGCTGTCTGCCCATTTTTTGCGCAGACGTGAGGAGGAGCGATGTATAGGGTTTGGGCGTCCATGACGCATCCGATGCAGCGGATGACGCTATTTTGCATCCGGATGCGGCATGGGCTCGAAAACGCCCCTCGCCGCCTGCGCTCCTCAGGATTGGCACGGTTCGTGCTTGATGGAGGCGCAAGCGGGGCACACAACCCGTCTTCTTGGCAGTGGAGGCCACTTTTTACATGAAAAAGATCGAAGCGATCATCAAGCCATTCAAGCTGGACGAAGTGAAGGAAGCGCTTCAGGAGGCCGGACTGCAAGGCATCACCGTCACCGAAGCCAAGGGTTTCGGCCGCCAGAAGGGGCATACCGAGCTTTATCGCGGCGCCGAATATGTCGTCGACTTCCTGCCCAAGGTGAAGATCGAAGTGGTGCTCGGCGACGAGGCCGTGGAAGGCGCCATCGAGGCCATCCGCAAGGCGGCGCAGACCGGCCGCATCGGCGATGGAAAAATCTTCGTCTCCAACATAGAGGAAGTCGTGCGCATCCGTACCGGCGAGACCGGCATCGACGCCATCTGACCTTCAACCATTCCAGACGTCATCACACAGGGAAGAAATGACATGACGACAGCCAAAGACATCATGAAGCAGATCAAAGACAACGACGTGAAATTCGTCGACCTGCGCTTCACCGATCCGCGGGGCAAGCTGCAGCATGTGACGATGGATGTCGTCGAGGTCGAGGAAGACATGTTCGCCGACGGCGTCATGTTCGACGGCTCCTCGATCGCCGGCTGGAAGGCGATCAACGAGTCCGACATGGTGCTGATGCCGGACACGGATACCGTCCACATGGATCCGTTCTTCGCCCAGTCGACCATGGTCATCCTGTGCGACATCCTCGATCCGGTCTCGGGCGAGGCCTACAACCGCGATCCGCGCGGCACCGCCAAGAAGGCCGAGGCCTATATGAAGTCGGAAGGCATTGGCGACACCATCTATGTCGGCCCGGAAGCCGAGTTCTTCGTGTTCGACGACGTCAAGTATAAGGCCGACCCGTACAATACCGGTTTCCGCCTCGACTCGACCGAACTGCCCTCCAACGACGACACCGACTACGAGACCGGCAATCTCGGCCACCGTCCGCGCATCAAGGGCGGCTATTTCCCGGTGCCGCCGATCGACTCCTGCCAGGACATGCGTTCGGAAATGCTGACTGTGCTCGCCGAAATGGGCGTGCGGGTCGAAAAGCATCACCATGAGGTCGCCGCCGCCCAGCACGAGCTCGGCATCAAGTTCGACACGCTGGTGCGCAACGCCGACAAGATGCTGATCTACAAGTATGTCGTGCACCAGGTCGCCAACGCCTACGGCAAGACGGCCACCTTCATGCCGAAGCCGGTGTTCGGCGACAACGGCTCGGGCATGCATGTCCACCAGTCGATCTGGAAGGGCGGCAAGCCGACCTTCGCCGGCAACGAATACGCCGGCCTGTCGGAGAGCTGCCTCTATTATATCGGCGGCATCATCAAGCACGCCAAGGCGATCAACGCCTTCACCAACCCGCTCACCAACTCCTACAAGCGTCTGGTGCCGGGTTACGAAGCGCCGGTGCTGCTCGCTTATTCGGCGCGCAACCGTTCGGCTTCCTGCCGCATTCCGTTCGGCAACTCGCCGAAGTCAAAGCGCGTCGAGGTCCGCTTCCCCGATCCGGGCGCGAACCCCTATCTCGGCTTCGCCGCCATGCTGATGGCCGGCCTCGACGGCATCAAGAACAAGATCCACCCGGGACAGCCGATGGACAAGGATCTCTATGATCTGCCGCCGAAGGAGCTGAAGAAGATCCCGACCGTCTGCGGCTCGCTGCGCGAAGCGCTGCAGAGCCTCGACAAGGACCGCGGCTTCCTGAAGGCCGGCGGCGTCTTCGACGACGATCAGATCGACTCCTATATCGAGCTCAAGATGGCCGAGGTCATGCGCTTCGAAATGACCCCGCATCCGGTCGAGTACGACATGTACTATTCGGTCTAAGTTTCTGATCGGACGCTGAAATCAAGTCCCTGGAGGTAAACCGCCTCCAGGGACTTTTCATTTTGGAAATAGGCTCAGGCGCCTCAGGGCAAAAAAGAACCCCGGCATTCGCCGGGGTTCTCGCACGGACAGGCATCGGAGGGCTGACGCCTATCCCGCAAGCTCGTCGGGTCCGTGCAGCGTCCAATTGGCGCGGCGCGCCAGGAACAGCAGGAAATAGATCGCGGCGGCGGCCATGATCGCCAGCGTCGCGATCAGGCTCGGGCGCCCGAAGGCGGCGTCGAGCCAGTTCTGATAGGCGACGTAGACCAGCGCCACGAAGGCGAGGATCGCCGGCACCGGGAAGAACGGCATGCGATAGTGGCCGCCCGAGGTGGTGCCGCTGCGACGGCCGGCGAAGACGGCGACGCACAGCAGCGCGTAGATCACAACCAGCGACGTGCCGCTGACCACGAGCAGCAGGTTGAGATCGATGAAGCAGGCGAGTGCGGCCAGCACCACCACCACGATGGTGGCGATCCATGGCGAGGCGTAGGTGCCGTGGACGGACGCGACCGCGCTGTTGATGGGCCCGATCCAGGTCTTGTCGCGGCCGGAGCTGAACAGAAGCCGCGCCGCCTGCAGGATGATGGCGATGACGGCGTTGAAGATGGCCACCGCAATCGCCAGGCTGATCGCCACCGTCAGCCAATGGCCGCCGCGCGCCTCGAGGAAATATTCGATCTTCTGGGGTGCAGAGAGCAGGCCGACGAGATCCGGCGCGCCGAGCAGCACCGCGGTCAGAGGGATGAGCTCGGCGGCGACCGTGATCACCAGCGCCCAGAGCACCACCTTGCCGATGTTGCGCTTGGCGTCGTGGGTTTCCTCGCCGAAATAGGCGGCCGCGCCATAGCCATTATAGGCGAACAGCGAGACAGCGGTGGACGCCATGATGATGGCGGCCGAGGCCGGAACCAGGGTGTTGGTCGTTGCGTCGAGCAGTTGCGGCGCGCTGAACAGGCTGGAAAGCGGCCTCTCGACATGGGTGAAACCAAGGCCGGTGAGGATCAGCAGCGCCAGCATCTCGATGCCGAGGAAGATGCCGGTGACGAAGGCGTTGAGCTTGATGCGCATGGCGGCGACCGCGCCGGCCAGGATGATCGTGACCACGCCCACCCATTGCGGGCTGAGATTGGGAATGAGGACGCCGAGATAGGTGCCGACGCCGAGCGCGATGACGGCGACGATGAGCACGATCGACACGAAGACCAGCACCAGCGTGACGAAGCCCCAGAAGCGCCCGAGCGTGCGGCCGATCATGGTGTATTCGCCGCCGGCCATCGGGTAGGCCGAGGAAAGCTCGGCATAGACGAAGGCCATGAACAGGCCGATGACCGCCGCGATCACGAAACTCAGGAACGAGCCGGTGCCGGCCAGCGCGATGACGCCCGGCACGATGATGAAGACGGATGATGCCGGCGTCACCGCCGATAGCACGATCATCAGCGTGCCCAGTGCGTTCAGCGCCCGGTCGAGACCCTTGGCGCCAGGCGCGGCCTTGTCGGCGGCCGCGGTAGTGGCTTCGTTTGTGGACATCGTCCTCCCCTTTTTTTAATTGGATAAAAATTACTATCCGTAGCGTAAGCTATCTGTGTCCACACATAGCGTCAACAAATATGCGATATGCCGGCTTGCAAAAATCAACAGGCCAGTTTTTATTGAATCATATTCAGGGAAATGAAATGGGCAGACCCAAGACACAGACCGATCGCCGCCTGACGCTGGTCGCGGCAGCAGAATCGATGATAGCCAAACGCGGCCTCGCCGGCGTCACCTTGCGCGACGTCGCCAACGAGGCCGGCATGAGCTCGAGCGCCCTGCTCTATTACTATCCCGGCCTCAAGGAGCTTCTGGACGACGTGCAGACGAAGGCGGTCGAGCGCTTCTGCACGCAGCGCGCCGCAGCAGTCGCGGCAATCGCCGATCCCCGGCTGCGCCTGAAAACGATGCTCGACAGCGGCCTGCCGACCGATCCGGACGACCAGCTTTGCCGGCTTCTGCTGGAGCTCGGCGCCTATTCGCGCTCGGACGCCAGCTACGCCGCCCGACATATCACGCTGTTCGAGCGCCAGGTGGCGATCTATGTCGGCATCCTCGAGGCGGGTGCTGCCACCGGCGTCTTCAAGCTGAACGCGGCGAGCGAAGTCATCGCCCGCGGTCTCGTCGTCCTGGAGGACGGGCTCGGCCTCCACCTCGTCAATGTCGTGCCGGCTGTCGACCACGCCTCGGCGATGGCGATCCTCACCGGTTACGCCGAACTCGCGACCGGCTGCAGCCTTCGCTGAGCCGGCTTTCATCAACGGAGCATTTCTCAGCCATGGATCAACGAATGGAACCGACCACCACGCCGGCCGGCAAGACGCGCGCCCGCGGCCTCGGGATTCCGCTGTCGGGCACGCCGGGACCTGCCAATGCCATCACCGATGTCGATGGCGTGCTCGTCGGCTATTCGACGCTGATCAAAGGTGAAGGCAAGCTCAGCCTCGGGCATGGGCCGGTCCGCACCGGCGTTACCGCTATCCTGCCGCTCGGCCGCGATGGCATCGGTGCGGCTCTGGCTGCCGGCTATCATTCGTTCAACGGCAATGGCGAGATGACCGGCGCTTCATGGCTGGAAGAGGCTGGGAGCCTCTCCATGCCGATCCTGATCACCAACACGCATGCGGTCGGCCCCTGCCATCGCGGCGTCATCGACTGGGTGGCACGCAACAAGCCCGAGGTGGCGAACCAGTGGCTGCTGCCAGTGGTGGCCGAAACCTGGGACGGCTATCTCAACGACATCAACGGCTCGCATGTCACCGTCGGCCACGCGATCGAGGCGATCGAGAACGCGGCCGCAGGCGCCATCGAGGAAGGATCGGTCGGCGGCGGCACTGGCATGAACTGCTACGCGTTCAAGGGCGGCTCCGGCAGCGCTTCGCGGATCGTCGATTATGGCCACCGCGCCTACACGGTCGGCGTCTTCCTGCAGGCCAATTTCGGCTCGCGCCAGGAGATCAGCATCGCCGGCGTTCCACTTGGGCACGAGCTTGCCGCCGACAATCCGATGGAAGCCTATTTCAGCGGCAGACCGACGGGCGCCGGCTCCTGCATCGGCATCGTCGCCACCGACGCGCCGCTGCTGCCTGGGCAGTGCAAGGCGCTGGCGCGGCGGGTGCCGCTCGGGCTGGCGCGCACCGGCACTGCCGGCTCGCATTTTTCCGGCGACATCTTCCTCGCTTTGTCGACCGCCAACCCGGATGCGCTCAATGGCCGCTTTCCCAAGGGCGCTCCAGGCGAGGAGAGCTACAGTCACATGGATTTCATCCCCTGGGGCCGCATGGACGATTTCTACACGGCCGTGGTGCAGGCGACAGAGGAGGCGGTGCTCAACGCGCTGGTCGCCAACTCCGATATGGTCGGCCGCGACGGCAACCGCACGCCTGCCCTGCCGCATGCCAAGGTGGTGGCGGCGCTCAAATCGCGTGGTGTGATTGCCGGCTGACGGCAGCGGGCGGAGCTCTCTCGCCGGCAATTACCATGCAAAAGGCCCTCGGCGGAGAACGCCGGGGGCCTTTCACTATTGAATCCCATCTGGCGCAGACGAAGCCCGCGCAACGAGAAATCAGGCGGCAGCCGAAACGGCTGCGGTCGAAACCTCGGAGATCGTCTTCAGGACCTGCGAGGCGATCTGGTAGGGGTCGCCCTGCGAGTTCGGGCGACGGTCTTCCAGATAGCCCTTGTAGTCGTTCTTGACGAAGGAGTGCGGCACGCGGATCGAAGCGCCGCGGTCGGCGACGCCGTAGCTGAACTTGTTCCACGGCGCGGTCTCGTGCTTGCCAGTCAGGCGCTTGTCGTTGTCCGGGCCGTAGACGGCGATATGGTCCATGAGGTTCTTGTCGAACTGGGCCATCAGCGCCTCGAAATAGGCCTTGCCGCCGACTTCGCGCATATAGGTGGTGGAGAAGTTGCAGTGCATGCCCGAACCGTTCCAGTCCGTGTCGCCGAGCGGCTTGCAGTGGAACTCGATGTCGATGCCGTATTGCTCGGTCAGGCGCAGCAGCAGGTAGCGGGCCATCCACATCTGGTCGGCGGCCTTCTTGGAGCCCTTGCCGAAGATCTGGAATTCCCACTGGCCCTTCGCCACTTCGGCATTGATGCCTTCATGATTGATGCCGGCGGCGAGGCACAGGTCGAGATGCTCCTCGACGATCTTGCGAGCGACATCGCCGACATTCTTGTAGCCGACGCCGGTGTAATACGGGCCCTGGGGCGCCGGGTAGCCGCTCTCAGGGAAGCCGAGCGGACGGCCGTCCTTGTAGAAGAAATACTCCTGCTCGAAGCCGAACCAGGCGCCCTCGTCGTCGAGGATGGTGGCGCGCTTGTTGGAGACATGCGGCGTCACGCCATCGGGCATCATGACTTCGCACATGACCAGCACGCCATTGGTGCGGGCCGGATCCGGGTAGACCGCGACAGGCTTCAGCACGCAGTCGGAGCTGTGGCCCTCGGCCTGGTTGGTGGACGAGCCATCGAAGCCCCACAGCGGCAGCTGCTCCAGCGTCGGGAACTCGGCGAACTCCTTGATCTGGGTCTTGCCGCGCAGGCTGGGGGTCGGGACGTATCCGTCGAGCCAGATATACTCGAGCTTGTATTTGGTCATTCCAGTGCCTCTCGTTGCTTGGGCGCCGCAAGTGGGCGGCGTCAACGCATGGCCGGGCTTGCCGGCCTGCCGATGGTTAAAAAGCAATTCGTATGCCATTCCGCCTTCGGCGGGTGCGGCAAAATGGTCATTGCAAGGCGTTGATTTTGCTCAGCCGTCTCAACACTGCGCCCGGATCGCTCAATCGATATTTCTGCACAAATATTTGGCAAATAATGATCTTTTTGTAGTCATATTGCCTAAATGAATCGCATGACCTATCTTGCCTGGTAAGTTGAATCGGCAAGTCCCTGGACAAGCAAGGAGGTCGCCAATGCAAGTCATGCAATCGCGCCCGTCAGCAAAAATCCTGATGTTCCCGCTGGCAGGGCGGAAGTCTGCCTCAAATTTAGGCGCCAAGGCCAAATTCGCGGCAGAGCTTGCAACGCTTCGCGGCGAGCATGCCGATTTCGACGGCTGGTACCACGAAGCGGCCGTCGAGGAAGAAAATCAGCGCAAGAGTTGATCCGCCTCTTTGAGTTCCATGAACGGAAAAGCCCGGCGCGATCGCTCGCGCCGGGCTTTCTGTTTGAGCGGATTGACTGATATCAGTCCTTGGCGTTCAGGTCGGTGCCGAGCGTATCCCTGACGAAGATCAAGCCGATGATGAGCGACATCGCCGCGATGATCACCGGGTACCAGAGACCGTAATAGATATCACCCTTATAGGCGCTCAGTGCGAACACCGTCGCCGGCAGCAGACCGCCGAACCAGCCGTTGCCGATATGGTAAGGCAGCGACATGCCGGTGTAGCGGATGCGGGTCGGGAACATCTCGACCAGGATCGCGGCGATCGGCCCATAGACCATGGTGACGAACAGCACCAGGATGAACAGGATGCCGATCGTCACCGGCCAGTTGATGGCAGCCGGATCGGCGGTCATGGCGAAGGCGCCGCCGGCCGGGATGTTGTAGACGGTGACTTCCGGCGCGCCGGCTACCTCGTCCTTGGTCAAGAGCTTGTCGGCGATCGCCTTGTCGACCGGAACCGTGGTCTTCTCGCCGCCACGGATGGCCGCGGCGTCGAGCTTCAGTTCGGGATTGGCCGCGATAAAGGCGTCGAGCTTCTGGTCCGGCACCTTGGCCGCGGCGCGCTTCAGCGGATAGCCGCCGTCCCGCAGCGACATGTTCACCGCCTTCTGGAAGGCCGCCTCCTTGGCCTTGGCCTGATCGCCGGCGGCGACGGCGTCGTAGGAGTCGACCGTCTCGTTGCCGATCTTGACCGTGGCAGCCGTGCCAGGTGATGCCGTGGTCACCACGTCATACGGCACCGAGTTCTTGGTCAGGAACGAAGTCGCGATATCGCAGGATGTCGTGAACTTCGCCGTGCCGACCGGGTTGAACTGGAACTTGCAGTCGCCGGGCGCAGCCGTCACCGTCGCGCGGGTGTTCTGCTGCGCGGTGGCCAGAGCCGGGTTGGCAGCCCAGGTCAGCGCCTTGAACAGCGGGAAGGTGCACACGATGCCCAAAGCAAGGCCGGCCATGATGATCGGCTTGCGGCCGATCTTGTCGGACAGCCAGCCGAACACGACGAAGAAGATAGAACCGATCGCCAGCGCAATCGCGATCATGATGTTGACCGACTGCGCTTCGACCTTCAGCACGTTGGTGAGGAAGAAAAGCGCATAGAACTGACCATTGTACCAGATCACGGCCTGGCCGGCGGTGAGGCCAAGCAGCGCCAGCAGCGCGATCTTGGCGTTCTTCCACTGGCCGAAGGCTTCCGACAGCGGCGCCTTGGATCCCTTTCCCTCATCCTTCATGCGCTGGAAGGTCGGCGACTCCGAGAGCGACAGCCGGATCCAGATCGAGACGGCGAGCAGCGCGAAAGAAACGATGAAGGGAATGCGCCAGCCCCAGGCGGCGTAGGTTTCCTTGCTGAGCGAGCCCTGTACGATCAGGATGATGATCAGCGACAGGAACAGGCCGAGCGTCGCCGTGGTCTGGATCCAGGACGTGTAGTAGCCGCGGCGGTCGTCCGGCGCATGTTCGGCGACATAGGTCGCGGCGCCGCCATATTCGCCGCCGAGCGCCAGGCCCTGCAGCATGCGCAGCCCGATCAGGATCACCGGTGCCGCAATGCCCCAACTGGCGTAGCCGGGCAGCAGGCCGACCAGGAAGGTCGACAGGCCCATGATCGTCATGGTGACGAGGAAGGTGTATTTGCGGCCGACGAGATCGCCGATGCGGCCGAACACCAGCGCGCCGAACGGACGCACGAGGAAGCCTGCGGCAAAAGCCAGCAGCGCGAAGATGTTGCGCGTCGCTTCCGGGATCGCCGGACTGAAGAAGGTCGAGCCGATGAAGGCGGCGAGCGAGCCGTAAAGATAGAAATCATACCACTCGAAAACGGTGCCGAGCGAGGAAGCGAAGATGACCTTCTTCTCCTCCCGCGTCATGCCGCGGCTGGTTCTGCCGGCGGTCGATGCCATTGCCATTGATAAATCCTCCCGTGAGATCCCGTCTGTCCTCGGTGGCTGCGTGCCACCGTCCTCCGAACGCGGACTCAAAACGCAGCCAACGAAGCAAAAAATGACAGAAAGGGCGGGCCAAAGGCACCGCGACAATGGGATTATGACTTTGGTATTAGGTGCGCTGCGAAAGCGATGCCGCGCGTGGAGTGTCTCGGCTGTGGGGAGCGCCGATCCACTCCAGGTTTTTGTTTTACGCAATTCCGGACGGAAGGCCACGGCGAAGGCGCCGGGCCCAACCGCTGCGCACTTTTCCTGGCATTGCTCTAGCCTTGCAGCGCCTCGAGCAGGCTGACCGCCGCCATCATGTCGCGCTTGCGGGCCGAGCGGCGCGCCAGGGCCTCCGCATCCTGGCCCCAATGCTCGATCTGCCAGTCCTCGTCGACATGGGCAGCAAGCCAAGCTTCCTCGCCGTCGAGCTCGCCGAAATCGACGGCCAGCGCCAGCAGCGCCGAACCGGTCAGGGACGTCATGACGTGGATGGCGGCCAGCCGCATCGGCTCGGCACGCTGGCCAAGATGCGCGCCGAGGATGGCAATCGCCTCGCGCGGCTGTTCGACATGGATGACGCCTTCGGCAAGGTTGAAGCGTGCGCCAAGGCTGCCCCGCGCCCAGTCGAGCACCGGGTCCCAGAGCTTGTTCTGGCGATCGACCAGCCCTTGTGGACCGTCCGCCCGGTAGCACAAAAGATCGGACGAGGCGAAGCGCAGCACATCCTCCAGCACTGCCTGCGGATCGGAGGCGACGCCGTCGATGGCGGTGTTGACGAGCCGCATGACAGGCATCGTCACGGGATCGATGACCTCGGTCTGCGCGCTGAATTCATCGGCCACGAGCGCGGCTGCCTTTTCGGTCGGGAGCACCATCACGGCTTTGCCAGGCGTGCGCACCGACCGGCCGTCCAGATGAACGGCAAAACCATTCTCGACGGGAGCCACCGAAACGGCCTTGTAGAAACGCTTCGGCAATGGCGTCTTCATCTGGATCTGGGCGCGTCGCACCGGATCGGGATCGGACAACAGCTTTCCGGCTTCGAGGTCTTCGAGGATGTCGCGCATGCCGAACTCCTTAAAACAATTCCAGGAAAAGTGTGAAGCGGTTTTCCATCCGGAATTGCGTCAAAGCAAAGAGATAGACAGCTAGCCGTCCGGCGGGCTGTCTACGGTGCGGGCTGCCTGCGCGCCGGGCGGTTGACGATGATCAATCCCGCGGCGATCAGGCCGAGCGCCAGGATTATCCTGACCGTCGGCGGCTCGCCCAACAGCACCGCGCCGCACAGGACGCCGAACACCGGCGACAGGAAGGCGAAGCTCGACAGACCGGCCGCCGGATAGCGCGTGAGCAGCCAGAACCACAACACATAGGTGAAGGCGACGATATAAAGAGACTGGAACAGCAGCGCCAGTGTCGGCAAGGCGGCAACCGCGCGGATCGGTGGGCCGGCGAAGGGCATCACCAGCAGGGCGACGACAGTTGCACCCGCAAGCTGGTAGAGCAGGAGCTTTTCGGCGTTGGTTGCCACCAGTTTCGACCGCTTTATGAAGATACTGGTCGCCGCCCAGAGAATGCCCGAGCCGAGACTTAGCAAATCACCCGTCAGCGTCGCGTCGCTGCCGGCAGCGATGCCGTCGGAGAAAACCGCCGCCAGGCCGCAGAAAGCGAGAACAAGCCCTCCGAGCTTGCGCGCGTTGATGCGCTCGCCCAGCAGGAAATGGCCGCCGATCAGCACCCAGAACGGCATGGTGTTGACCAGCAGCGTGTTGCGGGCAACGGTCGTATGCTCGAGCCCGACATAAAGGCACAGGAACTCAACACCGAAGAGCGCGCCGACGACGATGCCGGCAACCAGCGTCCCGTCCCTTTCGAACAGCTTGATGTCGCGCAGCCGGCACCAGCCAAGCACACAGGCTCCCCCGATGAGCGAACGCGCGATCGAGACGAAGACAGGGTCGTAACCTGCATAGGAGATCTTGGCGGCGACGTAGTTCAGGCCCCAGGAGAAGGTCAGCCCGACCATGATGGCAGCCGCGGCCATGTCGACTGCATCGCGACGGTCCAGTGCCGAGGCGATAGCCAAGTCAGTCCTCCGCGCTGGCGTCGTCGAAGCCGATCAGGTTCCAGCTCTGCCGCATATGCGGCGGCAGCGGCGCCGTGACGTCGATGACGCCCTGGTCCGGGTGCGGGATGATAATGCGGCGCGCGTGCAGGTGCAGGCGGTTTTGAATGCCACCCGGAAAATCCCAGTTGGTATCGGCCTCGAAATATTTGGGGTCGCCGATGATCGGGCAACCTATGTAGGCGGCGTGAACGCGCAGCTGGTGGGTGCGGCCGGTATAGGGCTCCATCTCCAGCCAGGTCATCGTCTGCGCTGCCTGCTCGATGACACGATAGTAGGAGACGGCGTGGTCGGCGCCCTTCTCGCCATGCGCGGCCACGCGCACGCGGTCGCCATCCTCCGTCGGCTCCTTGATCAGCCAGGTCGAGATCTTGTCCTCGCGCTTGGGCGGCACGCCCTTGACCAGCGCCCAATAGGTCTTCTTGGTCTCGCGCGCCCGGAACGCTTCCGAAAGCTTCATCGCGGCAAGACGGGTGCGGGCAACGACCAGCACCCCGGACGTGTCGCGGTCGAGACGGTGGACAAGCCGCGGTTTCTCGCCCTTCTGGTTGCGCCAGGCCTCCAGCATGTCGTCGACATTGCGGGTGACGCCGGAGCCGCCCTGCACGGCCAGGCCGGCCGGCTTGTTGAAGACGAAGACTTTCGGGTCCTCGTGCAACAGCATCTTGGCGAGCACGTCGGCATCGCCCTGGTTGCGGATCGAGTGGCCGGTGAGAGGTGCATCGCCCTTCTTGTCGACGTCAAGCGGCGGAACGCGGACGGACTGGCCGGGTTCGACGCGCGTGTCGGCCTTCACCCGGCCGCCATCGACGCGGATCTGGCCGGACCGAAGCAGTTTCTGCAGGTGGCCGAAGCCGAGGCCCGGATAATGGACCTTGAACCACCGGTCGAGCCGCATGCCCGCCTCGCCGGCCTCAACCGTGATCTGTTCAACACCTGCCATGGATACGCTTTTCCGTTTGAAAGCGGCGCCATAGCACTAAGGCGAGCGGGTTGCGAGCCAAAGACCCAAGAAAGCCTGACGATTACCCCAATCGTTGCGCTGTTCGCTCAGTTGCCGGAAGATGGCGGCAGGACGGCGCAGATGGTCGAGCGCGTCAGGAACCGTTTCTCGCGGCCATTGTCGAGCGAGAACATGCCGCCCCTGCCCTTCACCACATCGATGATCAGGTCGGTGTGCTTCCACGCCTCGAATTGCGCGGCGCTGATATAGACCGGCGTGTCGCCGATCTCGCCGAGCTGCACATCATTGTCGCCGATCATGAACTCGCCGCGCGGGTAGCACATCGGCGAGGAGCCGTCGCAGCAACCGCCGGACTGGTGGAACAGAACCGGGCCGTGATCGGCGATGATCTCGGCCAACAGCGCCTCGGCCTCCGGCGTGGCCGACACTTTGCCCAACGAAGCGTTGTCCATAGAATCCTCCTCCGAATGACGGGAGAGCGCGGGTGAGCCGCGCCCTCCCTTCGCCCTGGGAGGATCAGAAGAAGCCGAGCTTCTTGGGGCTGTAGCTGACCAGCATGTTCTTGGTCTGCTGGTAGTGGTCGAGCATCATCTTGTGCGTCTCGCGGCCGATGCCGGACTGCTTATAGCCACCGAAGGCGGCATGCGCCGGATAGGCATGATAGCAGTTGGTCCACACGCGTCCGGCCTGGATGGCGCGGCCGAAGCGGTAGCAGCGGTTCGCGTCGCGGCTCCAGATGCCGGCGCCCAGTCCGTAGAGCGTGTCGTTGGCGATCGACAGCGCCTCGTCATCGTCCTTGAAGGTCGTCACGGACACGACGGGGCCAAAGATCTCCTCCTGGAAGATGCGCATCTTGTTGTTGCCCTTGAACACGGTCGGCTTGACGTAGTAGCCACCGGCAAGATCGCCAGGCAGATGGGCTTGCTCGCCGCCTGTCAGCACTTCGGCGCCTTCCTGGCGGCCGATGTCGAAGTAGGACAGGATCTTTTCCAGCTGCTCGCTCGATGCCTGCGCGCCGATCATGGTGGCGGGATCGAGCGGATCGCCCTGGACGATCGCCTCGACGCGCTTCAGCGCGCGCTCGATGAACTTGTCGTAGATCTTCTCATGCACCAGCGCGCGGCTCGGGCATGTGCAGACCTCGCCCTGGTTGAGCGCGAACATGACGAAGCCCTCGATCGCCTTATCGAAGAAATCGTCGTCTTCCGCCGTCACGTCCTGGAAGAAGATGTTGGGCGACTTGCCGCCAAGTTCGAGCGTCACCGGAATGAGGTTCTGGCTGGCATATTGCGAGATCAGCCGGCCCGTCGTGGTCTCCCCGGTGAAGGCGATCTTGGCGATGCGGTTCGACGAAGCGAGCGGCTTGCCGGCCTCCAGGCCGAAGCCGTTGACGATGTTGAGCACGCCTTCGGGCAGAAGGTCGCCGATCAGGTCGGCCCACAGCATGATCGTCGCCGGTGTCTGCTCGGCGGGTTTCAGCACCACGCAGTTGCCGGCGGCAAGCGCCGGCGCCAGCTTCCACACCGCCATCAGCAGCGGGAAGTTCCACGGGATGATCTGGCCGACGACGCCGAGCGGCTCGTGGAAGTGGTAGGCGACGGTGTCGTGGTCGATCTCGGAGATCGAGCCCTCCTGGCTGCGCAGCACACCGGCGAAATAGCGGAAATGGTCGATGGCTAAGGGAAGGTCCGCCGCGGTCGTCTCGCGGATCGGCTTGCCGTTGTCCCAGGTCTCGGCGAGCGCCAGCAGGTCGAGGTTGTCTTCCATCCGGTCGGCGATGCGGTTGAGGATCAGCGCGCGGGCCGCTGGACTGGTCTTGCCCCAGGCATCCTTGGCCTTGTGCGCAGCATCGAGCGCCGCCTCGACGTCCGTTGCATCCGAGCGGGCGATCTCGCCCAGCGGGCGACCGGTGACCGGCGAGATGTTTTCGAAATATCTGCCGGCGTGCGGCGCCATCCACTTGCCGCCGATAAAGTTGTCGTAGCGCTTGGCGAAAGGAACCTTGGCCGTACGCGAAAATTCCACCTTGTTCATCACTTCCTCCCAAAGAAGCACGCCGCGGGATGCGGCGCGTCAGGAGGAAAGGGTCGCGGATAGTCTTCGGTTTGTCAGCCCATGGTGGGGCGATCATGGCCGCCAAGTGTCGCAGAACTGCGACAGGTCATTTCACTTAAATGAAAGGTCAGGTCCGGGAAATCAATGCGGGCGCCGGATGGCGAAACGTGCGAGCTTGCGATGCAGTGTCGCGCGCGAAATGCCGAGGTTTTGGGCCGCCGCCGAGACATTGCCGCCGGCGCGCGCCAGTGCCCGCTGCAGCACGCTGCGCTCCGCGTCGTCGAGGTCTTCGGCACCCTTCGCAGGATCGCCAAGGACATCGGCAGCCAGCAATCCCTTGGCCAGCGTTTCGCGCGTTATGCCGAGCGCCAGGCGCGCGGAGCGCGTGGCACCGATCACCAGATCATCCGAGTCGACCGCGATCAGCGCGCCCGTGCTGCGCTCGCCAAGCGGCGCAAGCAGGATGCGGGCATTCGCGAACGCCAGCCGGAAATTCTCCGCCTCGATCCGGCGGGCGGCATCGCCGACCGCAATGGCGATGAGCTGGACGAAGCCTTCGGTAAGGTCCGAGCGGCAGGACGACACGTCGAGCGCGGCCGCCAGATTGCCTTCGTGGTCGTAGACCGGCGCCGTGGTGCAGCTGAGCAGCGTGTTGCGCGAAAAGAAGTGCTGGTCGCGGTGAATGGTCAGTGCCCGTTGGTCGGCAATGCAGGTGCCGATCCCATTGGTGCCCTCGCTCTCCTCGCTCCAGACCGTGCCGGTCCATAGACCCCATTCATCGAATGTTTCATCGTCGGCAACCGCCCCCCTGCGCTCGAGCGGGATGCCGTCGCGGTCTGCCATCATCACGCAGCAGCCGACACCGCCGACGGCGAGGTACAGTCGATTGAGGCTCCCTTCGGCGGCGCGGACGAGTTGTTCGGTGCGCTGCCTCGCAAGCCGCAGTTCGCCTTCAGTCAATCGCCTGGGTGCCTTCCGTTCGGCCGGGTCGAGACCGTGTAGCTGGAGTGATCGTCGCCAGGAGGCGATCAGCGCCGAATGGGCCGCATCGCTCTTAGCGATCGATGCCTCGATAAAATCCGCATGACCGGCTGCTTGCAGTCCGCCCAACGCTATCCTCCCGGCGAGCAGAACCTCCCTCTGCTCCGTCGTCATATTCGCCAGAACATTTCCGACGCCACAGCTGCCCGGCCCTTTTATAGAACCGCTGGCCGCAACAGGTATTTGATTTGGCGCAATCCCGGTCGAAACCGCCCGGCATTTCCTATTACTGGCCTGGACTTTCTAAAGATCGTCGCTCGTCGGCGCCATACGACGTTGGTTCAAGAGCAGATTGGCGGTTCGGCCGGCACATCGGCCGAACCAGGGCGAGGCGCCAAGTCAGTTGGCGGCCGCCTTCGGCTTGGACGAGCCGATCATCTTCCAGTTCTTGTAGAAGACGGAATTGATGCGCTCCACACTGACCGATACGATGGCGAGAAGCCCCGCGATCAGCTTCGGGAACGGAGACGGGCGGATGATGTCGACGAAGACGCAGTAGCGGCGGCCGTCATATTCGTTGACCGAGCGGTGGAACAGCGTGTCGTCGAAGATGAACAGCGGGTTGTCGTACCAGTAGTTCTTCTTGCTGCCGCACTGAACGAAGATTTCCGCCTGCACCGGAATCAGATTGTAGAGGATGCGCAGGCTGAGCCGCAGCGGACCGAAATGCCAGGACGTGGATTCGCGCTTGCTGAAAACGGATACCGCGATCGTCTTGATGTATTTGTAGTCCTTGTTGAATTCGGGAACGTTGTCGATCTTGTGCTTGCCGTACCACTGGTAGACATACATGCCGCGCCGGCCGGCGCCGAAATTGGCGTCGATGTCTGCGATGATCTCGTCCTTGCGGGCCTTGAAGACGCCCAGCACCTCGTTGATCTCGCGCTGATAGTCCTCGGGGAACTGCTCGGGCTTCCAGACACCGGGGTTGCGGTAGCAGAGAAGGTCGACGATCAGGTTGAATGGCGACAACAGCCAGGTGAACAGGCCATTGCCGAGGAAGTAGCGCTCGAACAGATTCAGGTTCTTCTGGTCGTTGCGCATGACATCGATCAGGCCGCAGACGACCCAGATCGTCGCCAGGATCGGGATGAAGTAGAAGGCGAGCGCGAGAACCACGACCGCGATGGCGGCCTTGCGGAGCGACTTGACGGTTTTCTTTTTCATTGTCATTCGCGCGGGAGCGCGATCCTGTTCCATGAGACAAAATCACGGCGACCCCCGCCAGCCGTGCGTCTTGATAAGATTTTTTGTTTCCCGGCACAATGCCGCCGCACGTGGTCCGCCACGGCGGCCGACCATTGGGCTGCACAACTCAGCTGTTCCGTTCGCTGCGCAGCTTTGCCCAGTATTCCAGCCGCTTGCGGATGTCGCGCTCGAAACCGCGTTCCGGCGGATCGTAGAAAGTGCGCCGACCCATCTTTTCCGGAAAATAGTCCTGGCCCGAAAACGCGTCCGGCTCGTCATGGTCGTAGCGATAGCCGGCGCCGTAATCCTCCTGCTTCATCAGCTTGGTGGGCGCGTTGAGGATGTGCTTGGGCGGCAGCAGCGAGCCGAACTCCTTGGCGGCCGCGGTCGCGGCCTTGAAGGCGTTGTAGACGGCGTTGGATTTCGGCGCGGTGGCCAGATAGACGGCGGCCTGGGCGAAGGCGAGCTCGCCTTCGGGAGAACCCAGATAGTCATAGGCGTCCTTGGCTGCATTGGCGACTACAAGCGCTTGCGGATCGGCGAGCCCGATATCCTCCACCGCCATGCGCACGAGCCGGCGGCCGAGGTAGAGCGGGTCCTCGCCGGCATCGAACATGCGGGCAAGATAGTAGAGCGCCGCATCCGGATCGGAGCCGCGCACCGATTTATGCAGCGCCGAGATCAGATTGTAATGGCCGTCCTGGCCCTTGTCGTAGATCGGGGCGCGGCGCTGGATGACGCGCTGCAGGCCCTCCGGGCCGAACACTTCGCCTTTCTTGGCGGCGCGCCAGACTTCCTCGGCCAGCGTTAGCGAGGCGCGGCCGTCGCCGTCAGCCATGCGGATGAGCATGGCACGCGCTTCGTCATCGAGCGGCAGCGCCCTGCCCTCGGTTTCTTCCGCCCGCGCCAGAAGCTTGGCGATGCTTTCCTCGCCCAGCGAACGGAACACCAGCACACGCGCGCGCGACAGAAGCGCTGCGTTCAGCTCGAAGGACGGGTTCTCCGTCGTGGCGCCCACCAGCACCACCGTGCCGTCTTCCATCACCGGGAGGAAACCGTCCTGCTGGGCGCGGTTGAAGCGATGGATCTCGTCGACGAAGAGCAGCGTCTGGCGGCCGTTGGAGCGCCTCAGCTTCGCCGCCTCGAAGACTTTCTTGAGGTCCGCGACGCCGGAAAACACGGCCGAGATCTGCTCGAAGGCAAGATTGGTCTCACCGGCCAGCAGCCGCGCCACGGTCGTCTTGCCAGTGCCGGGCGGACCCCAGAAGATCATCGAGCCGAGCGAGCCGGAAGCGATCAGCCTGGTCAGCGCGCCGTCGGGGCCAGTCAGATGCTCCTGGCCGACGACCTCGCCGAGGTTTTTGGGGCGCAATCGGTCGGCAAGCGGCCGTCCAGGTGGCGCTTTCTCCGGTTCATCGGAACTGAACAGATCGGCCATTCATGTCTTCAAGGCTAGAGGACGATCCCTTGGATCGCCTCAATAACGCAATACCTGACGCAGTATCTGCCCGCCACGCTCGACGGTAAAGCGCCACCAGCGCGTGTCCTGCTGGGCAACCTGTGCCAGCGTCGCCGCGGTGTCGATGGTGGTGCCGTTCACCTCGCGCACGATATCGCCGGGCTGGAAGCCGAAATCGGCGGCCGGCGAATCGCGGCTGATATCGATGACGGTGACGCCCTTGAGATCGGTGCGCAGGCCAAGCCTCTGGGCAAGCCTGGGCGACAGTTCCGCGACCTTGGCGCCGGAAAAGGGACTGCGGCCACGCAAGGTCACTTCACTGGGCTTGGCGCCTTCCGGCGCGCGCTCCAGTGGGATTTCCAACGTCGCCTGCTGCCCCTTGCTCAGCACGGCGAAGGTCGCCTTGGTACCGATCGACAGCGTCGCCATGCGGTAGTCGAGGGCCTCGATGCTTTCGACCGGCGTGTTGTTGAGCGATAGGATGACATCGCCCGCCTTGAGCCCCGCCTTGCCCGCCGGCCCCGTGGCGTCAACCGACGACACCAGGGCACCGGTCGGCTTCTCCATGCCGAGCGATTCGGCGATCTGCGGCGTCACCATCTCGAATTCGGCGCCGATATAGGGACGCTCGAAGAAATCGAGGCCGGCCTTGGCGGCGTCGGCGAAGGCGCGGACCATGTTCGAGGGAATGGCGAAGCCGATGCCGATCGAGCCACCGCTGCGGCTGTAGATCGCCGTGTTGATGCCGACCAGTTGGCCGCCCATGTTGATAAGGGCGCCGCCCGAGTTGCCGGGATTGATGGCGGCATCGGTCTGGATGAAATAGCCCGAATCCGAGACGCCGATATGGCTGCGGGCAAGCGCCGAGACGATGCCGCTGGTGGTGGTCTGGCCGACGCCGAACGGGTTGCCGATGGCGAGCACCAGGTCGCCGACCTCAAGCGCGTCGGAATCGCCGATGGCGATCACCGGGAACGGCTTGTCGGCCGAGATCTTGAGCACGGCGAGATCGAGCGTCTCGTCCTTGAGCATGACCTTGGAGGTGAACTCGCGTCCGTCCGCGGTTGCAACCTTCACCTCGTCGGCGTCCTTGATGACGTGGAAGTTGGTGACGATCACACCGCTCGGATCGACCAGCACGCCGGAGCCCAGCGAGGACTGCGCGCGCGGCTGGGCGCGGCCGAAGAATTCCTCGAAGAAGGGATCGCCCTCGAAGGGCGAGGTCACCTTGGCGGTCTGCGAGGCATAGACATTGACGACGGCCGGGGCCGTCTGCTTGACCAGCGGCGCGAATGAGAGCTGCACTTGCTCGCGGCCGAACGGCACGCGCTTGTCCGGGCTGGACGTGCCGTTCTCGCCTTCGACGCCATGCAAGAGATCGGTCAGCACGTCGGAAAGACCCGGATCGGCCGGCTTGGCGGCGTCCTCGGCAAAAGCCTGTCTTGTGGCCGGTGCCGCGGCGAAGACGGCTAGGGCGGCAACAAGAAACAGTCGTTTGAGCTGCATTTTCGAATCCCTCCAGATCGGGCGCCATTGTCTCGACGATTGTGCAGAATGAAAGGCTAATGCACATAATTGCGACACTTGTCGCGCAAAAGCGTGAAGCTGGAAGTGAAATTCCACGCGCCCGGCTCAAACCTCTTCCAAATGCAAAAGGGGCCCGTAGGCCCCTTGAAGTCATTGATGAAAACGCTGGCCTCAGGCAGCAGCGGCTTCCTCATTGGCGCCTTCAGCCTCGAGACGGGCGCGGTCGCCGGCGCCCTTGGCCGAGGTGTCGCGATCGACGAATTCGATGACCGCCATGGCGGCGTTGTCGCCTTTGCGGAAGCCCGCCTTCATGATGCGCAGGTAGCCGCCGTTGCGGGTGGCGTAGCGCGGGGCGAGGGTCTCGAACAGGCGCTTGACGACGCCTTCATTACCGATCTGCGCGATCACCTGGCGGCGGGCGTGCAGGTCGCCGCGCTTGCCGAGCGTCACCAGCTTCTCGACGATCGGACGCAGGTCCTTTGCCTTCGGCAGGGTGGTGACGATCTGCTCGTGCTCGATCAGAGACACGGCGAGGTTGGCGAACATCGACTTGCGGTGGCTGATGCTGCGGGCGAAACGACGGCCTTTGAAACCGTGGCGCATGGCTCTTTTCCTTCTTCAGTTGTTCAAGAGGCCACGGCCTCTGATGGTTTTCCGCATGACCGTCGGATCGAGCGGCTCACGCCGCCGATCCTTGGAATTCATGCTCAATATTGGTCTTCGTAACGCTTGGCGAGGTCTTCGATATTTTCCGGCGGCCAGTCCGGCACTTCCATGCCGAGATGCAGGCCCATGGCCGCCAGCACTTCCTTGATCTCGTTCAGCGACTTGCGGCCGAAGTTCGGGGTGCGCAGCATCTCGGCTTCGGTTTTCTGGATCAGGTCGCCGATATAGACGATGTTGTCGTTCTTCAGGCAGTTTGCCGAACGCACCGAAAGCTCGAGCTCGTCGACCTTCTTGAGCAGCGCCGGGTTGAAGGCGAGCTCGGTGACGGCTTCGGCGGCGACTTCCTTCTGCGGCTCGTCGAAGTTGACGAACAGAGCAAGCTGGTCCTGCAGGATGCGGGCGGCGAAAGCGACCGCATCCTCGCCCGAGATCGAGCCATTGGTCTCGATGCTCATGGTCAGCTTGTCGTAGTCGAGCACCTGGCCCTCGCGGGTGTTCTCGACCTTGTAGGAGACCTTCTTGACCGGCGAGTAGAGGCTGTCGACCGGGATCAGGCCGATCGGCGCGTCTTCGGCGCGGTTGCGCTCGGCCGGCACATAACCCTTGCCGGTGTCGACGGTGAACTCCATACGGATCTCGGCGCCCTCGTCCAGCGTGCAGATGACGTGGTCGGGGTTGAGGATCTCGACGTCGCCCACGGTCTGGATGTCGCCTGCGAGCACCGCACCCGGGCCCTGCTTGCGAACGACCATGCGCTTGGGACCATCGCCTTCCATGCGGATGGCGATTTCCTTGATGTTGAGCACGATGTCGGTCACGTCCTCGCGCACACCGGCGATGGACGAGAATTCATGCAGCACGCCGTCGATCTGCACGGCGGTGACAGCAGCGCCGCGCAGCGAAGACAGAAGCACGCGCCGCAGCGCGTTGCCGAGCGTCAAGCCGAAGCCGCGCTCGAGCGGCTCGGCCACCAGCGTGGTCAGCGTCTTCTTCTTCGACGAGAACTCGATCTTGTTCGGCTTGATCAGTTCCTGCCAGTTTTTCTGGATCATAAAAATCTTCCTTCCTTTGCCCCGCCACCATCCAATCGTGGCGGGCGACACGGAAAGCCGCGGAGGAACGCCGTGGCGTTCGCGCGGCGCTTAAAAATCAGACGCGGCGCTTCTTGCGCGGACGGCAGCCATTATGCGGGATCGGCGTCACGTCGCGGATCGAGGTGATGGTGAAGCCGGCGGCCTGCAGCGCGCGGAGCGCCGATTCACGGCCGGAGCCGGGTCCGCAGACCTCGACCTCGAGCATGCGCATGCCGTGTTCCTGCGCCTTCTTGGCGACGTCCTCGGCAGCCATCTGGGCAGCGAACGGGGTCGACTTGCGCGAACCCTTGAACCCTTGCGCGCCAGCCGACGACCAGGCAATCGAATTGCCCTGCGCGTCGGTGATGGTGATCATGGTGTTGTTGAAGGTCGAATTGACGTGGGCAACGCCCGACGAGATGTTCTTGCGTTCGCGACGGCGAACACGAGCGGCTTCCTTGGCCATGGTAGTCCTTTCAGTTGATCTCTACACCGCCGTAATGCCAGCGGCTCCACCTTATAAAAGCGAGTAGTGAGTAGTGAGTAGGGATTAGCGAATAGGGGCCCTACTCGCTAATGACCACTCGCTATTCGCTCAATTACTTCTTCTTGCCGGCGATCGCCTTGGCCGGGCCCTTGCGGGTGCGCGCATTGGTATGCGTGCGCTGGCCGCGGACAGGTAGCGAGCGGCGGTGACGCAGGCCGCGGTAGCAGCCGAGGTCCATGAGCCGCTTGATGTTCATCGAGACTTCGCGGCGCAGGTCGCCTTCGACCTGGTAGTCGCGGTCGATCGTCTCGCGGATCTGCAGCACTTCCGCGTCGGTCAGCTGGTTGACGCGGCGGTCCGCCGGGATGCCGACCTTGTCGACGATCTCCTGGGCAAACTTCTTGCCGATGCCGTGAATGTACTGAAGCGCGATGACGACGCGCTTGTTGGTCGGAATGTTGACGCCGGCTATACGAGCCATTTTCTTCTCTTTCTCCATGTGGGCCGGGCATGCCCGGCGCTGTCGAAGTTGCCCCGCGTCCGGTGGAGGCCGGCCCTTGCGGGAGTTTCCTGGTTCAAAGCGGATGCCTTGCCCGCAAGGGCAAGCAAAGTCCATGCCTGATAGGAAGACGGGCCGCCATACCCCAACGGCCCACTCCAGTCAAGCGCAATCGTCAATTGGCGGCCCGGCCTACTTCACCGCGGCCGCGAGCACCTTGCCGATCTCGGCGGTGACCGCATCGATGCCGGCCATGCCGTCGACGGTCTTGAGCTTGCCTTTGGCGTAGTAGTAGCCGATCAGCGGCGCCGTCTTCTTGTAGTATTCGCGCAGGCGTTCTTCGAACACCGCCGGGTTATCGTCCTTGCGCACCGGCTGGCCGGCGGCCTTGGCATCCTCGGCGCGTTTGACGATTCGCCCAACCAGCGCCTTGTCGTCGACGACGAGCTCGACGACGGTGTCGAGCGCAATGCCGCGCTCGGCGAGCATGGCCTCGACCGCGTCGGCCTGAACCAGCGTGCGCGGATAACCGTCGAGGATGAAACCCTTGGCGCAGTCCGGCTGATCGATTCGCTCGGCGACGATGGCGTTGACGATCGCATCGGAGACCAGCTCACCGGCATCCATCACCGCCTTGGCACGCTTGCCGACCTCGGTTCCGGCCTGGACTGCGGCACGCAACATGTCACCCGTCGAGAGCTGCGGTATGCCGTGTTGTTCTACCAGTCTTTGTGCTTGCGTCCCCTTGCCGGCTCCTGGCGGCCCAAGCAAAATCAGCCTCATCTGCTCCTCTTCCCCCCGCGCAACTTCGACTTCTTGATCAGGCCCTCATACTGGTGCGCGATCAGGTGACCCTGAATCTGCGCCACCGTGTCGAGCGTGACACTGACCACGATCAGAAGCGATGTGCCACCGAGGTAGAAAGGTACGCCAGTCGCCGAAATCAGAAACTCCGGCAGCAAACAGACCAGCACCAGGTAGATGGCGCCGATGACGGTGATACGCGTCAGAACATAGTCGATATATTCGGCGGTGCGCTCGCCCGGACGATAGCCCGGAATGAAGCCGGAGTGCTTCTTGAGCTGGTCGGCCGTGTCCTTCGGATTGAAGACGATCGCCGTGTAGAAGAAGGCGAAGAAGACGATCATGCCCGCATAGAAGATCATGTAGAGCGGCTGGCCGTGGCCGAGCGAGGCCAGGATCGTGCTTGCCCAGGCCGGCAGGTTCGTCGCCTGCGAGAAGCCCGCGACCGTCGCCGGCAGAAGCAGCAGCGAGGACGCGAAGATCGGCGGGATGACGCCCGAGGTGTTGAGCTTCAGCGGCAGGTGCGAGGTATCGCCCTGGAACATGCGATTGCCGACCTGGCGCTTCGGATACTGGATAAGCAGGCGGCGCTGCGCGCGCTCGAAGAAAACGATCAGCGCAATGACGACGATGGCCAGCACGATGATCGCGAGGATGAGGCCCGTCGACAACGCGCCGGTACGGCCAAGTTCCAGCGTGCCGGAGATCGCCCGCGGCAGGCCGGCGACGATGCCGGAGAAGATGATCAGCGAAATGCCGTTGCCAATGCCGCGCGCGGTGATCTGCTCGCCGAGCCACATCAGGAACATGGTGCCGCCGACCAGCGTGACGACCGTCGAGATGCGGAAGAACATGCCGGGATCGTTGACGATGCCGTTGCCGCCCTCGAGACCGATCGAAATGCCGTAGGCCTGGATCAGCGCCAGGAGCACGGTGCCGTAGCGCGTGTACTGGTTGATGATCTTGCGGCCCTGCTCGCCTTCCTTCTTCAGCGTTTCCAGCGATGGGATGACCGAGGTCATCAGCTGCATGATGATGGAGGCGGAGATGTAAGGCATGATGCCCAGCGCGAAGATCGCCATGCGCTGCACGGCGCCGCCGGCGAACATGTTGAACATGCCGAGCACGCCCTTGCTCTGCGAGGAGAAGGCCTGGGCGAAAGCGTCAGGATTGATGCCGGGAAGCGGGATGTAGGTGCCGAGGCGGTAGACGAGCAGCGCGCCGATGGTGAACCAGATGCGCTTCTTGAGATCCTCGGCCTTGGCGAAGGCCGCGAAATTCAGATTGGAGGCTAGTTGTTCAGCAGCCGAGGCCATGCCTGATTCTCCGCTAGAGCATGATGCCGAAAAGTGTGAAGCGGTCTTCGGACGACATCACGCTCTACTTCATTGATTTCCATGTCACGCTCGATGCCCGCAGCTCAGGCAGCGCGTGTCACCGAAGCCCACGAGATAAGCTCCGGACCGTAAACATGCAAGCGGCCGCGTTGACGCGGCCGCCCAATTCATCTGGTCAAAGCGCGGTTCGACGGAAAATGCGAAGTCATCCCGGTCGGCCGCGCTTCAAATCGCCGTTACTCGGCGGTGGCCGCTTCCGGCAGCTTCACCGAACCGCCGGCCTTCTCGATCTTCTCGATCGCGGCCTTGGAGGCGCCGGCCACCTCGAAGGAGAGCTTGGCCTTGAGCTCGCCGTCGGACAGCACGCGCACGCCGTCCTTGACGCGGCGGATGACGCCGGCGGCAACCAGGGCCTCGGCCGTCACGGCCGCCTTGGCGTCGAGCTTCTTGGCGTCGATCGCCGCCTGGATCTTGGCCAGCGACACAACCGCGAAGCTCTTGCCGAACAGGTTGTTGAAGCCGCGCTTCGGCAGACGCCGGTAGAGCGGCATCTGGCCACCCTCGAAGCCGTTGATGGCAACGCCCGAGCGGGCCTTCTGACCCTTGACGCCGCGACCGGCGGTCTTGCCCGAGCCGGAGCCGATGCCGCGACCGAGGCGCTTCCTGGAGTGCGTGGCGCCGTCCTTGTCACGCAGATCGTTGAGTTTCATCATTCTTCTCCTGCGCTTCCGTTCAGGCCTCGTCCACGACGCGGACGAGGTGCTGGACGGCGGCGATCATGCCGCGCACGGAAGGGGTGTCTTCCAGCGTGCGCCGCTTGTGCATCTTGTTCAGGCCGAGGCCGACCAGCGTCGCGCGCTGCTCCTTCGGCCGGCGGATCGGGGAGCCGATCTGCTCGACGGTGATGGTCTTGGTAGCTTTCTTGGCCATGGTCGAAATCCCTGGTCAGCGTCGACTATTCTTCAGCCGCAACGGCGGTGCCGCGGCGGGCCTGAAGGGTCGAGTACTTGATGCCGCGTGCGGCAGCCACATCCTTCGGATGCATCTGGCTCTTCAGCGCGTCGAAGGTGGCGCGAACCATGTTGTAGGGGTTCGACGAACCCATCGACTTGGCGACCACGTCATGCATGCCGAGCGTCTCGAAGACGGCGCGCATCGGACCGCCGGCGATGATGCCGGTACCCTGCTTGGCGGCGCGCAGCAGAACGCGTCCGGCGCCCCAACGGCCCTCGACGTCGTGATGCAGCGTGCGGCCCGAACGCAGCGGCACGAAGATCATGTCGCGCTTGGCCGATTCAGTCGCCTTGCGGATCGCTTCCGGCACTTCGCGCGCCTTGCCGTGGCCGAAGCCGACGCGACCCTTCTGGTCGCCGACGACGACGAGAGCGGCGAAGCCGAAACGACGGCCACCCTTCACCACCTTGGCGACGCGGTTGATGTGGACAAGCTTGTCCACCATGCCGTCGTCGCGCTCTTCACGCTCGCGGCCGCGGCCGCCTTCTCTACGTTCCTGTGCCATATCCTGTTCCTTGTTCTTTTCCGGAAGCACGGGTTGCTGTTTGCCGACGCCTCATGCGGGTCGCCAGCGGCGAATTTCTCCTTTGCATGATCTTGTCCGAAAAGTCTGCAACTTTTCGCTGCGCGGACCTCCCGGTTCGGGATCATGCATTAGAAGCTGAGACCACCCTCGCGGGCAGCCTCGGCCAGCGCCTTGACGCGGCCATGATAGATGTACGGGCCGCGGTCGAAGACGACTTCCTTGACGCCGGCCTTCGTGGCGCGCTCGGCGATCAGCTTGCCGACCGCGGCAGCGGCAGCGGTGTCGGCGCCGGTCTTGAGCGAACCCTTGAGGTCCTTCTCGAGCGTCGAGGCTGCGGCCAGCGTGTGGCCGTTGGCGTCGTCGATCACCTGGACGTAGATGTTCTTCGAGGTGCGGTGCACCGAAAGCCGCGGACGCTCGCCGGCGACCTTCTTCAGCTGGCGGCGCACGCGCTGCGCGCGGCGCTGGATGGTTTCTTTGGGGCTTGCCATAATGTCAGTTCCTTGCCTTCAGAAAACGGGGGCAACCCTGTGCGGTAGGCCAAGCCTCCCGCGGCCGCTCCCCGCGGCGTTACACTTCTCCGGCCCTTTCAGAAAAGTCTGCAACTTTCCCGGGCCAGGCTTATTACTTCTTCTTGCCTTCCTTGCGCACGATGCGCTCGTCGGAATAGCGCACGCCCTTGCCCTTGTAGGGCTCGGGGCCGCGATATTCGCGGATCTCAGCGGCGACCTGGCCAACCTGCTGCTTATCGATGCCCGAGACCGTGATTTCGGTCGGCTTCGGCACCGTAATGGTGATGCCCTGCGGCGTCTGATAGACCACGTCGTGGCTGAAGCCGAGCGCCAGCTGCAGGTTCTTGCCCTGCAACGCAGCGCGATAGCCGACGCCGGTGATCTCGAGCTTCTTCTCGAAGCCGTCCTTCACGCCCTGCAGGATGTTGACGATCTGCGTGCGCGACATGCCCCACTTGGAGCGGGCGTTCTTGGTCTGGTCGCGCGGCTCGACGGAGATCTCGTTGTTCTCCATCTTCACCAGCACTTCGTCGTTCACCACGAACTTCAATTCGCCCTTGGGGCCCTTAGCCGTCACGGTCTGGCCGTTGACGGACGCGGTCACGCCCTGCGGCAGCGAAACGGGTTTTTTTCCGATACGAGACATTTTTGTCTCCTTCTTTCCTTAACTGCTGTGAATGGTGAATGGTAAAATGGTGAATAGCGCGATCGAAGTCCGTGCAGTTTCACCATTCACTATTCACCACTGACCATTCACCCTTAGAAGATCTGGCAGAGGATCTCGCCGCCGACATTCTGCTCACGCGCTTCATGGTCGGCCATGACGCCCTTCGGCGTCGAAAGGATGGCGATGCCGAGGCCGTTGGCGACGTGCGGGATCGACTTGGCCGAGACATAGACGCGACGGCCAGGCTTCGAGACGCGCGCGATTTCGCGCACGACCGGGGCGCCGTCGAAATATTTCAGCTCGATCTCGATTTCCGACTTGCCGTTTTCGAAATCGGTCTGGCTGTAGTCGCGGATATAGCCTTCCGACTTCAGCACTTCGAGGACGCGGGCGCGCAGACGCGAGGCCGGAGTCGAGACGCTCGACTTCTTGCGGCCATAGGCGTTGCGGATGCGGGTCAGCATATCGCCGAGAGGATCGCTCAATGACATCTCAGTGTCTCCTTACCAGCTCGACTTGACCAGGCCCGGGATCTGGCCGGTGTTGCCCAGATCGCGAAGCGCGATACGCGAAAGCTTCAGCTTGCGATAATAGGCGCGCGGACGGCCCGTCACTTCGCAGCGGTTGCGGATACGGATCTTGGCCGAGTTGCGCGGCAGCGCCGAAAGCTTCAACTGAGCGCGGAAACGCTCTTCCATCGGCTTGGACTGATCCATGATGATGGCCTTGAGCGCCGTGCGCTTGGCGGCGTACTGATCGGCGAGCTTGCGGCGCCGGTTGTTCTTCTCGACTGAGCTGGTCTTTGCCATTTCAGATGTTTCCTTTTTCGCTGCCGTTACTGGCGGAAGGGGAAGTTGAAGGCCTTGAGCAGCGCTCTTGCCTCGTCGTCCGTCTTCGCCGTCGTACAAACGATGACGTCCATGCCCCAGACCTGATCAACCTTGTCGTAGTTGATCTCCGGGAACACGATGTGTTCCTTGATGCCCATGGCGTAGTTGCCACGGCCGTCAAAGCTCTTCGGATTCAGTCCACGAAAGTCGCGAACGCGCGGCAGCGCGATGTTCACGAGGCGGTCGAGGAACTCATACATGCGTTCCTTGCGCAACGTGACCTTGGCGCCGATCGGCATGTTCTCGCGCACCTTGAAGCCGGCAATCGAGTTGCGGGCGCGGGTGACGACGGCCTTCTGGCCGGCGATCATCGCGAGGTCCTCGGCCGCGACCGAGGGCTTCTTGGAGTCTGCGGTTGCCTCGCCGACACCCATGTTCAGCACGATCTTGTCGATGCGCGGAACCTGCATCTCGTTGTCGTAACCGAACTGCTCCTGCATCGCCTTGCGGATGGTCTCGTTGTAGACCTTCTTGAGGCGCGGCTCGTTCTTGGCAGTTGCCTGCTTGGTTTCAGCCTTAGCCATTGATGACTTCTCCCGAACGCTTGGCGACGCGCACCTTCTTGCCATCCTTCTGGATGGTGAAGCCGACGCGGGTCGGCTTGCCGTCCTTGGGGTCGGCCAGCGCGATATTCGACAGGTGGATCGGCGCTTCCTTGGTGATGATCCCGCCCTCTTGGGACTGGGTCTGCTTCTGGTGACGGCGAATGAGGTTCACGCCGCGGACGACCGCGGTGTCTTCCTTCGGCTGCACCGACAGGACTTCGCCCGAACGGCCCTTGTCCTTGCCGGCAAGCACGACGACCTTGTCGCCTTTTTTGATCTTTTGCATTGGTCCGGCTCCTTACAGCACTTCAGGCGCGAGCGAGATGATCTTCATGTGGTTCTTGGCGCGCAGCTCGCGCGGAACCGGTCCGAAGATACGGGTGCCGATCGGCTCTTTCTTATTGTCGACGAGAACGGCCGCGTTCTTGTCGAAACGGATCACGCTGCCGTCCGGGCGGCGGATGTCCTTGGCCGTGCGAACAACGACCGCCTTCATCACATCGCCCTTCTTAACGCGGCCGCGCGGAATGGCTTCCTTGATCGACACCACGATGATGTCGCCGACGGAGGCATACTTCCGCTTCGAGCCGCCCAGCACCTTGATGCACATGACACGACGGGCGCCGGAATTGTCCGCGACGTCGAGGTTTGTTTGCATCTGAATCATGACTGGCCGCCTTCTTCTTTTCTAACGGGACGGGTGCTTCACCCCTCCCCGGTCTGTCCAAAATTCGGTTCGTTCGCCCGGATCAAGCCTGATCCGAAGAGACGACAATCCAGCGCTTGTCCTTTGAAATCGGCTTCGATTCCTGGATGAACACCTGGTCGCCGACCTTGTGGGCGTTGTTCTCGTCGTGCGCCTTGTACTTTTTGGTCATGCGCACGGTCTTCTTCATCACCGGATGGGTGAAGCGACGCTCGACCTTGACCACGACCGTCTTCTCGTTCTTGTCGCTGACGACGGTGCCCTGCAGGATGCGCTTTGGCATGGTTCTCGTCCTTAAGCCTTCTTGGCCGCGGACTTTTCCGCGGCGATGGTCTTGATACGCGCGATGTCCTTGCGGACCTGCTTCACGCGCGCTGTCTTTTCGAGCTGGCCGGTGGCCTTCTGGAAGCGCAGGTTGAACTGCTCCTTCTTGAGGGCTGCCAAGTCGTCGCTCAGCTGATCCTGGGTCTTGGTCCGGATGTCTTCGGCTTTCATGATCGCCTGTCCTTATTCTGCGATGCGCTGCACGAAGCGCGTCTTGACCGAGAGCTTGGCGGCACCGAGACGCAACGCTTCACGCGCGGTCTCCTCGCTGACGCCGTCGATCTCGAACATGATGCGGCCGGGCTTGACACGCGCCGCCCAGTAGTCAACGGCGCCCTTGCCCTTACCCATGCGGACTTCGGTCGGCTTCGAGGTGACCGGCAGGTCCGGGAACACCCGGATCCAGACGCGACCGGCGCGCTTCATCTCGCGGGTGATCGCGCGGCGGGCCGCCTCGATCTCGCGCGCGGTGACGCGGTTCGGCTCAAGCGCCTTCAGCCCGAAACCGCCGAAATCCAGATTGGTGCCGCCCTTGGCGGTACCGTGGATACGGCCCTTGAACTGCTTGCGGAACTTTGTGCGCTTTGGCTGCAGCATCGTTCTAACTCCAAATTCTCAAATGTCTCAGGCGTTCTCGCGACGACGACCGCGTTCGCGCTCACCGCCGGCACCGCCGCCGCCATGCGCGGCATCACCTTCGGTCGCACGGCGCTCGGAAGCCATCGGGTCGTGCTCGAGGATCTCGCCCTTGAACACCCACACCTTGACGCCGCAGATGCCGTAGGCCGTGTTCGCCTCGGCCGTGCCGTAGTCGACATCGGCGCGCAGCGTGTGCAGCGGCACGCGGCCTTCGCGGTACCACTCCATGCGCGCGATTTCGGCGCCGCCGAGACGGCCGGAGCAGTTGATGCGGATGCCTTCGGCGCCGAGGCGCATGGCCGACTGAACGGCGCGCTTCATGGCGCGGCGGAACGCGATGCGGCGCTCGAGCTGCTGGGCGATCGACTGGGCGATCAGCGTGGCGTCGATTTCCGGCTTGCGCACTTCAACGATGTTGAGATGCGTTTCGGACTTCGTCATCTCGGTCAGCTTCTTGCGAAGCTTCTCGATGTCGGCGCCCTTCTTGCCGATGATGAGGCCCGGACGCGCGGCGTGGATGGTGACGCGGCACTTCTTGTGCGGACGCTCGATCACGACCTTCGAGATCGCGGCCTGCTTGAGTTCCTTCTCAAGATACTTGCGGATCTTGAGGTCCTCGTGCAGCAGCTGGCCGTACTCGCCGGTGTTCGCGAACCAGCGCGAATCCCAAGTACGGTTGATGCCGAGACGCAGCCCGATCGGATTGACTTTCTGGCCCATTATGCGGCCTCCCCTTTTTCCTCGACTTCACGAACGACGATCGTGAGGTGCGAGAACGGCTTTTCGATACGGCTGGCGCGGCCGCGGCCACGAGCGTGGAAACGCTTCATGACGATCGACTTGCCAACATAGGCTTCCGCCACGATGAGAGCGTCGACGTCGAGGTCGTGATTGTTTTCCGCGTTGGCGATCGCCGATTCCAGCGTCTTCTTGACCGTGCCGGAAATCCGCTTGGCCGAGAATTCGAGGTCGGAAAGCGCTGTCGCGACCTTCTTGCCGCGGATCAGCGCGGCAACCAGGTTGAGCTTCTGCGGGCTGATGCGGATCGTGCGCAGAACGGCACGAGCCTCGTTATCAGCAAGCCTGCGCGGAGCTTTGGCCTTGCCCATGATTATTTCCTCTTCGCCTTCTTATCCGCGCCATGACCGTAATAGGTCCGGGTCGGAGCGAATTCACCGAACTTGTGGCCGACCATGTCCTCGTTCACCGAGACGGGAACGTGCTTCTGGCCGTTGTAGACACCGAAGGTGAGGCCGACGAACTGCGGCAGGATGGTGGAGCGACGGCTCCACATCTTGATCACCTCATTGCGACCACCTTCACGAACCTTGTCCACCTTCTTGAGAAGGTAGCCGTCGATGAAGGGGCCTTTCCAAATCGAACGAGTCACTTGGCGTTACCTCTTCTTAGCTCTTGCGCTGATGACGCGAGCGCAGGATGAACTTGTCGGTCGCCTTGTTGGACCGCGTCTTCTTGCCCTTGGTCGGCTTGCCCCAGGGCGAAACCGGATGACGGCCACCCGAGGTGCGGCCTTCGCCGCCGCCATGCGGATGGTCGACCGGGTTCATGGTCACGCCGCGATTGTGCGGGCGCTTGCCGCGCCACACGGTGCGACCGGCCTTACCGTCGTTGATGTTGCCGTGGTCGGGGTTCGACACAGCGCCGACGGTAGCCATGCAGGAGCCGTGCACGACACGCTGCTCGCCCGAGTTGAGGCGCAAGATAGCCATGCCCTGGTCGCGACCGACGAGCTGGGCGTAACCGCCAGCCGAACGGGCGACCTGGCCGCCCTTGCCCGGCTTCAGCTCGATGTTGTGGACGATCGTGCCGACCGGCATCGAGGCCAGCGGCATCGCGTTGCCCGGCTTCACGTCGACCGCTTCGCCAGCCACGACCTTATCGCCGGCGGCAAGACGCTGCGGGGCCAGGATGTAGGACAGCTCGCCGTCGTCATACTTGATCAGCGCGATGAAGGCGGTGCGGTTCGGATCGTATTCGATACGCTCGACCGTGCCGACGACGTCGTACTTCTTACGCTTGAAGTCGATGATGCGGTACGAACGCTTGTGACCGCCGCCGATGAAGCGGGCCGTGATGCGGCCGTAGTTGTTGCGGCCGCCCGACTTGGTCAGGCCTTCGGTCAGGCCCTTGACGGGCTTGCCCTTGTAGAGGCCCGAGCGGTCGACGATGACCAGCTGGCGGGTGCTCGGCGTTACCGGGTTGAATTTCTTAAGTGCCATTGTCCTGTCCTCGCGGCCTTGCTCAGAGACCCGTCGCGACGTCGATCGACTGGCCGTCGGCCAGCGTCACAACCGCCTTCTTGACGTCGCCCTGGCGGCCAACGGTGCCGCGGAAGCGCTTGATCTTGCCCTTGCGGACGAGCGTGTTCACAGCCGTCACCTTGACGCCGAAGAGAGCTTCCACGGCAGCCTTGATTTCCGGCTTCGACGCCTTCTTGGCGACGTTGAAGACGACCTGGTTCTGCTCGGAAGCCATGGTCGACTTTTCGGTGATCGCCGGCGAGACGATCACGTCGTAGTGACGAAGGTCGGTCATTTAAAGCGCTCCTCGAGAGCCTCGACGGCGGCCTTCGAAAGGACCAGCGTGCCGCGGCGCAGAATGTCGTAGACGTTGATGCCCTGAATGGGCAGCACGTCGATGTTCGGAATGTTGGTCGCGGCCAGCTTGAAGTTCTGGTCAAGCTCGGCGCCGCCGATCACCAGGGCGTTGGTCAGCCCGAGCGTCTCGAGGTTCGCCACCAGCGCCTTGGTCTTGGCTTCGGTGAGCTTCAGCTCGTCGACGATGATCAGCGAAGAGCTCTTGGCCTTGGCCGAGAGAGCGTGCTTGAGGCCAAGCGCGCGGACCTTCTTCGGCAACTCATGCTCATGGCTGCGAACGACCGGGCCGTGTGCCTTGCCGCCGCCGCGGAACTGCGGAGCGCGAGCCGAATGGTGGCGGGCGCGGCCCGTACCCTTCTGCTTGTACATCTTGGCGCCGGTGCGCGCGATTTCGGCGCGGCCCTTGGCCTTGTGCGTGCCCTGCTGCTTCTTGGCGAGCTGCCAGCGCACGACGCGCTGCAGGATGTCCTCGCGCGGGTCAAGGCCGAAAATCTCCTCGGAGAGCTTCACCTTGCCGGCGTCCTTGCCGCCCAGCGTTGTGATCTTGAGATCCATTATTCGGCTCCCTCAGTGGCCGGGGCTTCGTTCTTGGCGGCAGCGGCACGGATCGCGGCAGGCTTCGGCGCATTGGCCGGCAGCGCAACCTTGGCGGCGTCGCGAACCAGGATCCAGGCGCCCTTGACACCAGGAACCGCGCCGCGGATCAGGATCAGGCCGCGGTCGGCGTCGGTCGAGACGACCTCCACATTCTGCGTGGTGACGCGGGTGTCGCCCATGTGGCCGGCCATCTTCTTGCCCTTGAACACCTTGCCGGGGTCCTGGCGCTGGCCGGTCGAGCCGTGCGTGCGGTGCGAGACCGAGTTACCGTGCGTGGCGCGGCCACCGCCCATGTGGTGCCGCTTGATCACGCCCTGAAAACCCTTACCGGTCGAGGTGCCGGTGACGTCGACCTTCTGGCCGGCGACGAAATGCTCGACCGTCAGCTCGGCGCCGACGTCGATCATGTTGTCGGCGGAGACGCGGAACTCGGCGACCTTGGCCTTGGGCTCGACGGAGGCGGCGGCGAAATGGCCGCGCATCGCCTTTGACGTGTTCTTCACCTTGGCAAGGCCAACGCCGAGCTGGACGGCGGTGTAGCCGTTCTTCTCCTGCGTGCGCTGGGCCACGACCTGGCAGTTCTCCATCTGGAGAACGGTGACGGGAACGTGTTCGCCGGCATCGTTATAGATGCGGGTCATTCCCACCTTCTTTGCAATCACACCTGAACGCATCGGTTCAATTCCTTTAGAGTTCCGGGCCAGGGGCACCGCCCCTTACCGCGCTCTCAATTCCCTTAGAGCTTGATCTCGACGTCGACACCGGCGGCCAGATCGAGCTTCATCAAAGCATCGACCGTCTGCGGGGTCGGATCGACGATGTCGAGCAGACGCTTGTGCGTGCGCATCTCGAACTGCTCGCGGCTCTTCTTGTCGACGTGGGGCGACCGGTTGACCGTGAATTTTTCGATCCGCGTCGGCAGCGGAATGGGGCCGCGAACGTTGGCACCGGTGCGCTTGGCGGTCGACACGATTTCGCGCGTCGAGGCGTCGAGCACCCGGTGGTCAAACGCCTTAAGGCGGATGCGGATATTCTGTCCGTTCATGCGTCAATTCCTTGTTCTGGCGCGGCGCGGGCAGCTCCCGCGCCCGCGACAGATCGGTTTCAGTCCAAATTACTCTTTGATGGTGACGACGATGCCGGCACCGACGGTGCGGCCGCCTTCACGGATGGCGAAGCGCAGCTTCTCTTCCATCGCGATCGGCACGATCAGCTCGACGTCGACGGTGATGTTGTCGCCAGGCATCACCATCTCGGTGCCG
>NZ_JBWGIO010000025.1:0-58855 GCF_057784215.1 Mesorhizobium sp. CNPSo 4661 | reverse complement strand
CTTGCGAAGCAGATGATCAGCCGGAACCAGCTGATCCAACGTCACCATCTCAAGCGCGGTCTGTTCGGGGGCGGGTCGCTTCAACATGACCCAGTGAATCAAAAACCCCCGGCTAACGCCAGGGGTTTGTCAGCAGTCTGAGCGGGGCACATGCCCCGCTTTTTTGTTGTCGCCGCGCCGCGCGTTGGCAACATTCGTTGGCTTCAGTGCTTCGACTGGCGTTTCGGCTCGTAGCGGCCGTCCGGCAGCTTGTCGAACATCTCGCCGATCTGCGGATGCCGTACCGGTTCGCCCGACTGGTCCTCGAGCAGGTTCTGCTCGGACACATAGGCGATGTACTCGGTCTCCGAATTTTCCGCCAGGAGATGGTAGAAAGGCTGGTCCCTGCGTGGACGCACGTCGGCGGGAATGGCCTCGTACCATTCCTCGGTGTTGGCGAATTCGGGATCGACGTCGAAGATCACGCCGCGGAACGGAAACAGCCTATGGCGAACCACTTGTCCGATCGAGAATTTGGCCGTTTTCATCACGTTCACCACCTGCAGCACCGCGCGTCCTCTCGGACGCGCAAAGAATGCTGCAGCACTTTAGTTTTGCGCATGATCCTCTTCGAAAATCGATCCGATTTTCGGGCCATGCGCTGTTCCGAGGCGCCTGTCGTGGCTGCGCGCAAGGCGCCTAAGATCTTGAATTTACACGTCACCCGGCCAGAAATCGACCCCGACTTTCGGCTTGGTGCCTATTTGGCGCAGGCGCGGCGGCAATTCAATAGCCAACGCCTTGACCTCAGCCGAAGCAACGGGTTAGCCCGCACGGGAGTTTTCTGCCCGAGCGAAAATGTCTGACGTCATCGGTCTCGTCCTTCCATTCTTCGGCATGATCTTTGTCGGTTTCCTGGTGGCGCGCATCACCAGGCAGCCGCTGGAAGCGCTCGGCTGGATGAACATTTTCATCGTCTATGTCGCGCTGCCGGCCCTGTTCTTCCAGTTGCTCGCCAAGACACCGTTCGAGCAGTTGACGGAGTGGAGCTTCATCCTTGGCTCGCTGATCGCCACCTATGGGATCTTCACACTGATGTTCGCCTGGTCGGTCTTCGTTTCCCGCGGCGGGATCGCGCCGGCGACGATCACCGCCCTTGCCGCGGCTTACGGCAACATCGGCTATATGGGCCCCGGGCTTGCCTTGCTGGCGTTCGGCGAGCAGGCGGCGGTGCCGGTGGCGCTGATCTTCTGCTTCGAGAACATCGTGCATTTCACCGTGGCGCCGATGATGATGGCGTTGTCGGGCAAGGAGAAGGCGCCGCCGCTCCAGCTGGCGCTCGGCGTCGTGAAGAAGATCGCGCTGCATCCCTTCATCATCGCGACGGCGCTTGGCGTCGCCGCCGCCTATGTGGAGTTCCGCCCGCCGCTGCCTGTCGATCGCTTCCTGGACTATCTCGCCCGCGCGGCCGCGCCCTGCGCCCTGTTTGCCATGGGGGTGACGCTTGCGCTCCGACCGCTCAACCGTGTGCCGCATGAACTGGCGTTGATCGCCGGGCTGAAGCTTATCGTCCACCCGCTGCTTTGCTATGTCGTGCTGAGCTGGATCGGCAATTTCTCGCCGACCTGGGTCTTTTCCGCCATGCTGCTGGCGGCGCTGCCGACGGCGACCAACGTCTTCGTGATCGCGCAGCAATATGACGTATGGGTGCAGCGGGCTTCGGCCAGCGTGCTGATCACGACATGCCTTTCAGTGGTGACGGTGACCGCGCTGCTCTACGCGATCCGGCACGGAATCCTAGCGGCCGACCTCTTTCCTTAACCCGCCGGCAATCGCGCGAAAACCGCTGCCTGGCCGCAGTCCCTCGCGCATGAAGAAGGCGCGCAGCGGCGCGAAGCCGCCAAGCGCATTGAGGCCGGCGCTGCGCGCCAGCTGCGTCGGCAGCATGTCGGACAAGAGCGACATGTTGAGCAGGTTCACCGCGCCGCTACGCGCCCATATGTCGGGCCGGCGCCTGGTGTCATAGACGGCGAGGCTCCCGCGCGATCCGGGGTCCGCGCTGTTTTCACTCGCGATTCCAATCAGATCGTCGATATCCCTGATACCGAGGTTGAGGCCTTGGGCGCCGATCGGCGGAAACACGTGCGCCGCCTCGCCAACCAGCGCCACGCGGTTTTGCGCGAAACGGCCGGGCGAGGCCGCCGACAAGGGATAGACCTGGCGCCCCGGCTCGACCGAGACGCGGCCAAGCATCGATTGCATCTGCTGCTCAACACGCTCCGACAGGGTTGCATCGTCGAGCGCGGCAAGCTCCAGCGCCGTTTCCGGCTTGACCACCCAGACAAGGCTTGAACGCCTGCCGGGTAGCGGCACCTGCGTGAACGGCCCTGTCTCGGTGTGGAACTCGGTCGAAACGAAGCCGTGCTCGCTGCGGTGGCCGAAATTGAGCACGAGCGCCGACTGCGGATAGGGCCGCGCAAAGGCGCGAATGCCGGCGGCTTCCCGTGCCGGGGACAGGCGTCCGTCGGCGGCAACCGCCAGGGACGCGGAGATTTCGCTGCCGTCGGCCAGCCGGGCGTGGGCCTGATCGGCGTCGAAGCGCCATGACTCGACGGTGGATTTCAGCCATTCGACGCCGCGATGGGCCGAAACGGCATTGGCGAGGATCGGTATCAGATCCTTGTTCGGCAAATTGAGCCCGAATTGTTCCTCGCCGATCTCGCTGGCGCGAAAGGTCACGGTCGGGCTTCGGATCAGCCGGCGGGTGGCGTCGACGATGCGCATCACCTTGAGCGGCGCGGCCTGCGGCTTCAGCTCGGCAAGGACGCCCAGCCGTTCAAGGACCTTCAGCGCCGGATTCATGAGGGCGGTGGTGCGGCCGTCGGCGCTGTTGGCTTCGGGGCCGACCAGCGTCACGTCGAAACCGGCCTCGGCGAAGCCGAGCGCCGCTATCAAGCCGGCCGGACCGCTGCCGGCAACCAGGATGCGGGCTTTGTCGTTGTGCTCCACGCCAGGCTTCCACAATGCGAGGCGACCCTTCGGGCCTTTGTCTGGATATAGGGCAGATCAGCCGGCTTGATCAACGCGGCGATTCAGCCCATTCGATTGCCATGAGTGGTGAGCAACACGATTTCAGCCATCTCGACCGTGCGGGCCGAGCGACGGCAGGCGTGGCGCGCAGCCCGCGCCTTACGGTCATGCTCACGATCGGCGTCGGGATAGGCCTTGCCTGGCTCCTGCTTGGCGCGATGGCGATCCGCGGCGCTGAAAACAGCCCCGTCGGCGGCCCCGGCGACATGCTGCTGAAGAATCTGCCGAGCCTGCCGTTGCCGGGTTTCCTGGACTGGTTCTTCGCTCTTTGCCTCGCTCCGGCACCGCTTGCCGGCCTTGCCGGCCTGCAAGCGCCGGCGCTGGTGATGATGTGGTTCCTGATGGCCGTGGCGACGATGCTGCCTTCGGCGGCGCCCTTGATCCGCACCTATTGTGAAATCGCCGATACGGCGAGGATCAAGGGCGAACTCGTCGCTCATCCGCTGGTGCTTGTTGCCGGATACCTTACCACATGGCTTGGCGCATCAGTGGGCTTTACGCTGTTGACACTCGCGGTCTACGCGTTTGCCGGTTCCGGCCGGATACTCGATCCCGCCATCGGCATTGCCGGCGCCGCCGCGCTGCTCGTGGCCGGCCTCTATCAGTTCAGCGGCCTGAAACAGGCATGCCTGGAAAAGTGCCGCAACCCGTTCTCGATCCTGTTCGCCAACTGGAGCGCGAAGCCGGCCCGCATCTTCCGTTTGGGACTGGAGCAGGGCGTCTGGTGCCTCGGTTGCTGCTGGGCGCTGATGCTGGTGATGTTTGCCGTCGGCGCCATGAACGTCTTCTGGATGGCGCTGATCGGCTTGTTCACCCTGATCGAAAAACAGACCGGCGGCAGGGTGGCCAGCCGGGTTGCCGGTACGATACTGCTTGTGTGGGCGGCTGCCCTGCTATTAGTTTCGGCGTGAGGGGGAGAATTCGATGACCGACCAAAGCTGGGCAATGAAAGGGGAGTTGGTACTCTCTTGCAATTGCACGGTTTTCTGTCCCTGCGTGCTGTCGCTCGGTAGCCATCCGCCGACCGAGGGCTATTGCCAGACCTGGGCCGGGTTCCGCATCGACGCGGGCCATTTCGGCGACGTCGACCTGTCGGGCCTCAATCTCGGCCTGATCATGGAAATCCCCGGCTATATGAGCCGCGGCAACTGGACGGCCGGCCTGTTCATCGACACGCGCGCTTCGGTCTATGCGGTGAAGGCGCTGACCAAGATCTTCACCGGCAAGGCCGGCGGCACCACCTCACTGTTGTCGATTCTGGTCGGAAAATTCCTCGGCGTCGAGCAGGTGCCGATCACCTACGAGACGCGCGACAAGACGCGCGTCTTCCAGATACCGAAGATCATAGACGGCGCGGTGACGCCAATTCCCGGCAAGGATCGCGAGAAGGATACGGTGATCACCAATTCGGAATATTGGATTGCGCCGGAAATCATCGTGGCGAAGTCCGACAAGAGCAAGATGCGCGCCTTCGGCCGTAACTGGAATTTCGCGGGCCGCTCGGCCGAAATCTGCAAGCTGGACTGGCGGGGACCGTGAGCAAGAACACAGCGGCCAGGAAAGCAGCCAAGAAGATCGCGGAGCGGATTCCGCTGCCGAAGAAGAAGGTGACGTGGCCGCAGGCGCGCGCGTTCTCCGTCCATCTGCTCACCGCATCAGGGTCGTTCCTTGCCTTCCTGTCGCTGGTTGCGGCGAGCGAGGAACGCTGGACGGCGATGTTCTGGTGGCTGGGACTGGCGCTTTTCGTCGACGGCATCGACGGCCCGATCGCCAGGAGGCTCGAGGTCAAGGACATCCTGCCGACATGGTCGGGCGAGCTCCTCGACAACATCATCGACTATGTCACTTACGTGCTCATACCGGCCTTCGCGCTCTATCAGCGCGGTTTCATGGGCGAGAACCTGTCCTTCCTGTCCGCGGCCATCATCGTGGTCTCCAGCGCGATCTACTACGCCGACACCGGCATGAAAACGAAGGAGAACTTCTTCAAAGGGTTCCCGGTCGTCTGGAACATGGTGGTGTTCACGCTCTTCGTCATAGAGCCCGGGCAATGGGTGTCTTTCGCTGTCGTGGTGGTCGCCGGCATCCTGACCTTCCTGCCGATCAATTTCATCCATCCTGTGCGCGTCGTGCGGTTGCGACCGCTCAATCTCGGCATGACGCTTTTGTGGTGCGCCTTCGGCGCGCTGGCGCTGGCGCAGGCGGCACTTGCCACCTTCTATGACAAGATCGGCGTGCTGGGAGAGCAGGTCAGCGACTTCACCAAGATCGGCATAACGATCACCGGCCTCTATCTCGCCTGCATCGGAGGCATCATGCAGATGTTTCCCAGTCTGGGCGCCAAGAAGCCCTGATCCTGGATCAGGATATTTTTGGTCGAATGGTCATCCTGGCCTGGCTGTCCATCGGCGCACGGCCTTCCGGAAACCGCTTCTCCGTCTCGGGATCAAGTTTCCGGATTTTGTACGTACCTTTCAGAGAGTTGAGCGATGTCCAAGGCAATCCGTATCCACGCCAATGGCGGTCCCGAAGTCCTGGCCTATGAAGACGCCGATCCCGGCCAGCCGGGAGAAGGCCAGATCCTGATCCGGCACACCGCGATCGGCCTCAACTTCATCGACGTCTACTACCGCTCGGGGCTCTACCCGCCACCCGGTGGTTTTCCGCTGATTCCGGGCGGCGAGGCGGCGGGCGTCGTGCTGGCGCTCGGCAGCGGCATCGACTGGCTGAAGCCCGGCGACCGCATCGCCTATGCCGTCAATGTCGGCGCCTATTGCGAGAAGCGGGTGATCGCCGCCGATCGTGTGGTCAAAGTGCCGGACGGCATCAGCGATGAGCAGGCGGCGGCGATGATGCTGAAGGGCATGACCGCCGAATACCTCTTGCGCCGCACTTTTCCGGTCAAGGCCGGCGATACGATCCTCTACCACGCGGCCGCCGGCGGCGTCGGCCTGATCCTCGGCCAATGGGCAAAGCATCTCGGCGCGACCGTGATCGGCACCGCGAGTTCCGCCGACAAGATCGAGCTCGCGCGGGCGCATGGCTTCGATCACGTCATCAACTACAAGGAGCAGGATTTCGTCGCCGGAGTCGCTGCGCTTACGGGCGGGAAGAAATGCGACGTCGTCTACGATTCCGTCGGCGCCGACACCTTCCCGGCATCGCTCGATTGCCTGCGGCCGCTGGGCATGTTCGTGAGTTTCGGCCAGTCGTCCGGGCCGATCCCGCCTTTCTCGATGTCGCTCCTGGCGCAGAAGGGCTCGATCTTCGCAACCCGGCCGACGCTGTTCGTCTACAACGCCAGCCGCGAGGATCTGGTGAAGTCGGCCGAAGCGCTTTTCGACGTGGTCATGAGCGGCGCCGTCGAGATCAAGATCAACCAGCGCTATGCGCTGAAGGACGCGGCAAAGGCGCAAGCGGATCTCGAGGCCCGCAAGACGACTGGAACGACTGTCCTCATTCCTTAGAGCTTTCGGCATCACGCCTTAGCCGGCTGCCCTGTTTTTCAGCGACTTGCCGTGCCCGAAGGCACGGCTTGCCTGAAAAGCGCTGCGGATTTGCCTGCGTTCTCTACAGGCCTATCTTAGCCCTTGAGTTTCCGCTGAAATTCTTGAAGCTCTTTCAAGTAGGGTGCTGCTTTCCGATGGGAGCCGGCCGCGCATACCATGCTTTCGGGAACACAGAACATATCCGGGAAACCGGGTGGGAGGCACTGTGAGTGCAAATCATGACGGGGCGAACCTGCTCGAGGTTCGTGGCCTTACCAAGATTTTCGGCACGCTGACTGCGTGCGATCACATCGATCTCAATATCGCAAAGGGCGAGATCCACGCGTTGCTCGGCGAGAACGGCGCCGGCAAGTCGACGCTGGTCAAGATGCTGTTCGGATCGCTCGAACCGAACTCGGGCGAAATCTTCTGGGACGGCAAGCCGGTCAAGATCACTAGCCCGGGCATGGCCAAGAAGCTCGGCATCGGAATGGTGTTCCAGCATTTCTCGCTGTTCGAAGCGCTCACCGCGGCCGAGAACATCGCGCTTTCGCTCAATGACGGTTCGCCGATCGGCAGCATCGCCGCGAAGGCGAGGGCGCTGTCCTACAGCTACGGCTTGCCGCTCGATCCGGATTCGCTGGTCGGAGACCTTTCGGTCGGCGAACGCCAGCGCATCGAGATTATCCGCTGCCTCTTGCAGACACCGCAGCTCATCATCCTCGACGAGCCGACCTCGGTGCTGACGCCGCAGGAGGCCGACAAGCTGTTCGAAACGCTGGAGCGCTTGCGCTCGGAAGGCAAGTCGATCCTCTACATCTCGCACCGGCTGGAAGAGGTCAAACGCATCTGCGACCGCGCCACGGTGCTGCGCCACGGCAAGGTTGTCGGCCATTGCAACCCGCGCCAGGAGACCGCCGCGTCGCTTGCCCGCATGATGGTGGGCAGCGAGGTGAAGGCGGTGGTGCGCGCGCCGGCGGAAGGCATCGAAACGGCGCCGGCACTGCTGGAAATCCGCAACCTCAGCCGCAAGCCGGCGACGCCCTTCGCAATACCACTCAAGAACATCAATCTCAGCGTGCGCGCCGGCGAAGTGATCGGCATCGCGGGTGTGGCCGGCAACGGCCAGGGCGAGTTCTTCGAATCCGTTTCCGGCGAAGTGCTGCAGCAGGATGCCGGTTCCGTGCGCATTCGCGGCAAGGATGCCGGAGGCCTGGCGATCACCGGCCGCCGCCTGATGGGGGCCGCTTTCGTGCCCGAAGAGCGCCTGGGTCATGGCGCGGCGCCGCGCATGAAGCTTTCGGAGAACCTGCTTCTGTCGCGCCACGCCACCGACGGCAAGGCCTTCGTCGGCTCGGGCGGCATGGTCAAGAACGGCGCCGTCTACAGCGCCGCCCAGCGCATCATCACCGCCATGGACGTGCGCAAGAGCGCGCCGGATCCGGAAGCGGCGGCGCTGTCGGGCGGCAATCTGCAGAAATTCATCGTCGGCCGCGAGCTCGACCGCAAGCCGAGCGTCATGATCGTCAACCAGCCGACCTGGGGCGTGGATGCCGGCGCCGCCGCCCATATCCGCCAGGCGCTGATCGAGTTGGCGCGCAGCGGATCGGCGGTGCTGGTCATCAGCCAGGACCTCGACGAATTGTTCGAACTGTCGGACGCGATCGCGGTCATGCACAATGGCGAATTGTCCAAGCCGCTGGCGATCGCCGAGGCGACTTTCGAGAAGATCGGCCTCTTGATGGGCGGCGCCGAGCCCGGGCACGCCGAACACAGCCTGGAGATGGCATGATGCGCATCGAACTGGTCAAACGCCCGCAGCGCTCGGTGCTGTTCTCCATGCTGTCGCCCTTCATCGCCTTCGCGCTGACGATCATCGCCGGCGCCATCATGTTCGCCTTGCTCGGCGTCAATCCGCTCAACGCCTTCGAGATCTATTTCGTCGAGCCGATCAGCCAGGTCTGGCAGCTCCACGAGCTGGCGATCAAGGCAGCGCCCCTCATCCTGATCGCGGTCGGCCTGTCGGTCTGCTACAAGGCCAACATCTGGAACATCGGCGCCGAAGGCCAGTTCATATTCGGCGCAATCTTCGGCTCGATCATCCCGGTGCTGTTCCCGCAATTCGAAGGTCCGCTGGTGATCCCGCTGATGCTTCTGCTCGGCATGGTCGGCGGCGCGTTCTACGCATCCATCCCGGCGCTGCTCAAGACCCGCTTCAGCACCAACGAGATCCTGACCAGCCTGATGCTGGTCTATGTCGCGCAGCTCTTCCTCGACTGGCTGGTGCGCGGTCCGTGGCGCGATCCGCAAGGCCACGGCTTCCCGCAGACCATCCAGTTCGGCGATTCCGCTGTGCTGCCCGAGCTGATGCCCGATGCCGGCCGCGCCAATTGGGGCTTCGTCTTCGCCCTGGTGGCCGCCGTTCTGGTCTGGCTGATGATGAGCCGCATGCTCAAGGGTTTCGAGGTCCGCGTGCTGGGTTCAAGCCCAAGGGCAGGCCGCTTCGCCGGCTTCGGCTTCAACCGGATGGTGTTCTTCACCTTCCTTCTGTCTGGCGCACTGGCCGGCCTTGCGGGCATCTCGGAGGTTTCCGGCGCCATCGGCCAATTGCAGCCGGTGATCTCGCCCGGCTACGGCTTCACCGCCATCATCGTCGCCTTCCTCGGCAGGCTCAATCCGCTGGGCATCGTCGCCGCGGGCCTGGTGCTGGCGCTGACCTATCTCGGCGGTGAGGCGGTGCAGAGCGCGCTCGGCATCTCCGACAAGGTGGCGCGTGTGTTCCAGGGCATGCTTTTGTTCTTCGTGCTCGGCTGCGACACGCTCATCCACTACCGCATTCGCCTGATCGGCATGGCGCTAACGAAGCCGAATGGCGCGACGAAACTCGAAGCAGCGCCCAAGCTCGAGGAGGCCCGCTGATGGACATCACCGTCAACATCCTTTTGACCATCGCGACCGCTGCAACGCCGCTTCTGATCGCGGCGATCGGCGAGCTGGTGGTCGAGCGCTCCGGCGTGCTCAATCTGGGCGTCGAAGGCATGATGATCATGGGCGCCGTCGGCGGCTTCGGCGCCGGCTACCTCACCGGGTCGCCATGGATCGGCCTGCTTGCCGCGATCATCGTCGGCGCGCTGTTCTCGCTGCTGTTCGCCGTCATGACGCTGTCGCTCGCCACCAACCAGGTGGCGACCGGCCTGTCGCTGACGCTGCTCGGCCTTGGCCTCTCGGGCATGATCGGCACCAGCTTCGTCGGCCAGCCGGGCGTGAGATTGCCAAATCTCGACATCCCGGTGATCAGCTCGATCCCGGTTGTGGGCAAGCTGATCTTCGGCCAGGATCCGGTCTTCTATATCTCGATCGCGCTGACCGCGGCGGTGATGTGGTTTCTGTTCAAGACGCGCACCGGCCTGACGCTGCGCTCGATCGGCGACAGCCACACGTCGGCGCATGCGCTCGGCATCAAGGTCATCCGCTACCGCTATCTCGCCGTGATGTTCGGTGGCGCCTGCGCAGGCCTTGCCGGCGGCCACCTGTCGCTGGTCTACACGCCGCAATGGGTGGAGAATATGAGCGCGGGCCGCGGCTGGATCGCGCTGGCGCTGGTGGTGTTCGCTTCCTGGCGTCCGTGGCGGGTGCTGGCCGGCGCCTACATCTTCGGCGCGGTGTGGATCGGCCAGCTTCATGCACAGGCTTTTGGCATTCCGGTACCTTCGCAGTTTCTTTCTTCGCTGCCCTATCTGGCAACCGTCGTGGTTCTCGTTCTAATCTCCCGCAACAAGCGGCTGACGATGATGAACACGCCGGCTTCGTTGGGGCAGCCATTTGTTCCGGATCGTTGACGACAACAAAAAGACGGGAAGCTCCAAGGCTTAACTCAGAGAGGTAACACAATGAAAAAACTGCTTATAGCGTTGATGACCACGGCTGCGGCCCTGTCGCTGGCGGCAACCGCTGAAGCTGCCGACAAGCTCAAGGCGTGCTGGGTCTATACGGGTCCGATCGGCGACTTCGGCTATTCCTACCAGCACGACCAGGGCCGCCTCGAGGTCGAGAAGGCGCTCGGCGACAAGGTCGAGACCGCCTATCTCGAAAACGTATCGGAAGGTCCGGACGCCGACCGCGCTTTCGAGCGCCTGGCGCGCGAGAAGTGCAAGATCATCTTCGGCACATCCTTCGGCTTCATGGACGCCGAAGTGAAGGTCGCCAAGAAGTTCCCAAAGGTGATGTTCGAGCATGCCACCGGCTTCAAGACCGGCGACAATCTCGGCATCTACAATGCGCGCTTCTATGAAGGCCGCTATGTGCTCGGCCAGATCGCGGCCAAGGAATCGAAGAAGGGCCTCGCCGGCTACATCGTCTCCTTCCCGATCCCGGAAGTGGTGATGGGCATCAACTCCTTCATGCTCGGCGCGCAGTCGGTCAATCCCGACTTCAAGGTCAAGATCGTGTGGGTGAACTCCTGGTTCGATCCGGGCAAGGAAGCCGACGCCGCCAAGGCGCTGTTCGACCAGGGCGCCGACATCATCGTCCAGCACACCGACTCGACTGCCGCGCTGCAGGTCGCCGAGGAGCGCAAGCTGCACGGCTTCGGGCAGTCGTCCGACATGATCAAGTTCGCGCCGAACGCGCAGCTGACCTCGCTGACCGACGAGTGGGGGCCGTACTACATCAGCCGCGTCCAGGCTGCTCTAGACGGCACCTGGAAGCCGGACAATGTCTGGCTCGGCATCAAGGACGGCGCCGTCAAGCTTGCGCCCTACACCAACATGCCCGACGACGTGAAGGCGATGGCGGAAGCGACCGAGAAGAAGATCGCCGGTGGCTGGAACCCCTTCACCGGACCGGTGTCCAAGCAGGACGGATCGCCCTGGCTGAAGGACGGCGAGGTCGCCGACGACGGTACGCTGCTCGGCATGAATTTCTACGTCAAAGGCATCGACGACAAGCTGCCGCAGTAAGCAGCAAGCAGCTGAACCGAAACGGAAAAGGGCGCCTCCGGGGCGCCCTTTTTTCTTTGAAGCTGCCTTGTTCGTGTGGGCTGTCAGACCGCCGAACCGTAGAGATCGTAGGCGTCGGCGCGGTCGATCTTGACCGTGACGATCTCGCCGGCGCGCAGCGGCCGCCGCGACTGGATGTGCACCGAGCCATCGATCTCCGGCGCGTCGTATTTGGTGCGGCCCTTGGCCGATGTGCCATGCGCCTCGTCGATCAGCACCGGCAGGCGCTTGCCGACCTTTTTTGCCAACTGCGCTGCCGAGATCTTCTGCTGGCGCTGCATGAAGCGGTGCCAGCGCGCTTCCTTGATCTCCTGCGGCACCTGCTCCAGCCCGAGGTCGTTGGAGCGGGCGCCCTTCACCGGCTCGTATTTGAAACAGCCGGCGCGGTCGATCCTGGCTTCGTCCAGCCAGTCGAGCAGCATCTGAAAATCATCTTCGGTCTCGCCGGGGAAACCGACGATGAAGGTCGAGCGGATGGCGAGGTCGGGGCAGACCTCGCGCCAGCCGCGGATGCGGTCCAGCGTCTTTTCGCCATGCGCGGGGCGCCGCATGTTCTTCAGCACCTGCGGCGAGGCGTGCTGGAAGGGGATGTCAAGATAGGGAAGGATCTTTCCTTCCGCCATCAGCGGAATGACGTCGGCGACATGCGGGTAGGGATACACGTAATGCATGCGTATCCAGATGCCGAGCTTGCCGAGCTCCTCGGCGAGGTCGAGGAATTTCGCCCGCACCTCGCGATCGCCAAACATCGATGTCTGGTATTTGATGTCGATGCCGTAGGCGCTGGTATCCTGCGAGATGACGAGGATCTCCTTGACGCCGGCCTTGGCGAGCTTTTCGGCTTCGCGCAGCACATCCGCGGCCGGGCGCGAGACGAGATCGCCGCGCAATGCAGGGATGATGCAGAAGGTGCAGCGGTTGTTGCAGCCCTCGGAAATCTTCAGATAGGCGTAGTGGCGCGGCGTGAGCTTCACGCCCTGCGGCGGCAACAGGTCGACATAGGGATCATGGCTGGGCGGAGCCGCTTCGTGGACCGCCGCCATCACGCTCTCATAGGCCTGCGGGCCGGTGATCGCCAGCACGTTGGGGTGCTTTTCGCGGATGACCTCCGGCTCGGCGCCGAGGCAGCCGGTGACGATGACGCGGCCGTTTTCGGAAAGGGCGGAGCCGATGGCGTTGAGCGACTCGTCGCGCGCGGAATCGAGGAAGCCGCAGGTATTGACGACGACGAGGTCGGCGCCGTCATGCTTGCGTGCGATCTCATAGCCTTCGGCGCGGAGCCGCGTGATGATGCGCTCGGAATCGACGAGCGCCTTCGGGCATCCAAGACTGACGAAACTGACGCGTGGGGCGGACATAAACTTTGTTTTCCAAGAGATGAGAGCGAGATCGAGGATTGAGCCACAGGCTCCGAAGATCGATCTACGTGCGCGGCTTTGAGCCATTTCGCGCGGGCGCAATAGCACGCTTCGGCACAGAAGCAAACCTGCCAGCCGGCCAGGACGAGAGGCGCTGCGCGGACGCTCGCCAGAAAGAGCGTCAGTGGCCGCCCGGCCCGAACCATGGTGCCAGGAAGGCAAAATGGTCGGGAAACTGCTGCACGGCGCCTCCGAGAAGCATGTTCACCGCGACGTAAAGAATGATCAGCAGGCCGATATAGGCGATCCAGCGATACTTGTGCAGAAGGCGTGCGACAAAGGATGCGGCGAAGCCCATCAGCGCGATCGAAAGGGCCAGCCCGATGATCAACACAGTGGGGTGCTTCATGGCCGCGCCGGCGACGGCGAGCACGTTGTCGAGCGACATCGAAACGTCGGCGATGACGATCTGCCAAGCGGCTTGCGAGAAGGTCTTGCGCTTGCTCTTGCCGGAGACCGATCCATCCTTGTTGTAATCGCTGTTCGACAGCGCTTCGGTGGCGTCGCGCTCGTCGTCGTGGCTGACGCGCAATTCGCGCCACATCTTCCAGCACACCCACAGAAGCAGAAGCCCGCCGGCGATCAGCAGCATCGGGCCGATGGTCAGCAGCCATTGCGTGATCAGGGCAAAGATTATGCGCAGGACCGTGGCCGCCGCGATGCCGACAAGGATGGCGCGCTTGCGCTGATCCGCGGGAAGGCCGGCTGCCGCGAGGCCGATCACAATCGCGTTGTCGCCGGCCAGCGCGAGATCGATTGCAACGACCTGGAGGAGAGCTGAAAGGCCTGCGGCAGTGAATATTTCCATCGACTAGAAATCCTTGCCTGAAATGAGCGTAGCCCTTATCCAGACGGCCCTAAAGGCATGGTCCATCGGCGTCAAGGCACAGGCTTGGACATCGCCGGAAAACAACGCCGGCGGCGCAAGCCCTCAGGGATTTCGGGTGGTCGTCGGCAAGGCGGGCAGGGCGGAAAACTAATCGTAGAGATTATATTTGGCCCAGTCGGATTCCGGGATTTCGTCACCGATCTTGTAGCGGAACTGCAGCACTTCCATATGGTCCGGCCCGGTCTGGCATTTGAACTTCAGCCGGTACCATTGGCCCTTGCTGCGGAAGGCCGCGCCCGAGCTCTTGATGGCATCGGCGCTCATCTGCGGCGTGGCGAAGGCGTAGGCCACGACGCGGTCGGCCTTGTAGTTGTGATCGTCGTGACTGATCCGGTCGAGGACTTCGGCGTCACACCGCTGCTCGAGGCGAGTCTGCGGGTCGAGTTTCATCAGGCCGGCGCGCAACGCATTGTCCATCGCCTTGGCCGGCAAGACCAGCGTCAGCGACGCCAGAACCATCAGGCAGAGCTTTTTCATGGGCGCGACAAGCAGCATATTTTGTCTGAGAAATCAAATGAACGCTGCTTCACCAACCGTTGACCGGCGCGCCAATGCGCGCCGCAAAACAATTCGGTCCTTCAATCATTGCACCCGGCGTACCACTCTCGGTGGCCAGGCTTGCAGAATCGCCAATGTTCGCGAAAACACTCGGGTCTATGTGAGGTGCCGCGTTCATGCGTCTTCCTTTAATCGGGTCGCGATATGCCCAGAAAAGTCAGCCGCTCCAGGACGCATTCGACCGCGTGCGTGGCGCGCCTCGCATGGCGGGGCTGACCGGGACATCGATCCGGTGAATGCGCAGGCATGGGGCCGCGCAGCCTGGGTGCACGAGTTCGAGCCGGACCGCTCGGTGAAGCCAAGTTTCCAGGCGGCTCCGGGCACCTCCTTCGTCATCCAGGGCGCCTCGGCCGCGAGGACGCGGTTGCCGTCAATGCGGGCCTGAAAATGAACTGGAGCTCGAACACTTCGATGTTCGCCGCTTTCGACGGCAAAGTTGGCGACGGCTTGCAGAGCTATGGCGGCCACCGGCCGATAGTCCGCCGGATCGCGAGGCGGCGGTTGTTCGCAGGGAACGCCCGTATCCTTTCACAATCCTTCGCCCTGGGCATTGGGGACGCCGCTGCAGACGATCCAGTTGCGCGGGGCGCGTGGCAGGCACATGACAGATTTAGGCTTCATCTTCGGCCCCGCGGCGCAACCCGCGTCGCCGGAGTCGGCGGCGTGCGCGAAGGCCGCCGAACCCAGGAAGATTGCCAAGGCGAAGGCTTGTGTTTGCCTGGCCATCACGGATCGCTCCTTGGAAAGTTTAATTTCCTTCGGGCCAGGGCACCCAACGAAACGTCATCCTAGTCCGGATTGGCGCTACTCCTCCGAGACCGGCTTGTAAGTTTCGCATGCCTTTGGGTCGGTTCGGGTCAGGGCAAACGTCCGGTCCTCCTTGCCGAGCGTCATGCTGTGGCTTTCCTCGTCGGCGCTGTTGCCCTCGACATAGATCGGGCTCTGCAGGAAAAGCGTGAGCGATTGGCCGTCCTGCGCCGGGTCGATCAGGCCGTAGCCGGCTTCCTCGGCGGACTCGTCTTCCGTCACGATGCAGTCGAATCCCGCCGGCCCGTTGAAGTTGGGGATCATCTTGTGATCCGAAGTGTCGATCCCGGCACCCTGCCGCCAGTCGCAGGCCGCATAGATGCGTTTTTCCGGGCCCGTGCGCGGCCGCAGCACGATGGTGACGAAGCCCTGCTCGAAGGCCAGGAGAATGGACTTGGTCGTCTGCCTGGGGTGCTGTGCGAGATGCGCGGCGGAGTAGTCGCGCTCAAAGCAGAGGACTGAGCCTTTGGTTGTGGTGAGCGGTGAAAGCGGATCGCTCAGTTCTTTCGCGGCGGCTGGTCCGCCGAGCATGACGGCCAGGCCGGCTGCCAAAACGAGCGGACGACCGAAGCTCGTTCTTTCCATCGACGATTGCATGACAGGCCTCCAGACGTTTCTCATCTCAGAGCATTGGTCGCAGCGCCCGAGCAATCGGTTCATGCTCTGATTTGAAATTGGTCTGTAAGCTGTAATTTGCGCTGTTTTTGACGCGTTTCCATGAGCGCTGCCTTTGGCGCTTTGCTGGCGGAGGGAGTGGGATTCGAACCCACGGTGAACTTGCGCCCACGCCGGTTTTCAAGACCGGTGCCTTAAACCGCTCGGCCATCCCTCCGTCGTGATCTTCACGAGGGCGCTTCCGTCTCGTTGGCCACAAGGGCTGTGTCGATAGGACTGCGCGCCATGCTCTAGTGCGTCGCGCAAAGACCTGTCAATCGCAAGGAGCCAATCATGCGCAAGAAGCAATCAGGCGGGCCACCGTCGAGCCGCGAGGCATTCCATCGAATCGGCTGCATTGACAATTCGGCGCAAGGTCGGCCAATGTCGACTTGCTAATATTTCAAGCAGGGGGAAGCTGTGAAGAAAGACTACGAGAAGCCGCTCCTAACGAAGCGCGAGATGCTGTCGCGCGCGACTGCTCAGCAGGCTTCGTCCGCACTGCCACAATAACGGACAAGCGTCTGTTCGCCTGCAGGTTTTGGCTCGCCGATGATCCTTCCTGGCGGTGCGGATATTGCCGGCGTTGCCTCTCGGAATCGGGGCAGGCGGCTTGCCGGGGGTATGGCCCGGCATTCTCGCCATAATCTCGCCCTGTTGCTGCCATAATCGATTAACATCGTGATAAGCAATTCCGGTGCAAAAGGGATTGGGGATCAAGGTGTTGGCCTGGTGGGCGACTTCTGGCCCCGTCGGGTGGCAGTACGGTAGGGGACAATCGAGAACATGCAGACTCCGGCGCGCCCGCGTCTTCGTCGCGCTTCTGCTTTCGCCTTGTGCGCCCTTTCGGGCCTCATTTTGGCTGCCTGCGCCTCGCAGCCCGAACCGAAGGGCATGGTCTACAAGAAGGCTCGCTCCAAGGAATATTTCGCCGAGTCCGAGTATGGCGTGAAGGCAAGCCCGCGCGTGCAGTTCATGCGGCGGGGCGGCGGTCGCGACCAGCTCGGCAAGCCCTACCAGGTGCGCGGCAAGTGGTACTATCCGAAGGAAGATAAGAAGGGCTTCACCAAGGTCGGGCTGGCGTCCTGGTATGGTGACGCCTTCCACGGCCGTTTGACCGCCAATGGCGAAGTCTACGACATGACGCATCTTACCGCGGCGCATCCGACGATGCCGCTGCCGAGCTATGCCCGCGTCACCAATCTGGAGACCGGCAGCTCGGTGATCGTGCGCGTCAACGATCGCGGTCCCTACCATGAGGGCCGCATCATCGACGTCTCCGAGCGCGCGGCGCAGATGCTCGACTACGACAAGGTCGGCACGGCCAGGGTCAAAGTCGAATATGTCGGCCGCGCGCCGCTCGACGGTGACGACGATCAGTATCTGGTGGCCTCCTATCACCCTGGCAACAACCGGCCGGATCCGTCGGACGGTCTGCCGACCGGCGTGATGGTGGCCATGAACGGCCCGTCGCCGAGCTTGTCGACGGGCGTGCCGCCGGCCGCCGTGCCGTTCCCTGGACAGTTGACCAATTCGGGGCAGGCTTTTGCCGCGCAGCCGGGCCTGTCGGACCAGCCGACCGTGCAACCGGCGGCGTTCTCGACACAGGGCGCGAGCGATGTCGTGCTGCCCGATTTCGGACCGATCGTGCCGGTGCGGCCGGACCTCGCCCTGCCACCGAACTCACCCTTCGCCGTGGCTTCGCTGTCCTATGCGGATGAGCGGGTGCAGCGTGCCGACGTCTTTGCCGCGCTCGATGCCGGTGGCATGTCGCCTGCCGATGTCCTGCAGTCGTGGCGGAAATCGAACCGCCAGGAACAGGCGCCGGCATCCGACTATGTCGCCGCCGGTTCCTTCGACGAAGCCGCGGAGGCAAAGCGCGTGGCCTCGGCGCTCGAGCCATTCGGCCGGACCGAGATCCAGCGCACCGAACTCGACGGCAATGACTGGTATGCGGTCAATGTCTATCCGGACGGCCATGGCAGCGTCGACGACCTGCTTCAGGCGGCCTGGTCGCATGGCGCGCCGGACGCGCTGGTTGTGCGTAACTGATCAAATTCGCGCTGCCCGTTGATCCGGCCGAAAAAACCCTGATAGCTTGGCCGAGGGGTAGTCTTTGCGCAATTCCGGGCGAAAACCGTTCAACGTCTCCGGTGTTGCTCAGATCGGGTCGACATTTCATGCAACTGCGCATTTTTCCGCCTTTCGCCAGCCTTCTGGGATTGGTGCTGGCGCTGCTTTGCGCGGTCCCGGCAAGCGCGCAGCTTTTCGAGACCAAGGCGACGCAGGCGTTCATGATCGATGCCGACACCGGCACCGTGCTCTTCGCCAAGGATCCCGACAAGCCGATCCCGCCGGCCTCGATGGCCAAGCTCATGACGATGGAAATGGTCTTCAACGCCATCAAGTCGAAGCGCATCACGCTCGACGATACTTTCGTGGTCAGCGAAAACGCCTGGCGCACCGGCGGCGCGCCGTCCGGAACCTCGACCATGTTCGCCAAGCTCAAATCCGAGGTCCGCGTCGAGGATCTGATCCAGGGCGTCACCGTGCAGGCGGCCAATGACGGCTGTATCGTGCTCGCCGAGGGCATGGCCGGCTCGGAAGCGAATTTCGCCGCGCAGATGACCGATCGCGCCCGCCAGATCGGTCTTCAGAAATCGACCTTCGTCAATTCGACCGGCCTGCCGGCCGACGGCCAGCAGACGACGGTGCGGGAGTTGACGATGCTGGCGCTGCATCTGTGGCGCGACTATCCGGAATTCTTCCACTATTACAGCCAGCCGGACTTCACCTGGAACAAGATCGCGCAAAGAAACCGCAATCCGCTGATCGCCATGGGCATCGAAGCCGACGGCTTTGTGGCCGGCGCCAGCGAGCAGGCGGGCTTCGGCCTGGTCGGCACCGTCAGCCACAACGGCACGCGCGTGATCGCCGCTCTCAGCGGACTGGCAAATGACCGCGAACGCTCCGAAGAGGCGCGCAAGCTGCTCGACTGGGGCTCGCGGTCATTCCAGAAGACCGAGATATTCGCCAAGGACGAGGTCGTCGGCGAAGCGCAGGTTTTCGGCGGCGCCAAGTCGGGCCTGGCCTTGAAAGCGAAAGGTCCGGTCGACATCTTTCTGCCGATCGCCAACCGCGACAAGCTGACCGCCAGGATCGTCTACCAGGGTCCGGTATCGGCACCGGTCGAGGAGGGGCAACCGGTCGGAGAATTGCGCGTTTGGATAGGCGATACGCTGAGCCAGCAGACGCCGCTCTATGCCGCCGAGTCGGTGAAAGTGGGCACGCTGCCGCAGCGTGCGCTCGACGCGGCCAAGGAACTCGCTGTCGGCTGGCTGCGTCAGAAACATTTGTGATCGGGCAACTTCGTGGACCTTTTGTCGGACGGGAGCTATGACAGCGGCCAGCACGGGCAAAGGCAGTCTCGATTGGCGAGCGGATTTTTCATCACCTTCGAGGGCGGCGAAGGAGCAGGCAAGTCGACGCAGATCGAGCGGCTGGCGCGGCGCATGCGCGCCAAGAAATATGAAGTGCTGGTCAGCCGCGAACCAGGCGGATCGCCCGGCGCCGAGGCCGTAAGGCATGTGCTTCTGTCGGGCGCGGCCGAGCCGTTCGGCCCAAAGATGGAGGCGATCCTGTTCGCCGCCGCGCGCTCCGACCATGTCGAGCAGGTGATCCGGCCGGCGGTCGAGCGGGGCTCGATCGTGCTGTGCGACCGCTTCATCGATTCCTCGCGCGTCTACCAAGGCGTCACGGGCGGCCTCGATGCTGATTTCATGAAAGCGCTGGAGGCAGTGGCCATCAACGGCATGATGCCGGACATGACGCTGATCTTCGACATCGATCCGGTCGAGGGCCTGAAGCGGGCCACGGCGCGGCGCGGGGCAGGGGACGCCGCCGATCGCTTCGAAAAGGAGACCTTGGCCATTCACCGGCGACGGCGCGAGGCTTTCCTTGCCATTGCCGAGGCGGAGCCGGAGCGCTGCATCGTCATCGACGCTTCCGCCGATCCCGATACGGTGGAGAATGTCGTCACCGCCGCCGTCTTCACGGCGCTGGAAGAGCGAATGCCGGCGCAAAGGATTGAGACGGCGCCGGCATGATCTTCGAACGCATCGCTCCGGAACAGCATGACACGCTGGACGGCGTGCCCGAGCCGGCTGAAACGGCGCGGCTGGTTGGCCACGCGACGGCGGCCGGGATGCTTGCGAGCGCCTACCGCGGCTGCAAGCTGCCGCACGCGCTGATTTTCACCGGGCCGCAAGGCATCGGCAAGGCGACGATGGCCTTTCACATGGCGCACCATCTTCTGAGATATCCGGATTTCAAGACGGCGCCCGACATGCTTGCCGTTCCCGATCCGGCCTCCTCGCTGTTTCGCCAGATCGCCACCGGCGCGCATCCTTCGGTGCTGCACCTCACCCGTCCGGCCAACGACAAGACCAAGAGCTTCAAGACGGTGCTGACCGTCGACGAGATCCGCAAGGTCAGCCGCTTCCTGTCGATGACCTCGCATGACGGCAGCTACCGGGTCGTCATCGTCGATCCGGCCGACGACATGAACACCAACGCCGCCAATGCCTTGCTCAAGAATCTCGAAGAGCCGCCGGCGCGCACATTGTTCATTCTGATCGTGCACGCGCCGGGCAGCCTGTTGCCGACGATCCGCTCGCGCTGCCAGATGGTGCGGCTGGCGCCGCTGGCCGCCGACGAGCTGATGGCGGTGCTGGAGAATGTCGAGCCGCCGCCGCCGGACGATCCGGCCGCGCGCGCGGCGCTTGCCGAGCGGGCAGGGGGCAGCGCCCGCAACGCGATCCTGCTCACCCAGTATGGCGGGCTGGAGATCGCCGGCGCGCTCGACACGCTGGTGGCGGCCAGGAAGCCCGACATCGCCGGCGCCCATCGCCTTGCCGAAGCCGTGGCCGGACGCGACCAGGCGATCCAGTTCGACATCTTCAACCGCCGCGCGCTGGACCTGCTTTCGGCCGCCGCCAGCGAGGCGGCTTTGTCCGGCGATCTCGCCAGGGCCAAAACACTGTCCGAGGCTTGGCACGAGGCGCTGAACACGATATCTGAGGCAGAGACCTACAATCTCGACAAGAAGCAGCACGCCCTGACCATGATCGACCGCCTGAAATCTGCGATGCGAATGTGAATGCGCCCTTGTCCTCGGGATGGCAATCGCCGTCTCGATGAGATATCCACCGCCACACTTCCCATTCAGACATTCATGGCGATTTCATCCATGGCACGCGAAAAATTCTACCTGACCACTCCGATCTTTTATCCGAATGGCAAGCCGCATATCGGCCATGCCTATACGGTTATTGCCAGCGACGCACTGGCCCGCTTCCAGCGGCTGGACGGCAAGGACGTGTTCTTTCTCACGGGCACTGACGAGCATGGTCTCAAGATGCAGCAGACGGCCGAGAAGGAAGGCATCACGCCCTTGGAGCTTGCCGACCGCAATTCGGCAATCTTCCGCTCGATGACCGAGACCCTCGGCGCCTCGAATGACGAATTCATCCGCACGACCGAGCCACGCCATTACGCATCCTGCCAGGCGATCTGGAAGGCGATGGCCGCGAATGGCGACATCTATCTGGACCGCTACAGCGGCTGGTACTCGGTGCGGCAGGAGGCCTATTTCGACGAGAGCGAAACCACGCTCGGCGAGGATGGCGTGCGCCGCGAGCCGCTTGGGTCGCCGGTCGAATGGAACGAGGAGGAAAGCTATTTCTTCCGGCTGTCCGCCTATCAGGACAAGTTGCTGGCGCTGTATGAAAGCCAGCCGGATTTCGTCGGCCCTGCGGAACGCCGCAACGAGGTGCTCAGCTTCGTCAAGTCCGGCCTGAAGGATCTGTCGATCTCACGAACCACCTTCAAGTGGGGCGTGCCGGTGCCCGGCGACGACAAGCATGTGATGTATGTGTGGGTCGATGCATTGACCAACTACATCACCGCCGCCGGCTATCCCGATACAAAGTCAGAGAAATGGAGCTTCTGGCCGGCCACGCATATCATCGGCAAGGACATCGTGCGCTTCCATGCGGTGTACTGGCCGGCCTTCCTGATGTCGGCGGGGATCGCCCTGCCGAAGCGCGTTTTTGCCCACGGCTTCCTGTTCAACCGCGGCGAGAAGATGTCGAAGTCGGTCGGCAATGTCGTCGACCCGTTCACCATGGTCGAACACTACGGTCTCGACCAGGTGCGCTATTTCTTCCTGCGCGAGGTGCCGTTCGGCCAGGATGGCAGTTATAGCCACGAAGCGATCGTCAACCGCACCAACGCGGATCTCGCCAACGGCCTCGGCAATCTGGCGCAGCGTTCGCTGTCGATGATCGCCAAGAACTGCGGCGGCAAGGTGCCGGCGCGTGGCGACCTCACCGAGGCCGACACGGCGATCCTCGACGAGGCCGTGGAAGCGCTTGCCGTCGCGCGCAGGGCAATGGCGGAGCAGGGCATCCACCTGGCGCTGGCGGCGATCTTTGGCGTGGTGTCGGAAGCGGACCGCTATTTCGCTTCGCAGGAGCCGTGGGCGCTGCGCAAGACCAATCCGGAGCGCATGGAAACCGTGCTATGGACGACGGCCGAGGTGGTGCGCCGGGTGACGGTGCTTTGCCAGCCCTTCGTTCCCGGGTCGGCTGCGAAACTGCTCGATCTGTTGGCCGTGCCCGCGGACAAGCGCAGTTTCGAGCATGTCCATGCCGACCATGCGCTGGTCCCTGGCACCGCCTTGCCGGCGCCTGAGGGCGTGTTTCCCCGTTACGTCGAGCAGGATGCCAAAGCCTGATGCTGGTCGACAGCCATTGCCATCTCGACTTTCCGGACTTCGCCGAGGAGCGGGCGGCTATCGTCGCCCGCGCCCTCGCCGCCGGAATCGGCCGTATGGTCACGATCTCGACGCGCGTGAGGCGCTTTCAGCAAATCCTTGAAATCGCTGAAGCTTTTAGCGAGGTTTATTGCTCGGTCGGCACCCATCCGCACAATGCCGCGGAAGAACTGGACGTCACCGCCGACGAGTTGGTGCGGCTTTCCGGCCATCCAAAGGTGGTGGCGATCGGCGAAGCCGGGCTGGATTACTATTACGACAAGGCGCCGCGCGATGCGCAGGCGCAAGGCTTTCGCACCCATATCGCCGCCGCGCGCCGGACCGGCCTGCCGCTGGTCATCCATTCGCGCGATGCCGACGACGACATGGCGTCGATCCTCGAGGACGAAACAGGGAAGGGCGCCTTCCCCTTCATTCTGCACTGTTTTTCGTCCGGACGCAGGTTGGCCGAAGTCGGCGTGGCGCTGGGCGGCTATGTCTCCTTTTCCGGCATCCTGACCTTCAAGAACTCGGCCGAGCTGCGCGCCATCGCCGCCGACGTCCCGCGCGAGAGGCTGTTGGTCGAGACCGACGCGCCCTACCTTGCGCCAATCCCGTATCGGGGAAAACGCAACGAACCGGCCTATGTGACGAACACGGCGAAGGTGCTGGCCGAGACCATTGGCGTCAGCGAGACCGAGATCGCCGATATCACCACCGGGAACTTCTTTCGGTTGTTCACCAAGATACCGCGTCCCGACATAGCGGCGGGCTGAGGCATGGGCGATCGGCTGCGCTTTACCGTTCTTGGCTGCGGCTCATCGCCCGGCACGCCGCGCATCACCGGCGATTGGGGCAACTGCGATCCCAAGAATCCAAAGAACCGGCGCATGCGCACGGCCGCGCTGGTCGAGCGTATTGCCGGCAACGGCGCGCGCACCACGGTCGTCATCGACACCGGGCCGGATATCCGCGAGCAGATGCTGTTGGCCTCCGTCAAGCGCATCGACGCGGTCGTCTACACGCATCCGCATGCCGACCATATCCACGGCATCGACGATCTGCGCGGCTATGTGCTCGAGCAACGCCATCGCATCGATGTCCATGCGGACGAGCCGACCATGCTGCGGTTGCGCCAGGCGTTCGGCTATTGCTTCGAGACGCCGCCGGGCAGTTCCTATCCGCCGATCGTCAAGCCGCATCTTATCGACCACGCCAGGCCGGTGGTGATCGAAGGCGAGGGGGGTCCCCTCACCCTTGAGCCGCTGCCGCAGATCCATGGCGACATCATTTCGCTGGGCTTTCGCGTCGGCGGGCTCGCCTATTGCCCCGACATCAGCGACTTTCCGGCCGCTACCGCGCAACGTTTGCACGGCCTCGACATGCTGGTCATCGACGCGTTGCAGTACAGCACGCATCCCAGCCATCTGTCGCTCGGCCAAGCGCTGGAGTGGATCGAAAGGCTGGCGCCCAGGAACGCTGTGCTGACGCACATGCACGTGCCGCTGGATTACGCCGTGGTGATGGCAGAAACGCCGGAGCATGTGGTACCGGCCTATGATGGCATGATGATCGAAATCGCTTACGAGCGAGATTGAGACGGTCGACGGAAAGCGGTCAGCCAGAACGATGCGCCACGACCCTTAACTCGATCACCACGGAATCGGAGGCAAAACCCGCGACCTCAATCGCCGTCCATGCAGGGTAAGGTTCGCGCACGAATTGCGCCCATATCGACTTGAATTGCTCCAGATGATGGCGAAGCCCGACGTGATACGAAGTGACCTCGACAACGTCTCCGAACGTGAGCCCGCCTTCTTGGAGCACCATCTGCACCTGGATGAAAGCGTCCCATATCTGCTCGGAGGGGTCAGCTGACAGAGTGCCGTCCAACCCGCTGCACTCCAGTCCGGGCGACATTCTCCAGTCGCGATAGAGCGGTTCCATCCCTGATGGGATAATTGCCTTCTTTCCCATGTGCTTCCCGCCACTTCCGGCCAATGCGTCAGTTCCATAATATATCTTATGCGACTTAGCGTAACGCTCGAAACCATGCGAACCGTTTTCGAACCTCAAACGAAAATCGGGAGCATGAATGAAAAATGTTATCCTCCGGTCAATCGTCGTCCCGCTCGCCTCGCGTGCGGGCACTGCGCTTGCTACCTACGTCGTCGCCAAATGGGGCCTTGATGGCACTTTGGCGGATCAGTTCGCAAATGGCGTGCTGGCTGTTGTTCTGGTTGGTTGTGACATAATCACCAGCAAGGCCCTGTCCCTCGTCGGTATCGACAAACAGGAGGCGGCCTAATTCATCGAAGCCCTCTTGGGCCTCGGTGGCTCGCTGCTCTCCGGCCTCTTTGGCTCGGGCGATCAGGAAACAACCTCGCACGTTGATTATCAGCGGATGGTCCGCGATGCGGAAGCCGCTGGCTTCAACCCGCTGACCGCAATCCGCAACGGTGGATCGGCGGGCTTTACGTCAACAACCACTCCGGGTAATCCTGTCGGCGGCGCGTTATCACGCGTCGGTGATTGGTTGACCAATTTCAACCCGTTCGAAGACGCCGAACGGTCTCAACGGAGCAGGCTGCTTGACGCACAAATCGCAAACCTCAACGCGGAAACCGGAAATCTTCTACACACTGTTCCTAGTCGGAACGGGCCTGTTGCTTCCGGCGCTGGTGTTCGGAATGCCCCGGCTTCCCTATCTCGGGGATGGGCAAAAGGACCGCCGTTAACTGTCCTTGGGCAGTTAACCGGGAACCCGATCTACGGCCCGGTTTCGGGCTCGATGCCAGGGGGCGGCGCAACCTCCAAGGGTAATGCCGCCCTCTCCTCCTTCACGCCTCCGCCGTTGAAGGACGGTAAGCTGAACAACACTCCGTGGTTGGACAGCTTCACCAATGGCTTCTTGCGCCATGATCCGACAAGCCCGGACGTGTCCGGCTTCGAGGATGCGTACGGTGATAGCGAACTAGGCTCAACCGTCGCATGGGCGGCCCAAACTGGCCGCGACATCCTCTACAATCTCGATCACTACGCTTCGGCGGGGGATCGCATGATCGCGGATCGCGTCTCGCGCCTCCGCAAGGGCAAGCCATACAAGCCCGCACGCGTGCGCGGCTCGGCGGCTAGCCGTGGCGTCCAACTCTATCAATCGCCCTTCGGAATGCCCCTGTCGGGGCCGTCCTTCTAATGGCGTGCGCGTCCTGCGCACGTCGTCGCAAAGTCCTGTCCGGCGCGCTCCGTCGCGTCATCACCAAACTGAAAGGTAGAAAAAATGGCTCGCTCAAGAGGCGGTAACGGCCCTCGCGTAATCGACGGCGACTACACGCGGATTTCCCGCATGTCTACTCAGCCTATCACGGTGGAACGGTCGAACCGTATCCATACCGTGCGCGGCATCACCTCCTTGCCTGCTGGCAAGATGGTTCCTATTGCTGCGGTCCCCCTGCTCCGCGAAGATGCGGTGCGCTCGGGCCGCATGCGCTTTTCCTTCGAAATGATGGAAACGGCGGAAATTCTCATGAACGCCGTCTACGTCTCGGTTAAGGCCTATCTTGTGCCTTGGTCGGCCTTCGATCGCTTCGACAGCATCGACGCCGTTAACCGCGCTTATGAGGGCGTCGAACAGTACAGCGGCGGTCCGGTCCAGTCGTTCGTTCAGCGTGAGACGTTCAACTCCGCGACTGCGGATGACATCAAGGTCTATCTCGGCCTTCACGCGAAGACCGGCGACAAGGTGACCTTGGCCTATCATGAGGCCTATAACCAAATCTGGAACTTCCGGGCAAAGAACCGGTCCCCGGATTTGGCGCTCCGCGCCCTCACCGCGAAGAACCTCGCGCCGGCCTTCTGGCGGCATGAACAGTTCCGCCACATCGTGCCGAACTTCGATCAGGCCCTTGTGGACGGCAACGTCGCGCTGAACGTCGTGAACACGCAGTTGCCCGTTAAGGGTATCGGCGTGATCCAGCCGGGCGGCACTGGCGCCGGCGCGAAAACCGTCCGTGAAAACGGTACGGCGGGCACCCCGACCTATCCGACGACGGAACTTGCTGGCGCTGGCTTCGCCATCAAGATGTCCGCCGCGCCGAACGCGGGCGGCATCCCGCAAATCTTCGCCGAAATGGCGGCGAACGGTATTACCGTGTCGCTGTCCAACATCGAACTGGCGAAGAAAACCGCTGCCTTTGCGCAGCTGCGGACCCAGTACAATGAGCTCGATGACGACTATCTCATCAACATGCTCATGGATGGCTTGACCATCCCCGAACAGGCGATGCGCCAGCCTATCCTGCTCGGTGAAGAAACGACGATCTTTGGCATGTCCAAGCGCTATGCGTCGGACGCTGCCAACCTGACCGAAAGCGTGGTCAACGGTGCGACGCAGATTGAAATGTCTGTCGCAACCCCGCGTATCCCGGTCGGCGGCATCATCATGGTTGTTGCGGAAATCACCCCGGAACAGTTGTTTGAGCGGCAGGCTGACCCGCTCTACCACTATCCGGTGGTGCCGGGCACTTATCCGGATACGGGTGCGAACTTCCCGCACTATCTCCGCGACACTCTTGACCCTGAAAAGGTCGAGGCGGTTCCGAACCGCTACATGGACGTCCAGCACGCCACTCCGACGGGCGTGTTCGGCTACGCTCCGCTCAACTATCGCTGGAACGTCAACACCCCTCGCATCGGCGGCAAGTTCTACCGTCCCGGCGCGACCGATCCGTTTGACGAGGATCGTCAGCGCCTTTGGGCGGTCGAAACGGTCAATCCGACCCTCGGGACGGATTTCTACCTGTGCACGAACATGAACACTTCGGTGTTCGTCGTGACCAATCAGGATCCGTTCGAATGCGTGACGCAGGGTGACCTGCTCATTGAGGGCAATACGGTCTTCGGCCCGCGCCTCAAGGAAAGCGTGGACGATTACGCAAAGGTGCTCACCCACGCACCGCAACCCCGGATCGACAAGGCGGCTGTCGTCGCTGACGACATCCCGGCGAACGGCTCGGCGGGCGACTAAATCGGAGGGCTGCGGCCCTCCCCTTCCCTCTTTTCAGAAAAGGAAATTCCAATGGAAATTCAGAAGCTTGGTGATCTCGCTCGTTGGCGTGTCCACGACGAAAAGGCAATCGCCTTTGGTCATCACAAGGTCCGCACAATCCGCCTGGACGTTCGCGCCTCGGCTCCGGTGCACGTTTATCTGCACACAAACGAGGATGGCGAACTTGTGGACGAGTTCATGACCGTTCTTCCGGTCGGCCTCTCGGCGGTCGAGTTCCTCTCGGGCGGCTGCTCTCTCGTGCTGTCCAGCACGGGGCCGCTCTCCTACTTCACCCCGGAAATCGAGGCTGTGGCCTTCGAAAACGTCGAGGAAGAAACCTTCACGACCATTGCGCAGCGTCGGGAGCGCAACCCCGAAGTTGAGTGGATGGAATTCATGATGAACCAGAACATCAACAGCCGCATGGCGGCCATGGAAGCGGAGTTCGAACGCCGCTCGCTGGCTTGGGAAGAAAGGAACCGCAATGCCAATACCGTCGAAAACCCCGGTGGATCAGGCGAAGGAGTTCATCAGCGAACGGCTCCGAAACGTCCGAAACAGCCTGACGCACAAGCCGGCGCAACTGAGCCGGCCACGGATGGCGAGGGGCGGGAGCCCGGGGCACGACGGGCAGTATCTAACGCCGCCGACGCAGGATCGGGCGCGGTTCCAGTCGCCAAAGGTGAAAAGCCTTGATGGGTGATGCTGTCTTTGACGACGGCAAAGGCTCGGGCGCTCGCGCCCGGGCCGCTAAATCTGCCGTGGAAATGTATGTCCAGCGTGGCAGGCAACCGCCTGCCGATCTGCTGGCCCTCGCCTTCCCGGAAGAATTGCCTATCCCGGAAACTGCCATCGTTTCCGGGGGTTATCGGGAAGCGCTCAACTCGATCAGGGATCGCGCCTATCTCATGGGCGAACGCTACGCCGCGCAGCAAATGCGGGCGGATCGCGAAGGCGTTAACATGCATCTGCTTGGCTTCTACGATGCGTTCCAGCGCCAGCTACGGGCGCTTGGCGTCCCTATGTTCGCCGCTGAATTCGTGCGCTCTCCTGAGCGCCAGGACGAACTGCGGGCCGCTGGTATGTCTAAGGCTTTGCGGGGCCAGTCCCCGCACGGCTACGGGCTCGCCTTCGATCTCGTCCACTCCAAGCTTGGGTGGGACCTGACGCGCCAGCAATGGACCCTGTTGGGCCATATTGGAAAAAGCGTCGCCGCCCGTGGTCGGATGAAAATCGACTGGGGCGGCGATTGGGAGTTCTACGACCCGGCGCACTGGCAAGTGCGCGGGTGGCGTCTCTTAGCGCCGAACGCCGTGTAAGCGTCCTGTGCGTTCGCTCTTGGCGGGCCCGGCCTGTAGGTCCGGGTCCCGCTCGAGGGCCGTGATTAATTCATTCAAACCGGCCATCTGGTGGCGGTACACGTAACCGAACACGTGGACCTTGTTCGCCTCTGCTTGCCTTGCTCTGAACCGGCGCTGACGCTCCCGGTTGGAGGCGGCTCTTGCCGTCCGATAGCAGGGCTCGCATTTGATGCTCCGCCACCCTCTCGGCTTTGGCTTAACCTGCTGACATTGCTTGCAAAACAGCGTGTCGGTGTTGCTCGCTGTCTGTGGTGTAAGTCCCATGGTAAACCCCTCATTAACCCCAGCATTGGTAGTAACGCTTCCCGTACCTTGCCCGTTACATGTAACGCGGTCAAGGGGACGGTCACCGCTCTTATTAAATTGGGCTGTAGGTGACCGTCCCCTCTTGGTGGGGGTTGACGGCGCGCGCGAATATCCTTATTCGCGCGCGCCCCTGCATGCACCCTTGTCGTCTAATGCAGTTACTCAACACCCTATGCCGGGTGGTCGGTAATGTGCGGGGCTCCGATCCGCTTAGACGACGGCTCCGAAATAGGGTGTCGTAAATGTTGGCAATGCCTGAAACAGAAGTCGCAAGACTGGGTGGGTCGCTGCATTGCCGAAAGTCGAACTGCCTCTGCAAGCCGCTTCGTGACCCTCACCTATGGCGGCGGTGACCACCCTGCAGCGCAGTTCCTGACTTATGAACATGTCCAGCGCTGGTTGGTAGAGGTCCGCCGTAAGGCAAAAGTCCGCTACCTCGCCGTGGGCGAATACGGCTCCGAAAAGGGCCGTGCGCATTGGCATGTTCTCCTGTTTTATGAGAGCGGCAAGGTTCCAGAAGTGGAACTAAACAAGCGGATCAATCATAAAATGTGGCCACATGGCTTTAGCCAGTGGGAAGAAATATCCACACAAGCTATCCGCTACTGCGTCAAGTATGTGCAGAAGGATAAAGGCGCGCTAGAAAAGCAGGCCAAATTTGCACTGTCAAAGCGCCCTGCCCTCGGCGCAAAGTACTTTGAATTGCTGGCTGCGAAATATGTTGAGGCGGGTCTTTCTCCGAAAGAGCTAGAATATAGCTTCCCCGATGTTCTCAACAAAAAGACTAAGCTGCCCGAAACCTTCCGACTGCCGAAACAGTCGTTCAGTGCTGCGCACTTCGTGGAAAGGTTCGTCCGTCTTTGGCAAGAAAAACACGGCAACAACCGTTGGCCGTCATCTGAACTGGTCGATTACTTCTTAGACCGTGAAGCAGCCAAAACGCCGCTTGATCTTGGGAAAGAGCGGTTTGCCGGTCGTGTGCCTAAACCTGAAAGACCTCCTCCCTACGGCTCGGACCCTGTTTACAGTCCGACCGTTAACGCGTACTTCTCAGACACGCCGATTGCTCGGCTGTGGTTCTATCGCAACAATACAGGGGATTTGGTATGGCACGAAAAGCTAGGCAAAGCCGGGAGCGCCGTTCGGAACAATCGTATCGTTCTGAAAGGGTTTCATCCCGACGGATCAACGGGCGTCCCGTTGTCGAACGGTCGTCGCGTCAAATAGGTCACTCTGCCCGCGCCTCGGCGTCGGCAAGTCTGCGCGGTCGCATGGCCCAGCTTCCTGCCCTTCCAGAGCAGAAGCGGATACGGGCCGAACAAGCGATCCGTCGCCAAATAGAGCGCGGCGAGAGCCGCCGCCGTGCGCTTGTCCAGGCGCACGACAGCCGCCGCGCGGCTGGGCTCTCAGCGCCAAACGAAAGTGGCAAGCGCAACCTGTCCCGGCTCAAAATCTCCGAGGCCAATCCCAAGCCGCTACAAAAGGCCGCAACGTCTCAAGCTAAGCTTTCACCCTCGGTGCGTGACGACAAACGGCCTCACTGCAAGGCGCGGCCTCGGAATAATCGCCCCATGGGCGGAAACGGGTCCGGGAAAAGATTTGTCCCGTGGTGCGGCTGATTGCGGTCGAATTTTAATCCCGTCTGGCCTATTCACACGATTGTGAGTGGACCAGTTGACGGAAGTCCGCAAATCAGATCAACCAAGCAACGGGGAGTAGAAAATTAGTCCTCTCCCCGTTCGCAAAAGTTTCGCAGCGAAGTAGCATACTATATCTTATGCGACTTTCTCACGTCCACGCATGGTGCTCGACCAGCATGCGGAATTGCTGCAACGCCGATGCTGTTCCCGACCCCGAAATGGACTGGAATGCGACGGTGCGAGACAGCTCCAGCGTATCGACCGGACGTAGCGTCAGACCGCCCACGATTGCCGAGCGCTCAGGCAACATGCAGACACCTGCGCCCTCTGCCACAGCCTGTTGGATCAAATCCTCCCGTTCGGATCGGAGCCGCGGGATCATGACGATCGCGCGCTTATGCAGGTGGTTTTGCACGCGCGTGCGGAATTCGCATTGAAGCCGATCGAGGTACGGTTGCTCCGACAGGTCCGAAAGCGAAACCGAAGTCCGACTTGCCAGGCAGTACCCTTGTGCCATTGCCAGCAGCAGCCGCTCGCTGAACATTTCGACGGTGGCGATCTTTGTGTTTCCGAGGGTTGGGTCAGTGCAGAAGCAGCCATCGATCTGGCCGCTAAGAAGACGCTCCAGCCCCTCGTCGCGCGTGATCGGCTGGAGAATCAGTTCCAGCATTGGCATCTGTTGAAGCGCGTGCGAGACGAACCCGGTGATCAGCGCTGGCGCGATCGTGTTCACGATGCCCAGCGTCAAAGTCTCGCGGCGGCCGCGAACCCTGTTCAGCGATATCGCACGAATCCGCTGTTCGCTGTCCGCGATCGCAACGAATTCGGATCGGATGTCGCGGCCAAGCGTTGTCAGTCGACTGTCTTTCCCATCGCGATACACCAATGTTCCGCCCAGCTCTTGTTCGAGTCGCTGGATCGCGCGGGTGAGCGTGGGCTGGGAGACCCCGCTGCGCATGGCGGCTTCGGTGAAGTTGAGAGTGTCCGCCAGGTTCAGGAAATATCGAATCTGGTTGAGTTCCATTGTTCTGCCCTCGCCGCTCTCCCTGTGCCGCTTCCGAGCGAGCCAGCGCCATCGCGCGAAACAATTACCAACCGGCATGGAAACTATACATGCCGGCTATTGGCAATTTTTATCCGGTGCTGCGACAGTCGAAATCATCAATGAACGCAACCCGCATGCCATTCATACCGGCCAGCGGGCAGCATTTCCACCGAAGAGACAGACCAGAGAAAAGGCAATTCCGATGAAAGCAATCGTTGTCACGGAGCAGGCTTCGGGAACGGCCGGGATGAAACTGGTGGAGCGGCCCGAGCCGCAAGCCGCGATAAACGACGTCGTCGTTCAGGTTCATGCGGCGGGATTCGTCAACACCGAACTAGAGTGGCCTTCGACCTGGGCCGATCGGGCCTTCCGTGACCGGACGCCGTCGATCCTCGGCCACGAGCTGGCCGGTGTGATCACTGCCCTCGGCTATGGGACAACCGGGCTTTCGATCGGTCAGCGGGTATTCGGCCTGTCGGACTGGCATCGCGACGGCACACTCGCCGAGTATGTCGCCATGGAGGCACGCAACCTCGCGCCGCTGCCCGGCGATGTCGACTTCACGGTTGGCGCGAGCCTGCCGATCTCGGGCCTGACCGCGTGGCAGGGCCTGTTCCAGCATGGCCGTCTTCAGGCCGGGCAGAGCGTGCTTGCGCATGGCGCCGCCGGCGCCGTCGGTTCGGTCGTGACGCAACTTGCACGAGAGGCGGGAGCCTATGTCATCGGCACAGGCCGCGCCGCCGACCGCCAGAAGACCCTCGACTTCGGGGCAAATGAATTCGTCGACCTCGGGAACGACAGCCTGGAAGACGTCGGAGGCGTCGATCTGGTGTTCGACGTCATCGGCGGCGATGTCCAGAAGCGGTCGGCAGCGCTGATCCGCGCCGGAGGAATGCTTGTGACTGCCGTCGGACCGACGGATGTTCGACCTGCCGACGGCCTGACGATCGACTTCGTCGTCGAGGCTGATCGTGCCCAGCTTTCGGAGATAGTTCAGCGAGTCAGGGACGGAAGATTGCGGACCAACATCGGCAAGGTCCCTTCCCTGGAAGACGCGATCGCTACCTTCAATTCGACTGAGCGACGGGCCGGAAAGACGGTCATCCGCGTCCGCTCGTGAGGAGTCGGGAGGAACGATGGTATTCACAGTCCTCGCGTTAGTAATAGTCGAGAAGTCCGCTGAAGGCAGCTGCGACCGCGACGAGATGGGCAAGGCCAAGCGCCAGCCATCGGATGCTGCCGCCGGGGGCAACGAATGCGCCATAGGCAGGAAACTGTATCAGGGCCAGCCCCACGGAGAGGCCGGTAACGGTTTTGTCGGTCAAGAGTGTCACCAGCATGGGTACCGGATAGAGCGCGCGCGCCAACACCCAGTCGCCGTGCCCTGATCCGGCGGAGAAGAGCGCCAGCAGCAGGGCGACAGGCGTTGCGCACAGGCCGAAAATGAGCCCTGCCCGCCATGAGAATTTTGGCATCATACCTCCGGAAACGATAATAGCCTTCGACACCTCTCGCTCGGCCCGATTACTGCAGATCCGACAGCTCGTCATCGAGGATGAGCGCCTGCCGGGCCGTCGCGTCAAGCGCGCAGCTGACGATGATGTTGCCCTGACGATCGCTGTTGACGGTTTCGGCGGACCCTTCCGCCGCGCACCGCGCATCGCGGTAGGCGATCCAGGCGCGCTGCATCTTGCGATAGCCTTCACGCGCCTTGGGCGCGGCCTTGGCCATCAGCGCCGCATAGGTGGTGTTGAGACGATCCTCCCACACACTGACCTCGCGGTTGGCGCAATCGATCAGTCCCAGTTGCGACCGGCCGTCATCGCTCTCGAAGGAACACAGCTCTGTCACGTAGTTAATGCATGAGGCAGGCTCGTGCCCGGCGAGCTTGATCGCGTTGTCGATATGGATGGCCGGCGTCGGCGTATCGTTCACCCCAGGGACATCGCCGGGAAAATCGGCGACATATTTCAGGCATTCGGCAAGCGCCGCCTTGTCCGAAGCGCGCAGTTTCTCATCGGCCACCGCCGGCGATAGGGTGGCAAGAAGCAACCAGCACCCCGCAAGCATCAGAACACTCTTCATCGCCGCACCCCATCTTGTCGCCGAGATGAGAATTGTCGCAAAACTCCGGGCTAAAGCAACTACCCTGCCCGTCGCGCTGCGGCGCAACAACAAAGGCATCCAGAAAATGACCGCCTCGCCTTCCTTTCTCGATCTTCCGGATCAACTCAGTGACGGGCATTTGCCCAGGGCGGTGATCTTCGGGGCCAATCACTGCAGCGCTTATCCCGGCGAGCACAGTGGTGGCGATGTCTCGGCAGCCGACGCCATCCGCGGGGCGAGCCAGAAGGATGCCCCGCTGGTCGAGCATTGGGATTTCGATCTCGGCGGTCCGCTGTTCGCCGGCCGGCCGGTCTGCTGCGTCGATGTTGGCAACGTCGCGACCGCCATCAATGACAATGCCGGCAACAGGAGCCGGATCGAGGCAAAGACGCGGGAGGTGCTGTCCATGCCGGCCGTACCGATCCTGCTTGGCAGCGACTGTTCGGCCACCATCCCTTTCCTCGCCGGCTTTGCCGATCACAGGCCGGTCTGGGTCCTGCAGATCGACGCCCATATCGACTGGCGCGACGAGGTGCGTGGCGAACGCTACGGCTATTCGAGCCCGATGCGCCGGGCAAGTAAGATGCCGCATGTCGCCGGCATGGTGCAGGTCGGCCTGCGCAGCGTCGGCAGCGCGCGTCTCGCGGACATCGAAGCGGCGCGGCATTTCGGCAGCCGCTTCGTCACGGCCCGCGAGGTTCATGCCCACGGCGTCGAAGCCGCTTTGCGCCACATTCCGGAAGGCGCGCATGTCGTCGTCACCCTCGACTGCGACGGTCTCGATCCCTCGATCATGCCGGGCGTGGCCGCCCGCACGCCTGGCGGTCTCTCCTACACGCAGGCGATCGACCTGATCGCGGGCCTCGGCAAGCGAGCCAGGATCGCAGGGTTCGACCTCGTCGAACTCTATCCTCCCGCCGACATCGACAACCTGTCGGCGCTGACCGCGGCGCGGCTTCTCGTCAATGTGATAGGCGCAATCGCGCGGCAAATGTAGAAGCTCGGCTACTTCTTAATTTTTGCGCCGAGTCGAGACGCGTCCCACCTATTATATTAGTGAGTACTGTTGTACAAAGTGTTATGTGCATCGTGCGGATTTTATAGGCAGTGCGGCTAAATCGTCACACTTTATTTCGAATATTCGACTATGGTTACGTCACCGATGGGATTTGGGTGGATCGGAGGAATTCAGTGAAGAGACTTGTTGCACTTGCCGCGCTGGCCGGACTTAGCGCGACCGCCGCTTCGGCCGCGGATATGGCTGGCCCGGTTGCCGGATCGGCCTATGACTGGAGCGGCTTCTATGCCGGCGCGCATATCGGCGTCGCCAATGGCGACATAACAGCCACCGATGTCACGCAGCCGAGTGGCGGCTTCTTTACCGATTCGGTTCCCGCCGGGACCGAAGGCTTCCATTTCAGCAACGCCAATATCGCCGGCGGCGTGCATGTCGGCGCCCAGTATCAGTGGGACCAGTTCGTCGTGGGCGGTGAAGCCTCATGGACCGCGACGGGGATCAGGAAGACGATCGTCAGCCCGTACTTCCCCGACAGCGATACCGAGACCGGGCGAATCCAGCACTACGCTACAGTGGTAGGCCGGATCGGCTATGCCTTCGACCGCGTCTTGATCTATGCCAAGGGCGGTTACGCCGGCGGTGAAGTCGGCTTCAAGGCGCGCGACAACGATGTCCTTGTCACTTACGAACAGAACGACTGGCACAACGGCTATGCGATCGGCGCGGGCATCGATTACGCTCTCACCGACAAGCTCAGCTTAGGTGTGGATTACACGCATATCGACCTCGGCTCCAAGACCAGCACTGGTCCCAATGTGTTTGACAACGGTTCGCTTGGAAGCAATCCGGAGACATACAAGGTCAAGGCCCGAGCCGACGTTGTCATGGCGCGGCTGAGCTACAAGTTCTCCAACTGAGCAATCGACGGGCACGATCTGGATTGGCCCGGCCTTGCGCCGGGCTTTCCTTTTGGCGGCAGACAGATGGCTAGAAGAAGCCTTCGAGAAACGCCGCCGTCGCGTCCGAGATGCCGACGATCTTGTTGGTCGCCTGGCGGTAGAATTTGAAGTTGAGTTCGGTCTCGGGCCGGCCGTCCTGCCAATCCTCGAAGCGCTTGAGCTCATCGCGGCCCAAACGCCTCGTCGCCAAGGCGGTGCTGCGGATGGCAACGCTGACGCGCGGCGTCTGCCGTTCGAGATCGGGACGTCTTGGAGTGGCCTCCGAGGAGGCAACCACGCCCCGCGCGACAAGCCCCTGCCCGCCTTCATTCTCGCTGGCGAACAGGTAGACGACGTCGGCTTCGGCGATGCGTTTGCCGCCATACATGGTCTTCTGGGCGGTGAAGACGAAGGTTTCCGCCTGTGGGTCCCTGATTTCGGCCTTGATGGCGTATGCCATGCCTCACGGCTCCCGGCGGAGACCGATCCGGTAGCTCAGCAGGCGCCGGGCGCCCGGCTCGATCCGCATGACACCCGGCTTGTCGGCGAACTCGCCGTCGAAGTCGACGGGACTGGCGATGCCGTGCCAGGGCTCGATGCACAGGAACGGCGCGCCGCCGGGCTTGGACCAGATACCCAGCTCGTTGAACCCCCGCCACGACATCTCGATCGCCGGCCCGCGCCCGGCAGTATAGCGCACGCTGGTGCTGGCCGGCCTGTCGAGGATGACTGCGTCGTCGTCGAACAGTTTTTCGGAGAGAGGGAGCGTCTTTCCCGCCACGGGTGTGGGTTGCGGGTCCGGCAGCAGCAGGCCGTCCTTCAGGCGGCGGACCGGCGCCGGCTCATCGTCGGCGAAGGTCAGCCAATAGGCCTCCTTGGGCAGTTCCGGCAGCAGTGGCCAGTTGAACGCCGGATGCGCGCCGATCGAGGCCGGCAGCGGCTCGTCGCCGGTGTTGGTTATCTCGAAGGTGACGCCAAGCTGCCGGGGTTTCAGCTCGTAGCCGATGGCCAGGCGAAAGGCGAAGGGGTAGTGCGTTCGCGTCTCGGTGTCATCCGTCAGCACCAATGTGCAGGAGGTCGTGCCCTGCTCCGTCCAGGCAAAGCGCCTGTCCCGGGCAAAGCCGTGCTGCGTCATCGGATAGGTCTGGCCGCGATGCCGCAGCTGATCGCCCTTCAACCGGCCGACGATCGGGAACAGGACCGGGGAATGACGGCGCCAGACAGGGCCTGCCTGCCACAGAAGCTCGGCGCCGTCGCCATCGCGCAGCGAGACCAGCTCGGCCCCCTGCCCGACGACGGTCGCCGAGATGCCGTCAGCGTGAAGCGTCAGCTGTTCCATTGCGTCCTCGCGGCTGGCCGGTTTGGACGACAGGCTAGCAAAAGGCCGCGTGAACTCAAGGGCGGCAAGCATACCGCGCGTCGCCTTGGCCGGTGGACGCTCTGATGCAGAGTCGAAAAACGGCCGGAGGTTTCCCTCCGGCCGAGCCGAGGTCAGCAGCGTTGCCTGCTACGGTCCGGCTTATTCGCGCTCGCCAGTGAAATTCAAAAGCAGCTGGAAGATGTTGATGAAGTTCAGATAGAGCGAGAAGGCACCGAAGACGGCGAGCTTCTGCTGCGATTCCGCGTCGAAGTTCTCGGCGTACTGCTCCTTGATCGTCTGCGTGTCCCAGGCGGTGAGGCCGATGAAGACGGCAATGCCGATCACCGAGATGGCGAACTGCAGCGCGGTCGAGCCGAGGAACAGGTTGACCAGGCTGGCGATGACCACGCCGATCAGGCCCATGATCAGGAAGGACGAGAACTGCGTCAGGTCGCGCCTGGTCGTATAGCCGTAGAGGCTGGTGGCGCCGAACATCGTGGCGGCGATGAAGAAGGTGCGCGCGATGCTGGTCGAGGTGAAGACCAGGAAGACGGAGGCAAGCGACAGGCCCATCACGGCGCAGAAAGCCCAGAACATTGCCTGCGCGCCCGAGGCCGACATGGTCTGCATCCTGAACGAGAAGAGCATGACGAAGGCGAGCGGCGCCAGCATCACCACCCACTTCAGCGGGCTGGAGAAGATCGGCACATAGAGCGCCGGCGTCGAAGCCACGAAGAAGGCGACGAGGCCGGTGACGACGAGACCGAGGCCCATATAGTTGTAGACGCGCAGCATATGCTTGCGCAGGCCCTCGTCATAGACGGCTCCGGCCTGGACGCCGGTGCCCATTCGGTATCCCAGATTGGGGCTGTTCATTTGGTTCTCCTTGGTTCTCGGTAGTGGGTCTGTTTTCAATAGAGAGTTCTGGCTAGCTTTTCGGCGGCACGGTCGAGAGTGCCGGCGTCGCTACGTCCGACCACCGCATACGCGACCTCGCCGATCTGGAAATACGCAGTTGAAATGTCATCGGAGGGCGCGACCGTCGGCTTCACGACGTCGAACGTGCCCGGCCTGATGGCGAACAGCGAGACAAGACCGAGGTCCTTGGTCTCGACCGCCACCTCGACGCTCGGCCCGAATTGCGAGGGGTAGACCTGGACGTCGCGGATCTTCCAGTCGCCGGGCAGCGACGGCATGACGATCGCCGTGGCGGCGCGGATCTCGTCGGCATCGTAGCCCGGCGCCTCCTGCTGCGACGGCATCGTCTCGCGCACCAAAGTCGTCCGGTGCGCCCTGACCGCATCCTCGACATAGGCCGGCGGCTGCGTCGAGGCGACCACCTTGGTGACAGTGATCGGCCCGAAAATGCCGTTGGCCAGCCAGCCCGCCGCGACCAGCACGGCCGCGGCCGCTGCCCGCTGCAGCACGGCGAGGATACGCCCCCTGGCAAGCGCCCTTTCCAGTCGCCGCGCCGCTTCGGTCGTGGCCGGACGCGCCCTGCCGACCGGTCCGGCAAGCGCGACGCGCAACTCGTCGCGCGTCCTCAGATCGGACATTACACGCGCGGCCACTTCCGGGCGCGCGGCGAGGTGCGCCTCGACCTCTATGCGGCGGGCGACATCCAGCTGATCGTCGACATAGGCGTCGAGGTCGGCATCGGTTACGGGGTCGACAATGGCGGTCATTGATCGTCTCCCACGATCCTGAGATGAGGCTTGGCTTTCGGCGCCGCGCCCTCTTCCATTTCACGCAGCGCGGCACGCCCGCGGCCGATGCGCGACATCAAGGTTCCGAGCGGCACGCCGATGGCTTCGGCGGCCTGCTGATAGGACAGCCCTTCGATCGCGACGAGGTGCAGGGCCGAGCGTTGTTCTTCGGGGAGCGAAAGAAACGCTTCCCGGACCTGCGACAGGCGCACCGAATGATCCTGCGAGGCCGGCACGCTCTGGTCGGCGACGTGGCCGGCCTGTTCGATGCGCGCCGCCTCGGAGCGGCGCGAGCGCATGCGGTCGATGAAGATGTTGTGCGTGATCGCCAGGAGCCAAGCGCGCAGATTGCCACCCGAGCGAAAGGTCGCGCGCCGCTCATAGGCGCGCACCAGCGCGTCATGGACGAGATCCTCGGCCTCGGTGCTGTCGCGCGTCAGCGAGCGCGCATAGCGCCGCAGCGACCCCAACTGCCCGACAATATCGAAGCGTGCCATCGACCGTTTCATGCCCTGTTTACGGAGCATGTAGGGAATTTAATCCCCTGCCCGGCATTCTTTTCGTGTCGCCGTCTCCGAGGAAACCGCTGGCGCGGCGGGATCGATTTGCGTATCACTCCGCCGCCATTGGAGTCCTTTTCGATGTTCGAGACCCTGCAGCCCGCGCCCGCCGACAAGATCCTCGCCCTGATCGGCCTCTACCGCAGCGATCCACGGCCGGGCAAAGTCGACCTAGGGGTCGGCGTCTACAAGGACATCAACGGCAGGACGCCGGTGATGCGCGCCGTGCGCGAGGCCGAGAAGCGGCTGCTGGCGAGCCAGGACACCAAGACCTATCTCGGCCTTGCCGGCGACACCGGCTTCAATGCGGCCATGATCAAGCTCGCCTTCGGCGAGAAGGCCGACCATTCGCGCATCCGGGCGGCGCAGGCACCGGGCGGATCCGGCGCGCTCAGGCTGGTTGCCGAGCTTCTGCAGCGCACGCGTCTCGGCACGACGGTGTGGCTGTCCGATCCGACCTGGCCGAACCATCTGCCGGTAATGCGCGCCGCAGGCCTCCAGGTTCGCGACTATCCCTATTTCGATGCCGCTTCGGGCACAGTCCGCTTCGACGAGATGCTGGCGACGCTCAGGAGCGCCAACAGCGGCGATGTCGTGTTGCTGCATGGCTGCTGCCACAACCCGACCGGCGCCAATCTCGATGCCGCGCAGTGGGCCAAGGTCGCGGACGTTCTCCTGGAGCGCGGCCTCATGCCTTTTGTCGACATCGCCTATCAGGGCTTTGGCGAGGGCCTCGACGCGGATGCCGCCGGTCTGCGGCTGCTGGCCGGCAAAGTTCCGGAAATGGTCGTCGCCTCGAGCTGCTCGAAGAATTTCGCTGTCTATCGCGACCGTGTGGGCGCCGCGATGATTATGGCCAAGGACGGCGCCCAGGCGGATGTGGCGATGAGCCAGATGCTGGCGGCGGCGCGCGCGCTCTATTCGATGCCGCCTGATCACGGCGCGGCGGCGGTGCGCATGGTGCTTGAAGATGCCGGCCTGAAGAAGGATTGGGAGACGGAGCTCGAGGAGATGCGATTGCGCATGCTCAGGCTGCGCGTCACTTTCGCCGAGGCTTTGCGCCGGCAGTCCAACTCCGATCGCTTCGACTTCGTCGCCAGCCATCGCGGCATGTTTTCAAGGCTTGGGCTGACCGAGGCGCAGGTCGAGCGCCTGCGCACCGAGCACGCCGTCTATATGGTCGGCGACAGCCGCATCAACGTGGCCGGTCTGCCGGAGGAAGGCATGGACGATCTCGCCAAGGCGATCGTCTCGGTGCTCGACTAGAGCCCGCGCGCAACTGTGGACAATAGGCTTTTGCCGGCCGGCGGGATTGGTAGCCCGCCGTGCTGCGCGCTAGGGTTCGCAAGATGAAACCCTCGAAAGACATTTCCCGGCTGATCGAGATCATGGCGGCGCTCAGGGCGCCGAAAACCGGCTGCCCCTGGGATATCGAGCAGAATTTCTCGACCATCGCGCCCTACACGATCGAGGAAGCCTATGAGGTGGCCGACGCGATCGCGCGCGGCGATTTCGACGATCTGCGCGAGGAGCTGGGCGATCTGCTGCTGCAGGTCGTCTACCATGCGCAGATGGCCGAGGAGATCGGCGAATTCGCTTTCGGCGATGTCGTCGAGGCCATCACCACCAAGATGATCCGACGCCATCCGCATGTCTTCGGGGACGAGAAGGCGCGCAGCGCCGGCATGGCCAAGGGCATGTGGGAGAAGATCAAGGCCGCCGAAAAAGCCGAGAAGCGCGCTGCCCGCATCGCGCGTGGGCTCGATCCGGAAGATCACGGCAAAGGTTTTCTCGACAGCGTGCCGGTGGCGCTCCCTGCCCTGACCCGCGCGCTCAAGCTGCAGGAGAAAGCCGCGCGCGTCGGCTTCGACTGGAGCGAGGCAGCCCCGATCCTCGACAAGATCGAGGAGGAGATCGGCGAATTGCGCGAGGCACTGGCCACCGGTGACGCGGCTCCGATCAAGGACGAGTTCGGCGACATGCTGTTTGCCGTGGTCAATCTGGGACGCCATCTCAAGCTGGATTCCGAAGCGGCGCTCAGCGGCACCAACGACAAATTCCGCTCGCGATTCCACTATGTCGAGCAGGCCCTGGAGGCTTCGGGCGGTTCGCTGGAAGAGGCGACGCTCGACGAGATGGAAGCGCTCTGGCAGCAGGCCAAAAGCGCCAAATAAACAGCCTCTTAGCCGCCGCTCTTGCGGTGCAGGCGGCTCTCGATCTCCTGCCTGGCGCTGTGTGTGGCGGTCAGCGAAAGGGTGACGCTGCCGTCCTCATTGTCGGTGCGCGAAACGACGTCGCCGTTGCGGTAGAGCCAGTCGACATTGCCGAGCTGAGCCGGGCTCAAGGTCACCGTCATCGTTTCCAGCTCGCCCGACACACGCGTCTCGATGAGCGCTTTCAGCGTGTCCAGTCCTTCGCCGGTCACCGCCGAAATGGCGATCGGTGGCGTCCTGCCGCTCGCCCCTTCGGCCAGCAGCCGTTCGCGGTTGCCCTCATCGAGCAGGTCGATCTTGTTCCAGACCTCGATCACGCGGTTCGCGTCGGCGGCGTCGACGCCGAGATCGGCAAGGATGCGTTCGACATCCTCGGCCTGGGCGGCCGTGTCCGGATCGGAGATGTCGCGCAGATGCAGCACCAGATCGGCTTCGACGACTTCTTCCAGCGTTGCCCGGAAGGCCGCCACCAGATGCGTCGGCAGGTCGGAGATGAAACCGACCGTGTCGGACAGGATGACCGGCGTGCCGTGCGGCAGCCGAACGCGCCGCAACGTGGGGTCGAGGGTGGCAAACAGCATGTCCTCGGCCAGCACCCCTGCCCCGGTCAGCCGGTTGAACAGCGTCGACTTGCCGGCATTGGTGTAGCCGACGATCGCCACCACCGGGAATGGCACCTTCTTGCGCTTTGCGCGATGCAGGTCGCGCGTGCGCCGCACGGTTTCCAGCTCGTGCTTCAGCTTGGTGATCTTGTCCTGCAGGATGCGACGGTCGGATTCGATCTGGGTTTCGCCCGGACCGCCGAGGAAGCCGGCGCCGCCGCGCTGCCGCTCAAGGTGGGTCCAGCTCCGCACCAGGCGGCCCTTCTGGTAGTTGAGATGGGCGAGCTCGACCTGCAGCGTGCCTTCCTTGGTGCGGGCCCGCTCGCCGAATATCTCGAGAATGAGCCCGGTGCGGTCGAGCACCTTGGCGTTCAGTTCCTTTTCGAGATTGCGCTGTTGCACCGGCGTCAGCGGATGGTCGACGATGACCAGCTCCGCCTTGCGTTCCTTCACGATATCCGCGAACTCGGCCACCTTGCCGCTGCCGAGCAGCGTCGCCGGGCGCGGGTCGGCGACCGTCACCACCGCCGTGTGAACCGGATTGAGATCGATGGCGCTGGCAAGCCCGACCGCTTCGTCGTGGCGGGCATCCGCCGAACGGCTCAGCCGCGGACGGCTCGACTCGTCGTCGCCGCGCGGTTGGCGGGTGAGCACCGGCACAATAACGACAGCCCGGGTCGGATCCTTGGATTCCGGCCCGAGTTGATGTCCTTGTTTTCCGCGAACGCTGCGGTCCGCGTCCTTATCGCGTGCCAATCAGGCGCCCTGGCTTTCCTCGCCATCGAACATCTGAACCGGCTGGCTCGGCATGATCGTGGAAATGGCGTGCTTGTAGACGAGCTGGGAGTGCCCGTCACGCCGCAACAACACACAAAAATTATCGAACGAAGTGACGACGCCGGTCAGCTTCACGCCGTTGATGAGGAAGATGGTAAGTGGATTTTTGCTCTTGCGAACTGAATTCAGGAACAGGTCCTGAAGGTTTTGCGATCGTTCCGCCATTTTTCTTGTCTTTCGCCGATCCCCTTGGTTTGCGTGCCAATGCGCCAAATTACGCAGCACCTGTCAAGCGCGCAAACCCCCTCTTGCCGACACAATGGCAAGCAGAATGAGATAGTTGAGGTTAATTCCAGTTGTGCGGTTATCAGGCTGGACTTTTTTCCGCAACGTCAAAAAATGCCTGCCGCAACGAAAGTGTCATGGAACCGGGATGGCCATTTGCGATCGGCGCGCCGTCAATTTCGACCACCGGCATGGCGATTGTCGTCGCCGAGCTGATGAACGCTTCCCTGGCGGCCTTGGCTTCGGCGACCGAGAAACCGCGCTCCTCGATCTTGAGGCCAAGCTTTGCGGCGACATCGAACAGCGTCGTGCGGGTGATGCCGCGCAGGATGCCGTGCTCGGCGGGTCGGGTCACAAGGACGCCGTCCCGGGTGACGATCCATGCGTTGGACGAGCCACCTTCCTTGACGTTGCCGTCGGTGTCGACGAACCAGGCTTCCTGGGCGCCGGCCTCCTTGGCCTTCTGCTTGGCGAGCACATTGGGCAACAGGCCCGTGCTCTTGATATCGACGCGGTCCCAGCGATTCTCGGGGACGGTGACGACCTTGATGCCGGTCTCCACCCGCTTCGCCCCCGCGGTCGGATCGGCCTTTCTGGCGGTTATGACCAGGGCAGGTCTCGTGCCCGCGGGCGGAAACACGAACTCGCGGCTGGCAACGCCGCGCGTCACCTGCACATAGACAAGGCCGTTGACCACGCCATTGCGGTTGACCACCTCGCGCAAAAGCATCGGCAGGACACCCTCGGAGACCGGCCAGGCGATCGACAGTTCCTTCAGCGAGCGCTTGAGCCGGGCAAGATGGCGCGGCATGTCGACGATATGGCCGCGCGCCACCTCGCAGACCTCGTAGACGCCGTCGGCGAACTGGTAGCCGCGGTCCTCGATATGGACGCTGGCTTGGGCATGAACGACATAGCGCCCGTTGACATAGGCAATGCGCGGCATGGGCATCCTCAGGGAAATGTCCGGCTTTCTTAGGCGATTCCGCCCCTGCCGTAATGAACAATCGCGTGGGCCAAGTCGGTCTAGAGAGTTTACGCAATTCCGGACGGAAAACCGCTGCGCACTTTTCCTGGAATTGCTTACACACCGAGCGACTTCAGCTTGCGATGCAAGGCGGAGCGCTCCATGCCGATGAACTCGGCCGTCTTCGAGATGTTGCCGCCGAAGCGGTTGATCTGGGCGATCAGATAGTCCTTCTCGAATTGCTCGCGGGCCTCGCGCAGCGGCAGCGCCATGATGTGCTGGTCCGACTGGTTGGGTGTGCGTGGCATCACGTCGCCGATCTCGGAGGGCAGAAGATCGGCGGTGATCGGCGCATCTGCCTCTTCGCCGCGCGCCAGGATCATCAATCGCTCGACATTGTTGCGCAACTGGCGAACGTTGCCCGGCCAGTTGTGCGCCTGCAGCACGGCTAAAGCATCGTCGCCGATGCGGCGCGGCTTGATGCCGGCCTGGCGCGCGATCTGCTTCATGAAGTTGTCGACGAGGTAGGGAATGTCCTCGCGGCGCTCGGCGAGCCCCGGCACCATGACCGGAACCACCGCCAGGCGATGGTAAAGGTCCTCGCGGAACCGGCCGTCGGCGATCATCGCCTCGAGATTCTGCGAGGTCGAAGAGATGATGCGGACATCGACCTTGACGCGCTTGGTGCCGCCTACCCGCTCGAATTGCTGCTCGACCAGCACGCGCAGGATCTTGTTCTGCGTTTCGCGCGGCATATCGGCGACTTCGTCGATGTAGAGGATGCCGCGATGCGCCTCTTCCAGCGCGCCGACCTTGCGTTCGGTGCCGTTCGATTCGGTGCCGAACAGCTCGATCTCCATGCGCTCAGGCGTGATGGTGGCCGCGCTCAGCGTGACGAACGGGCCTGCCTTGCGCGACGACAGCGTGTGGATGGCGCGCGCCGTCAGTTCCTTGCCGGAGCCTGAGGGACCGACGATCATGACGCGGCTGTTGGTGGGCGCGACGCGCTCGATGGTCTGCCGCAACTGGCTCATCGCCGACGACATGCCGATCAGATCGAAGGTCTCGCCGCTGCGCTGCTTGAGGTCGGAAACCTCGCGCCGCAGCTTGGAGGTTTCCAGCGCGCGCTCGGCAACCAGGATGAGGCGATCGGCCTTGAACGGCTTCTCGATGAAGTCGTAAGCGCCGCGCCGGATGGCCGACACCGCCGTCTCGATGTTGCCGTGGCCGGAAATCATCACCACCGGCATGTTCGGATGCATGGTCTTGATTTCGTCGAGGAGCGCCAGTCCGTCGAGGCGCGAGCCCTGCAGCCAGATGTCGAGGAAAATCAATCGCGGCGCGCGATCGGCGATTGCCGCAAGCGCGCTGTCGGCGTCATGCGCCGTGCGGGCTTCATGACCCTCGTCGCTCAGGATACCGGCGACAAGTTCGCGGATGTCTTCCTCGTCATCGACGATGAGAATGTCAGACGCCATTACCGACCTTTTCAGTTTCTCGTTCGTGTTCGCTTCGACCTTCACCGCGTGGCGGCGCGGCTACGATCGTTGCCGGGGGCAGGATGATCGAGATCATCGCGCCCCGGCCACCATGGAAATCCGCTGGCGCGTCATGCAATTCGAGACGGCCGCCATGGTCCTCCACGATCTTCTTGACGATAGCGAGGCCAAGCCCGGTGCCCTTCTCGCGTGTCGTCATATAGGGCTCGAGAAGCCTTTGGCGATTCTCGCGCGGCAGCCCCTTGCCGTTGTCGATAACGTCGATTCGTATGGCGCCATCTTGGCGCCCGGCGTGAATCCGGATTGTGCCGTCCGAACGGTCTTGCGCATCAAGTCCGTCGATCGCCTCGGCGGCGTTCTTGATGACGTTGCCGAAGGCCTGCGCCATCAGGCGGCTGTCGAAAGTGCCTTTCAACGGCTCGCTGCCGAAATCGCGTTCGAAGGCGATGTCGGAGCGGCTGACCTCGACCAGGAAGGACGCCTCGCGCAGCGATTCACGCAGGTCTATCGTCTTCATCTCGGGCTTCGGCATGCGGGCAAAGGCCGAGAATTCGTCGACCATGCGGCCGATGTCCTCGACCTGGCGGATGATGGTGTCGGTGCACTGGTCGAAGACCTCGCGGTCCTCGGTGATGACCTTGCCGTAGCGGCGCCTGATGCGCTCGGCCGAAAGCTGGATCGGCGTCAGCGGGTTCTTGATCTCATGCGCGATGCGCCGCGCTACGTCCGCCCAGGCCGACGAACGCTGCGCCTGGACGAGATCGGTGATGTCGTCGACGGTGACCACGTAGGATTTCTCTTCCTCGCCGTCGTCGCCGGCCTCGACCGTGACTTGCACATTGAAGGTGCGCTCCAGGCCGGTGCGGAAGAAGGTCACCTGCTCGCGATAGACCGGCTTGCCGGACTGCCGCCCGATCTCGAAGACGCGGCCGACAAGCGGCAGGACCGCCGAAAGGTTCTGGCCGAGCGTTGCGTTTGCCGAAATCGCCAGCATGGTCTCGGCCGAGCGGTTGACGATGGTGATGATGCCGTAGGGGTCGACGCCGATGACACCGGCGGTGACGCCCTCCAGCACCGCCTCGGAGAAGCGACGCCGCTCGTCAATCAGATCCTTGGCCGACACCAGCTCGTTGCGTTGCGATTTGAGCTCGAGGATCATGTTGTTGAAGGTCTCGCCGAGCGAGGCGACGTCGCCATCGGACTGGCGCACGGGAACGGCAACGTCGAGATTGCCGGTCGCCACTTCGTCGGCCGCGCCGATCAGCTGACGGATCGGCCGCACGATCCGGTCGGCGACTGCGATGCCGGTCCAGATCGCCGAGAGCGTGATGATCAGCGTGAGCGACAGATAAGGCAGCGCGAAGGCCACCTGCGAGGTTCGGCGGTTGTCCTCGAGATTGCGGTATTCGTCGGTGTTGGACCTGACGATCTGGCGCGCCTTGATCACGTCGGGATCGACCAGCCGGATGGTATAGAGGTAAAGCCCTTCGATCTCGCGCAGCTTGATGATGGCGCCCATGATGTTGCGGGTGCGCGGTTCTATCAGCACCGGCTTGCCGTCGGCCGCGGTGTCGACAGCACCCGAGGGCGGCTCGGGCATGGGAAAATCGGCGTCGGTCTTGGCGTTCATGACGAACGAGCCGTCCGGCTTGATCAGGGCCGCATGCGCCAGTCCGCGCCCGACGGCTTCCTTGTTCAACAGATCGAGGAAACCGGCTCGGTCGAGACCGTAAAGCGTGCGCGAGGCATCGAGATCGTATGCCATCGACAATGTCGTGCCCTGCAGGTTGCGCGCGTTCTCCTGCACATAGGCGTCGGCAATCGACAGCGACGAGTTGACGATCGTCTTGGTGCGGAGTTCGAACCAGCGGTCGAGGCCGATATCGAGCGTGATCGAGGCGATGATCGCCACCATGATGGCCGGAATGGCGGCAACCAGCGCGAACATCGCGACGATGCGCACATGCAGCCGCGAGGCGGCCCTGCCGTGGCGCCGCGCCAGGACGATGCGGCGCACCTCGCGGGCGATCAAGGCGATGAGGAACAGGACAAAGACGGCATTGGCCGCGATCAAGGCCCACGTCGCGTCCGCGGTCGGCGCGATCGGCGTCGCGCCGACCAGGATCGCGAACGAGATGGCCGCCGTTATCATCGCTCCGGCAATCGCGACCACGCCTGGCAACGCCAGCAACCGTCGCCCTTCACGCGTGCCAGTCTGGTTGAAAAGCGGTTGGTTCAGGGTCGGAGCCTCAGCTGCCATGTCGCGGTACAGAGTCGGTCATCGCGTCGGATGTATGCAACGCATTGTGGCGATTATGCAACAAGTGTGGCCGGGAAGATAATCTTTCCCAGACAAATTCGCCGAAGGACGAGGTGACGCTAGAGCATGATGCCGAAAAGTGTGAAGCGGTTTTCGGACGACATCATGCTCTATCTCTTTGATTTAGAGCCGGATTCAGATTTCAGGTCGATTCGACCTGAAATCATCCGGCTCTAGGGCTGCCTGGCCGATTTGTAGACGTTGACGCCGAGTTCGCGGATCTTCTTGCGCAGCGTGTTGCGGTTGAGCCCCAAAAGCTCCGCCGCCTTGATCTGATTGCCGCGCGTCGCCGTCATCGAAGCCAACACCAGCGGATACTCGACCTCGGCAAGAATACGCTGGTAAAGCCCGGCCGGCGGCAATTCGCCGGCGAAGGAGGCGAAATAACGCTGCAGGAAATGCTCGACCGCCTGGCCGATCGACAGATCGTCGGGGATGAGCGCGCCACCGTCGGGCACGACCGGCCTTTCGCCGGTTTTCAGTTCCGATTCGATGATCTCCGATGAAATCTCGTCTTGCGAATAGAGGGCGGCCAGCCGGCGCACCAGATTTTCAAGCTCGCGCACGTTGCCCGGCCAGGGATAGCGTTTCATGAGCTCGATGCCGCCGGACGATATGCGCTTGGTCTGCAGGCCCTCGCTGGCGCCCTGCTTGAAGAAATGCCGCACCAGGTCGGGAATGTCCTCGGAACGCTCGCGCAGTGCCGGCAACCGCAGCGGCACGACATTGAGGCGGTAGAACAAGTCCTCGCGGAAGAGACCCTGGTTGATCAGCGTGCGCAGGTCCTTGTTGGTGGCCGCGACGATGCGGACGTCGGTCTTGATCGGCGTGCGGCCGCCGACCGTGGTGTATTCGCCCTGCTGCAGCACGCGCAGCAGCCGGGTCTGCGCTTCCATCGGCATGTCGCCGATCTCGTCGAGGAACAGCGTGCCGCCCTCGGCCTGCTCGAAACGGCCGCTGGAGCGGTTCTGGGCGCCCGTGAAGGCGCCCTTCTCATGGCCGAACAGTTCTGATTCGATGAGGTCGCGCGGAATCGCCGCCATGTTGATGGCCACGAACGGACCGCCGCGACGGCGGCCGTATTCGTGCAGCGCGCGCGCCACCAGCTCCTTGCCGGTGCCGGACTCGCCGCTGATCATGACCGTGAGGTCGGTCTGCATCATGCGCGCCAGCATGCGGTAGATGTCCTGCATGGCGGCCGACCGGCCGACCAGCGGCATCGTCTCGGGCTGGTCTTCCGCGCGGGCATCGAGCTTCGGCCGCTTCGGCTCGGCAAGCGCCCGGTTGACGATGTTGAGCAGCTCGGTCAGGTCGAACGGCTTCGGCAGATATTCATAGGCGCCGGTCTCGGAGGCGCGGATGGCGGTCATGAAGGTGTTCTGGGCGCTCATGACGATGACGGGCAGTTCGGGCCGCGCCTTCTTGATGCGCGGCAGCATGTCGAAGGCGTTCTCGTCGGGCATCACCACGTCGGTGATGACGAGGTCGCCCTCGCCCGCCGCCACCCAACGCCACAGCGTCGAGGCATTCGAGGTGACGCGCACCTCGTGGCCAACCCGCGACAGCGCCTGGTTGAGCACGGTGCGGATGGCCGCATCGTCGTCGGCGACCAGAATATTGCCGCGAGCGCTCATGTGCGGTCTCCTTCAGCTTCGTCGCCAACGCCGGGCGCGGCTTCCTTCCAGGCTGGAAGCAGGATGCGAAACGTCGTCCCGCGCGGTGTCGAATCGCATTCGATGATGCCGCCATGCTCGCCGACGATCTTGGCGACCAGCGCCAGGCCAAGTCCGGAGCCGTTCGGCTTGGTGGTGATGAATGGATCGAACAGGATCGGCAGGATGTCTTCGGACACGCCGGGCCCGTTGTCATGCACGCAGAATTCCAGCGGCAGCGAGACCCGGTCCTGCGTTCCAGGCACCGAGACGCGGATGCCGGGGCGGAAGGCCGTCGACAGCATGATCTCGCCCTGCGGGTCGGCGCCGATCGCCTCGGCGGCGTTCTTCACCAGATTGAGGAAGACCTGGATCAGTTGGTCGCGGTTGGCGAAGACCGGAGGCAATGATGGATCATACTCCTCCAAGATCTTGATCCGCCTTGCAAAACCGTTCTTGGCAATCGCCTTCACATGATCGAGCACGACGTGGATGTTGACCGGATAGCGCTCGATCGGCCGCTCATCCGAGAACACCTCCATCCTGTCGACAAGCGAGACGATGCGGTCGGTCTCGTCGGTGATCAGGCGGGTCAGCGCGCGGTCCTCGTCGGAGGCGGAAAGCTCGAGCAGCTGAGCGGCGCCGCGGATGCCGGAGAGCGGGTTCTTGATCTCATGCGCGAGCATCGCGGCAAGGCCGGTGACGGAGCGCGCGGCACCGCGATGCGTCATCTGACGGTCGATCTTGTCGGCCATCGATCGCTCCTGGAACATGACGACGATGGAGCCTGGAAACTCCGGCACCGGCGCGACATAGAGATCGACCATCTTTTCGATACCAAGCCGCGGCGACGACACGTCGACGCGGTATTCGTTGACCGGCGCGCGCCGCTCGCGCACCTGGTCGACCAGCGTCAGCAACGGGCTGCCGAACGGCACCAGCTTGGAGAGCGTGTTGCGGGCGAGCATGGTCGCGCTGGAGCGGAAGAAGTCCTCGGCATCGGCATTGGCGAACGTGATGAAGCCGTCGGGGTCGACCATGATGACCGGGCGGCGAATGGTGTTGAGCACGATATTGGCGGCATCCGCCATACCAGCCGGCTGTGGGACGTCTGCCTTCATGCCGCGCTCCGCAGGCTGGTCGATTGCGCGCGGCCGCCGAGTACGCGGCGCAGCTCGGCGGCGACGTCGCCCGGCTCGAAGGACGTGAGAATGCGCTTGCGCTGTTCGGCGGACGCATCGGGAGCATGGCGGTCGAGATACCAGCCGAGATGCTTTCGCGCCTGGCGCAAGCCGCTTTCGATACCGTAGAGCGAGAGCATGTCTTCGTAATGCGAGATGACGTAGTCGGCGAGCGCCTGCGGCGTTCTCGGAACAGCTTGCGCGCTTGCACCGGCGGCGGCTGTGGCAATGCCGCCGGCGGTCCACGGCGCGCCATAATGCGCACGGCCGATCATCACTGCGTCGGCGCCGGACTGTTCGAGGATTGTCGCCGCCTCTTCGGCCGAGCCGACATCGCCATTGGCCACCACCGGGATCGAGACGGCTTCCTTGACGCGCGCGATGGCGCGCCAGTCGGCCTTGCCCTGATAGAACTGGCAGCGCGTGCGGCCATGCACGGTCACCATCCTGACGCCGGCCTGTTCGGCGCGGCGCGCAAGCATCGGCGCGTTGAGCGCGCTTTCGTCCCAGCCAAGCCGCATCTTGACCGTCACCGGCACCGACACGGCGCCGACCACCGCCTCGATCAGCGAAAGCGCATGGTCGAGGTCGCGCATCAGCGCCGAGCCGGCATAGCCGCCGGTCACCTTCTTCGCGGGGCAGCCCATGTTGATGTCGATGATATCGGCGCCCTCGCCCGCCGCTATGCGCGCGCCCTCGCCCATGTGGACGGCCTCGCGGCCGGCGAGCTGAACCATATGCACCGGCAGGCCGGAATGGCGGATGCGCAGGTCGCAGCCGGCCCTGCCCTTGGCCAGTTCGCCGCTTGCCACCATTTCCGAAACGACCAGCCCCGCGCCATGCGCGTGGGCGCGTTGCCGAAACGGCTCGTCGGTGATGCCAGACATCGGCGCCAGGAAAACGCGATTGCGGATTCTCACGCCGCCGACATCGAGTGGCGATGCCAATGTGGTCAGTTCAGCCATGCACAAAAACCAAGCATGTTCGATCGTTGCACATTCTCTAGCCAGAAGTGTGGCATTGTGCAACGCGCAATGACGTCACATTAAGGCGCATTTTGGAAAAAGCTGGCCTTCGGCCATCACGGCGACTAGAGCATGATGCCGAAAAGTGTGAGCGGTTTTCGGCCGACATCATCTACTTCTTTGATTTAGAGACGGATTCAGATTTCAGGTCGAATCGCCCTGAAATCATCCGGCTCTAGGACCGATCGGAATGAGCGAGGCAAGCGAAAAGCAAGCGGCGTCCCCAAGCGGCGGGATCGGGGTGGTGATCGTCGCCGCCGGCCGTGGCGCGCGCGCCGGGCAGACCGACGGCCCGAAGCAATATCAGCGCATCGGCGGCCGCGCCGTCATTGCGCATACGCTGGATATCTTCCTCTCGCATCCGATGATCGGCCCCGTGGTCGTGGCCATTCATGCCGACGACGCCGAACTCTTCCAACGCGCGGCCGAGGCGCATGGCGATCGTCTTGTCGCCGTGATCGGCGGCCCTTCGCGCCAGGCGTCCGTCCGGCTCGGCCTCCTGGCGCTGAGGGATCAGGCGCCCGCAAAAGTGCTGGTGCATGACGCCGTGCGGCCGTTCGTCGACACCGGGCTGATCGACCGTACTATCGAGGCCATCGGCGAGCGCCAGGGCGCGCTGCCGGCGTTGCCCGTCGCCGATACGCTGAAGCGGGAATCGGCCACCGGCATGATCGACGAGACGGTGTCGCGAGCCGGCCTGCATGCGGCGCAGACGCCACAAGGCTTTCCGTTCTGGCCGCTGCTCGCCGCGCATGAGAAGGCGCATCATCTGGGCAAGACGGAGTTCACCGACGATGCGGCGATCGCTGAATGGGCGCAGATCCCGGTCAAGATCGTTCCCGGATCGCCGGACAACGTCAAACTCACCTGGGCAAGGGACATTGCATTGGCCGACCAGCGGCTTTCCAGTGCGCAGCAGCGCTTCCCGGACATACGCACCGGCAACGGCTACGACGTGCATGCGTTCGAGCCCGGCGACCATGTAACGCTCTGTGGCGTCGCCATTCCCTACGAGCGAAAGCTCTCTGGCCATTCGGATGCCGATGTCGGGCTGCATGCGCTGACCGACGCGCTGCTCGCCACCTGCGGCGCCGGCGATATCGGCACGCATTTCCCGCCCTCAGACCCGCAATGGAAGGGCGCGGCCTCGAAGATCTTCGTCGAGCACGCGGCAAGACTGGTGCGCGAGCGTGGCGGCCGTATCGCCAATGCCGACATCACGCTGATCTGCGAAGCGCCGCGCGTCGGGCCGCATCGCGCGGCGATGACGCAAGCGCTTTCGGCCATGCTCTGCATTGCGCCTGAGCGCATTTCGATCAAGGCGACAACCAACGAGAAGCTGGGCTTTGTCGGGCGCGGCGAAGGCATCGCCGCGATCGCCACCGCCAGCGTCGTCTATCCGGGAGAGGTGCCTGCATGAGCAACGCCGAACTCGCTATCGCTCTGCTCCAGGCCTGCCAGCAGCGCGGCATCATGCTGGCGACGGCCGAAAGCTGCACCGGCGGCCTGATCATCGCCGCGCTGACCGACATCGCCGGCTCCTCCGCCGTGGTCGATCGCGGCTTCATCACCTATTCCAACGAAGCCAAAATGGAGATGCTCGGCGTTTCCGCCGCCACGCTCGACGCGCATGGCGCGGTTTCGCGCGAGACGGTGCTGGAGATGGCAGCCGGCGCGTTGGCACATTCGCAAGCCAGCCTCTCGCTTGCCGTCACCGGCATCGCTGGTCCGAGCGGCGGCTCAGCCGACAAGCCGGTCGGCCTCGTTTGGTTCGGGATCGCGCTTGCCGGTCAGCCGACTGTCGCCGAACAGCAATTGTTCGGCCAAAAGGGCCGTGAATTCATCCGGCACGAAACGGTGCGGCATGCGCTGCAACTCGGGTTGCGGGCGCTGGGCGAGCGTTAGGCCGGTTTTGCCGCGTAGATAACGTCGGCGCGTTTCTCGAAGGCTTCCGAGAACATGCGGAAGGCTCGGTCGAACATCGTGCCCATCACCGCGCCCAGGATGCGGCTCTTGAATTCGTAGTCGATGAAGAAATGCACTTCGCAGCCTTTTTCGGCCGGGTCGAAGCGCCAGATATTGCTGAGATATTTGAACGGGCCGTCGATGTATTTGACGTCGATGGCATGCTCGGCCGGATTGAGCAGCACCTGCGTGGTGAAGGTCTCGCGGATCGCCTTGTAGCCGATGCTCATGTCGGCGACCAGGATGGTGCGGCCGTCACGCTCCTTGCGCGAGCGCACGGCGAGCGATTCACAGAGCGGCAGGAATTGCGGGTAGGCCTCGATGTCCGCCACCAGCGCGAACATCTCTTCCGGCGTATGCGCGACGCGGCGTGTCGCCTCGAATTTCGGCATTGAAAATCAGCTGGCCTTCGCGAGCTGCGCCTCGCGTGCCGCGCGCAGCCTGGCGAAATCCTCGCCGGCATGGTGCGAGGAGCGCGTCAGCGGGCTCGATGCCATCAATAGGAAGCCCTTTGTCTTGCCGATGGTCTCGTAGGACTTGAACTCGTCCGGCGGGATGAACCGGATCACCGGATGGTGCTTCTTCGAAGGCTGCAGATACTGGCCGATGGTCATGAAGTCGACATTGGCCGAACGCAGATCGTCCATCAATTGCAGCACTTCGTTCCGCTCCTCGCCGAGGCCGACCATGATGCCGGATTTGGTGAAGATCGAGGGATCGAGTTCCTTGACCCGTTGCAAAAGCCGGATCGAGTGGAAATAACGCGCTCCCGGACGGACCGTCAGGTAGTTCGACGGTACGGTTTCGAGATTGTGGTTGAAGACGTCGGGCTTGGCCGCGACGACGATCTCCAGCGCGCCGTCCTTGCGCAGGAAGTCGGGCGTCAGGATCTCGATCGTCGTCGAGGGCGTCGCCGCGCGGATGGCGCGGATGACGTCGGCGAAATGCTGCGCGCCGCCGTCAGCCAGATCGTCGCGGTCGACGGAGGTGATGACGACGTGGCTCAGCCCCATCTGCTTGACGGCATGCGCCACGCGCGCCGGTTCGTCGGGGTCGAGCGCGGTCGGGATGCCGGTCGCGACGTTGCAGAAGGCGCAGGCGCGCGTGCAGATCTCGCCCATGATCATGAAGGTGGCGTGCTTCTTGTCCCAGCATTCGCCGATATTCGGGCAGCCGGCCTCCTCGCACACCGTCACCAGCTTGTGCGACTTCACGATCTCGCGCGTTTCGGCATAACCCTTGGAAACCGGCGCCTTGACGCGGATCCAGTCGGGCTTGCGCAGCACCTCCTGGTCGGGCCGGTGCGCCTTCTCGGGATGCCGCGGGCGCGGCCGGCTGGCGATCGTGTCTACGACTGTAACCATCTCAAACCCTTCGCGGCCGCTATTTCGACGGCCGCCTCTTTCGTCATCTAAGACTTTTCGAGGTAAAGAAAAAGGCCGCGGCAGCGCATGCCGCCACGGCCTTTTTCGCATAGCGACATTTGCCGGCGATCAGCGGCGCACCAACCGCCCGACGAAGATCAGCAGGCAGGCGCCGATGAAGCCGGTGATCAGATAGGCTACCCAGCCGACGCCGAAGGGCCCGACATTGAGGGCCTGCAGTATCGCGTTGAGCACGACTGCGCCGACGATGCCCATGATGATGTTCATGACGATGCCGGTATTGCTCTTCATGACCATCTCGGCGAACCAGCCCGCCAGGCCGCCGACGATGATGGCTGTGATCCAGCCGACGCCATTCATATGCATATGCCAATTCCTCCTCGATCAGGTGAAAATGCATCCGGATACGAACTGCCTTGCCGTCAGCTTTCTCCGGCTGCCGCGTGTGAGTCTCGCCCGACCACGTTAGCACGGATTGGCCGTCTATGACCGATTGGCAATCTATCACCGATTGGTGACTTATCATGCGTTCAAAGCGCGGCCATAGGCGTCCAGCACGCTCTCCTTCATCATCTCCGACAGCGTCGGATGCGGGAAGATCGTGTGCATCAGTTCTTCCTCGGTGGTCTCCAGGTTCATCGCCACGACAAAACCCTGGATCAGCTCGGTCACCTCGGCGCCGACCATATGCGCGCCGAGAAGCTGCCCGGTCTTCTTGTCGAAGATGGTCTTGACGAAGCCCTGGTCCTCGCCGAGCGCGATCGCCTTGCCGTTGGCGCTGAATGGGAAGCGGCCAACGCGGATGTCCTTGCCCTCCGCCTTGGCCCTGGCTTCTGTCAGGCCGACGGACGCGACCTGCGGGCTGCAATAGGTGCAGCCGGGGATCTTCAGTTTGTCGATGGCGTGTACGCCCGGGAAATTGGCGATTTTCTCGATGCAGATCACACCTTCGTGCTCGGCCTTGTGGGCAAGCATGGGCGGGCCGGCGACGTCGCCGATGGCGTAGATGCCAGGCACATTGGTCTTGCCGTAGCCGTCGACGACGATGCAGCCGCGGTCCGTCTTCACGCCGAGCGTCTCCAGGCCGAGGCCCTCGATGTTGCCCTGCACGCCGACGGCGGAAATCATGCGGTCGGCGGTGATCTTCTCGACCTTGCCGTCCTTCATCTCGACATGCGCGGTGACTGAATTGGCGCCCTTTTCGACCTTGGTCACCTTGGCTTCGAGGATGATCTTCATGCCCTGCTTCTCGAACTGCTTCTGCGCAAATTTCGAGACCTCGGCGTCCTCGACCGGCATCACCGCCGGCATCAGCTCGACCACGGTCACATCGGCGCCCATGGTGCGGTAGAAGGAGGCGAACTCGATGCCGATGGCACCCGAGCCCATCACCAGCAGCGACTTCGGCATTTCCTTCGGCACCATGGCCTCGAAATAAGTCCAGATCAGCTTGCCGTCCGGCTCGATGCCGGGCAGCGCGCGCGGCCTTGCGCCGGTCGCCAGGATGACGTGCTTGGCGGTATAGGTGCCCTCGCCCTTGACGCCCTTCGGCACCGGCGGCTGCGGTTCCATCGGCTTCTTGGCCGTCTTCGAAACCACGACCTCGCCGGGCTTCGACAGCTTCGCCTCGCCCCAGATGACGTCGACCTTGTTCTTCTTCATCAGGAAGCCGACGCCGGTGTTGAGCCTCAGCGACACCTTTCGCGAACGGTCGACCACGGCTGATGTGTCTGGGCTGACCTTGCCGCCTTCGAGCTTCAGGCCGTAGTCCTTGAGGTGGTCCGAATAATGCATGATCTCGGCCGAGCGCAGCAGCGCCTTGGTCGGGATGCAGCCCCAGTTGAGGCAGATGCCGCCAAGATGCTCGCGCTCGACGATCGCCGTCTTGAAGCCGAGCTGGGCGGAACGCACCGCCGTCACATAGCCGCCGGGGCCTGAGCCGATGATGATGACGTCGTAGGATTCAGCCACGGGGTTTTCTCCCTGATCTTTCTGAAGGTTAGAGTGAGAGCATCACGCGCACGAGCGGCGCAAGCGCCTTACCGATGTTGCGCGTGTTCTCGGCGTCGAGATGGACGCCGTCGAGCGGCGTGGTGACGGCGACCGTGCCTGCGTCGAAGAAGCCGCAGCCGGCCTCGTCGGCAAGTGCTGAATATTGCAGCGCCAGACGCTTGGAGGCGTCGTCGCCGCCGGCGAACATTTCCTTGAACTCGGCATTGTCGGTGCGCGTCACGGCGGGCGGCGCGACGATGAGAATCTGCGGCGCTGGCCAGTCGAACGGGTAGTCGTGGCCGCGCACGATGTCGATCAGGCGCTGGATGCCCTGCTTGGCGGCGACCGGATTGCCGTGAATCCAAGGCTTCATGTCATTGGAGCCGAGCATGAAGACGACGAGATCGAGCGGCGCATGGCTGGTCAGGATCGTCGGCAACACGCAGGCGCCATTTCGATCGGCGCCGGCCAGGTGGTCGTCGAAGGCCGTGGTGCGGCCGTTGAGACCTTCAGCGATGACCTCGACGTCACCTCCAAGCTCAGCCCCGAGCACGCTCGGCCAGCGATCTTCGAGCGCGTGGCGGCCGAGACTGCCGGCGTCATAGCCCCAGGTGAGAGAGTCGCCGTAGCAGAGAATCGTCTTCATGCTTTTGCTACACCCCTGCCGTCACCGGTCGACTAGGCCGCCGGCGCGATCCGCCCGACGGCAAGAACAAGGCGAAAAGGCCGGTGAAGAATTTCCGCACCGCTTTCCCGTCCTAGACCAGCATGCTCATCGGGTTCTCGATCAAGCGCTTGAAGGCGCCGAGCAGTTCCGCGCCGAGCGCGCCGTCGACGGCGCGGTGATCGGTCGAGAGCGTCACCGACATCACGGTGGCGATTTTGATCTCGCCCTTCTTGACCACCGCCCGCTCCTCGCCGGCGCCGACCGCCAGGATCGTCGCATGCGGCGGGTTGATGACGGCGGCAAAGTCCTTGATGCCGAACATGCCGAGATTGGACACCGCCGTCGTGCCGCCCTGATATTCTTCCGGCTTCAGCTTGCGGCTCCTGGCGCGGCTCGCCAGGTCCTTCATCTCGTTGGAGATGACCGACAGCGTCTTTTCATCGGCATGGCGGATGATCGGCGTGATCAGGCCGCCGGGGATCGACACCGCGACGCCGACATCGGCGTGCTTGTGCTTGACCATGGCGCTGTCCGTCCAGGAGGC
>NZ_JBWGIO010000024.1:0-70585 GCF_057784215.1 Mesorhizobium sp. CNPSo 4661 | reverse complement strand
GCCAACGATTGCACTCGGCGCTCGGCTATCGATCACCGATGGAGTTCGAGGCTAACTTGCCGCCGCATGGGGTTGCTGCGCAGCAGCCCCGTGCGGCATAAACGCAACCATGTCCCTATTCCTCTGTCTCACGACAGGGGTGCACTCCAGTAGGCAGTAGGCGGTAGGCAGTAGGCAGTAGGCAGTAGGCAGTAGGCAGTAGGCAGTAGGGGGATGCGTCCGCCTGCCCTACCGCCTAGTCCCTATTGCCTACTGCCTAATCCCTAATCTCCCAGCGCCAGCGCATCGGTGATCTCGAAACGCTCGGAGACGCCGATGCGGATCATGTTGAGGTTGCCCTCGCGGGTGAAGCGGAAGTCGTCGGGTGAATCCGAGCCGCTCGGCTTGCCGCCATGGAAGGTGATGACGCGGCTACCGCCATCCGGCCAGGTCACCGTCACGGTGCTGTCGCCGTCCTTATGCGCGACGCTTATCTCGCAACGGGTCATTGGCTGGCCGACCTGACGAGCGCAGGGGATGCCGGCGCCCGGGGCAGGGCGTCGGGATCGGCGCTTGCCGAGGCCGCGAAGGCGAGGCCATAGGCGTCCTGCATGGCGGTCCTGCCGATCTCGGCCGCGGATGGCGGCTCGGCTGGCTCACTGCCACCCAGGCGCGCAGCGATATCAGGCGGCGGCTCCTCGGAAGGTGGCTGAGGCGCGACGGCTTCGGCGGCGGGCACGGAGACGTCTTCAGGCGCTGGCGCAGGATTGCTGGGGCTGAGATAGCGGGCGGGCGCCCATCCGGTGATGTGCGCGTCCTGCGTATCCTCGACCTTGCACCAGGGATAGTTGTTGACGGTCTTGCAGCCGTAATTCTTCACGGCCACGCCGTTGGGCAGGCGCGCCGCCACCTGGCCACCCGGCGAAGCGGTGGCGCGGATGTTGAGGAGATCGTCCGGCGCGAGGCCGCCGATAATCGAGATGATCGGTTCCGGCGCATTCTGAGCCAAGGCCGGCAGCACGGCGAGCACTAATGGAGCGGCCAAGAGCAGCGTTGATGGGAGCGTGACCTTGCGCTTCATATGAGCTTCGCTCAATGGATATGAACTCCGTTCAATCCTTCATGAACCCGGTCCGCAGCGCGTGCGCCCACTCCGGCCGCCCCGCCTGTTCGGCCTGCTTTGCGGCGGCTTCATGATCATAGTCGACGGCGATGCTTTCGAAGCGGCTGGGACGGCCGTCGTTGCCAAGCTCGACGATACCGTAGCGGGCGTGCGGTGAGCCCTGTTCGGAGACATGCGCCGGCGGCGTGTCGTCATCATAGGCCGGGCAGCCGACGCTGCCGGGATTGAAGAGGACCGGACCTCCAGGAATGCGGATCAATTCGTTGCGGTGGCTATGGCCGCACAACACCAGGCGGCAGGCCGGATCGAGCGACTTCAGCCGGCGCGCGATCGCGGCGAGCGGCGCCCGCACCAGCTGGCCATCGACAATGGCGTCGGCGAGATATTTTTCGTCATGGTCCGGCCGGGCGTGGAAGGCGACGATTCCGGACGCGACATCCAGCGTCATCGGCAGGGCGAGCAATGCCTCGCGCTGCGGTGCGGTCAGCCGCTCCTGGGCGTAGCGATCGGACGGCCACATGGTTTCGTCGGCCGCGTCCTGCGCCACGCGACGGTCGTGATTGCCGCGCACCGTCGGCAGGTTGAGCGCCTGCAACCGTTCCATCGTCTCGCGCGGCCAGAGCGGGCCGGAGACGCAGTCGCCGAGATTGACGGTGATGTCGGCGCCGCCGCGCTGCTGGAGATCGTTCAGCACGGCGTCCAGGGCGAGCACGTTGCCGTGAATGTCAGCAAGGACAGCAATGCGCATGGGTCAGACCGAAACCTCGGCCTCGGACACACCGACGGCCGGCAGCGCCGGGTCGCCGTCGGCCGCGGCAATCACGCTGTCGAGCAGGCCGGGGAAACGCCTGTCGAGGTCGTCGCGGCGCAGCGTTATCAGCCGGCTGGTGCCGACCGCTTCGCTGCGGGTGACGCCCGCCTCGCGCAGCTTGGCGAGGTGGTAGCTGAGATTGGTCTTCGAGGCGAGGTCGAGGAACTTGCTGCAGTTCAGCGGCACGCCTTCCTTGCTCGCCAGATAGCGCACGATGGCAAGCCGGGTCGGGTCGCCGAGCACGGCAAGCACGATAGGCAGGCTGATCTGGTCGGCGGTTGGATGGGGCAGGCTCATGACCCAGAATTAAGCACAAACGGCGCGAACTTCAACGCGGCTCCTTTCTTGGCCGACAGGCGTAGCTTCTTCATTTCCCGCCCGTCCTGACACAGGGCTGTCAGCAGGGTTCAGCTATTTTGTCTCGGCTCGGTTGACATCATGCCCTGCTGTGTCCAATTGTTCAATAACTTTTGAACTAAGGACAATTCCCCATGGACAAGCGGATCTTCTGGCTTGCGCTCGGATCGTTTGCGATCTCGACCGAAGGCTTCGTCATATCGAGCCTTCTTCCCGATATCGCCGCCGATGCCGGCATATCCGTGCCGCTCGCCGGCTCGCTGATCACCGCCTTCGCGCTCGCCTATGCGATCGGCGCGCCGGTGCTCGCGACGCTGACCGGCGAATGGGACCGGCGGCGCGTCATCCTGTGGACGCTGGTCTTCTTCGTCGTTGGTAATGTTGCTGCCGCGCTCAGCTCATCCTTCGAGCTGCTGTTGATCGCGCGCATCGTCATGGCGCTGTCGTCCGGCCTGTTCGCGGCGACCGCGCAAGGCACGGCCGTGGCGCTGGTCGACGACCACCACCGGGCGCGCGCCATCGCCGTCGTCGTCGGCGGCACCACTGTGGCCGTGGCGGTCGGAGCGCCGCTCGGCGCGCTGGTCGCGGCGATTGCCGGCTGGCGCGGCACGTTCTTCGCCATCGCGGCGCTCGGCGCGCTGTCCGGCGCGATCCTGTGGTGGCGGCTGCCGCGCGGCATTATCGGCACCAGGCTGCCGCTGAAGCGCCGGCTGGCGGCGGCCATCCGCCCCGGCGTGATGCCGATCCTTGTGACGACGGCGCTTGCGCTGGTCGGAGCCTTCACGGTGTTCGCCTTCATCGCGCCCTTGGCCATCGAAGGCGGCGGGCTCTCGCCGATCGCGCTGCCGGGCATGCTGCTTGCCTTCGGCGTCGGCGCCGTCATCGGCAACATCGCCGGCGGGCAGGCCGCCGACCGCTTCGGCGCCACCCGCACCGTCGCCTGGTCGCTGACACTGTCGGCCGCGATGCTTGTCACCTTCTCGCTGATCCCGACCTTCCTGCCGCACCATTTGGCCGGACCGGCGCTGATGGCCATGATGGTGCCATGGGGCATCGTCGGCTGGGCCTTCCCGCCGGCGCAGGCGAGCCGCATCATCAAGCTGGCACCCGACGCCGCGCCCATCGTTTTGTCGCTCAACGCCTCGGCGCTCTATCTCGGCGTCGCCCTGGGCGCGGTGGTCGGAGCCGCGGTGCTGCGCTTCGGCGCCCCGGCCGATCTCGGCCTGATCGCAGCCGTGTTCCCGATTGTCGGCCTGGGCGTCGTGCTTGCCGGCCGGATGTTGGCGCGGCCGGTCGCCATGCCGGCGGAGTAAGGCGTGATGATATTCAGGTGAGGCCGGCCTGCAAATGACGGTTTCTTGCGCTTCCGGTGCTCACGTACCTTAAGTACGCTTCGCTCCGGTGCTCGGAACCCGCCATTTTCGGCTCGGCCTCACCTGAATCTCATCACGCCTTAACACAACCAAGGAATTGAACGATGGCCGCTTCTTCAGTCTGAAGGAGCGGCCGTCGGCATTTCGAGGTTCAGGTCGGCGACCGCGTCCAACGCCGCGCGCAGCTTCGCCGCCTGTTCCGCGCCGACCTTATCCTCGAATTCCCGCTGGGCGACGCTCCAAAGCTTGAGCGCCTCGTCGAGCTTGGCCTGGCCTTGCGGCGTCAGCCGCACGCGCTTGACGCGGCGGTCGTCCTTGTCGGCAAAAGTCTCGACATAGCCGTCGCGGATCAGCGGCTTCAGCGTGTGGCCGAGCGCGGAGAGATCCATGATCATCGCTTCAGCGATGGTGCCCATCGCCGGCTCATCGCTGATGTGGATCTGAAAGATCAGGCCGAACTGCGTGCTCTTCAGGCCCGAAGGCGCCAGCGCGTCGTCGTAGAAGCGGCCGAGGCTGCGCGCGGCGCGCCGCAGCGTGGCGTTGTTGCAGTCGCTGAATCCTGGCTTCCGAGCTTCGGTCATGATCACTCCTTGCCGGCGATGAGATGCGCCAGCCTGTCGCAGAAATAGTTTTTGCCGCTGCCGTTGACAAGATAGTGGCATATACCTACTTCGGCGAAAGTGGCATATGCAACTAATTGAAATCATAGGCTCGGCGGATGATGTCGTCGTCGGCGCCGAACCAAAGAAGCCAAACAAAGGAACAGGACAATGAGCACGAAGGACAACAAGGGCACGGCCGTCATCACCGGCGCCTCTTCAGGCATCGGTGCGGTCTATGCCGACCGGCTGGCGGGGCAGGGCTACGACCTGGTGCTGGTGGCGCGCCGCGCCGACCGGTTGCAGGAAGTGGCCGACAGGCTGGCCTATGCCTATGGCCGCAAGGTGAAGACGATTGTCGCCGATCTCTCCGTCGATGCCGATCTGCGCCGCGTCGAGCAGGCGGTCGCGACGGACGACAGCGTGACGTTGCTGATCAACAATGCCGGCGTGGCCGGCCTGGAGACGATTGCCGACGCCGACGCCGACACGGCGGAGCGCATGATCAAGGTCAATGTCGTGGCGCTGACCAGGCTGACCCGCGCGGTGCTGCCGGGCCTGCTTGCGCGCAACCGCGGCGCCATCATCAACATCGCCTCGGTCGTCGCCTATGGCATTGCCGTCGGCGGCATCTACAGCGGCACCAAGGCCTATGTCGCCAACTTCACGGAAGCGCTGCAGAAGGAAGTCGCCGGCACCAATGTGAAAGTCCAATCAGTGGTGCCCGGGCCGATCCGTACCGAGTTGTGGGACGTCTCCGGCATCAGCCTCGACGGGATCAATCCGGACTGGATCATGAGTGCCGAAGATCTGGTCGACGCGGCACTTGCCGGGCTCGCCCAGGGCGAGACCGTCACCGCGCCCGGCCTTGCCGATGCGGCCGGGCTGGCCACCTATCTCGGTGCCCGGGACCAATTCTTCGGCAGCCTGTTCTCCGGCAAGCCGGCGGCGCGCTACGCGGCTTGAAGTGACGAAAGGGCTCGAGTTCCTCGCCCCACGGAAGTGGGGAGAGGTGGCTCGGCGGAGCCGAGACGGAGAGGGGACGCCCTACGCGAAGTCAGAGCCGATCGAAAGACAAGCGCACCAAGATTTCGCCCGCCGCGCTGCCCCTCTCCGTCCGCTTCGCGGCCACCTCTCCCCCGCTTTGCGGGGGCGAGGAACCCAGGTTGTGCAGGGCCGCGCCATTCCGATTACGAAGTGAGACTTATTGCGCTTGCGCTCTAAGCCGACCGCCACATCGGGACGATCGAAGCGGCCAGCACAAGCGCCAGCACGACGTTGAGCGCCCGCCATTGCCATTCGGTCTTGAGCAGCCGCGCCAGGATCATGCCGGCCACGCACCAGATGGACAGTGAGATCGCGGCGGTGAGGCCGAAGGTCGAGCCGAGCAGCAAAGCGAGTTGCGTCGGCCCGTCGGCCAATGCGGCGAACGAAGCCGCCGCCCCCAGGCCCATTGCCCAGCCTTTCGGGTTCATCCACTGGATGCCGGCGCCGCCGAAGAAACTGTTCGGCTTGGCCATGGTCACGTCGAGATTGGGCGGCCCGGCGCGGCCGATCTTGATTGCGAGCCAGACGAGGTAGAGCGAGCCGGCGATCTTCATCGCAAGCTGCAAGGACGGCATGGCAAGCAGCAGGCCGGCGAGCCCCGCGGCCGCCGCACCGGTTACCGTGGCGAGGCCCGCAGCGCTGCCGGCCATCAGCGGCACCGACCGGCGAAAGCCGAATTGAGCGCCCGATGCGGTGGACAAGGTGGTGGCGATGCCGGGCGTGGCGGTTGCCACGAAAGCGAACAGGATGAGGGGCAGGATAGGTTGGAGCATGATGCGTTCCTTATGGAAGGCTTCATGCTAGGCATGGCCAATCATCAGTAAATGCAATGTTTGATATGGTTTGCATTAGGGACTATAATGCCGGCCATGACCCGCGATCTCGACATGACTCTCATCCGCACCTTCGTCACGACGGCCGACAAGGCCAGCATGACGGCGGCCGCCAATGCGCTTCACCTGACGCAAGGCGCTGTCAGCCAGCAGGTCAAGCGGCTGGAAGAGGTGCTCGGCCAGAGCCTGTTCGAACGCGACCGCCGCGGCCTGAAGCTGACGCGATCCGGCGAGCGGCTGCTCGACAGGGCAAGGCGCCTGCTGCAGCTCAATGACGAGATCCTAGCCGAAATCAGGGGCGGGGCGGTTGCCGGGCAGGTGCGGATCGGCGTGCCTTACGATCTCGTCGGGACGCTGCTCGCGCCGGTGCTGAAGACCTATGCCGAGGCCTATCCGCAGGTCGAGATCTCGCTGGTCTGCGCTTCCTCGCCGGAGCTCGCGGCGGCCCTGGCGGCGGGCACGATCGACCTTGCCGTCATCGAGGAGCGCGTCGGTCCCACTGCCGGCGAATGCCTGCTCGTCGACCGGCTTGTATGGGTCGGCGCCAGAGGCGGGGCGGCACGCCTGAAACGGCCGCTGCCGGTTTCCATCGTCGCCGACACCTGCGCCTTCCGGCCGGCGGTGCTGGCAGCGCTTGGCGAGCACGGGCTCGACTGGCGCACCGTGTTCGAGAACGGCAACATCGATGCGACGACCGCGACGGTGCGCTCGGACCTCGCGGTGACCACCTGGCTTGCCTCGACGGTTCCGGCCGATCTCGACATCCTGTCCGATGCCGGGCTTCCGGCGCTGCCGAATTTTTCCGTCAACCTGCATCTGCCGAAGCACGCCACCCAGCCGGCCGCGCAGGCTTTTGCCGGCCATATCCGCGAGGGCCTCTCACGCTACCGCCAGGCGGCGTGAACGGCTGGGGGGCCGGTCAGCCGCTCGACGCGGCGATGGCGACCGCCAGTTGCGCCTCGAAAGCGCGCTTGAAAGCCGGCCGCGCCTCGCCGCGGGCGACATAGGCGGCGAGGTTCGGGAACTCGGTCAGCAGACCCGATCTTTGCAACCGGCGCAGCACGCCCACCATGACGAGGTCGCCGGCGCTGAAGGCGCCTTCGAGCCAGTCGCGATCGCCCAAGTGGCGGGAGAGCTCGGCCAGTCGCTTGCGGATCCGGTCGTCGACTAGGGGCAGGCGCTGGTCGCGCCACGGCGTGTCGCGCTCCAGGATCACGGCCGTCGTGCGGTCGAGGATCGGCTGTTCCATGGTGCTGAAGGCCGCGAACATCCAGGCGATCGCGCGCGCCCGTGCGTTTGCATCCTCGGGCATCAGGCCAGGGTAACGCACCGCGATGTGAAGGACGATCGCGCCCGACTCGAACAGAGCGAGATCTCCTTCTTCATAGGTCGGGATATTGCCGAAGGGGCTGATCGCAACATGCGCGGGTTGCTTCATCGCAGCGAACGAAACGAGACGAACGTCATAAGGCTGGCCGACTTCCTCGAGCGCCCAGCGCACGTGCATGTCGCGCGCCAGCCCCTTGCCACCATCGGGCGAGCGTTCGAAGGCGGTGATGGTAGGGATCATCGGCGGCTCCTGACCGTTCAGTCGTCGTTGCGAAAGGGGCTTCATAAGGCGAATACGCGGCGGGCCCGGCCGCCGCGCCGCAGCCTTGTGCTACTTCCAGTTCTTGCGCCGTTCCATCTCGGCTTGCGAAGGCTCCTGTTGAGCAAACGAGCCGGTGCGGATTTCGCCCGCGCGCTCATAGGTCGCGATGATGACGCCGGTGGTGGAGGTCTGCGATTTGACGAGCTTGAAGGCCGCCGGCATCGCGTTGTCGCCGAACAGCCGCTTGCCCTTGCCCAGCACCAGCGGGAAGACCATCAGCCGGATCTCATCGATCAGTCCGTTGGCGAGCAAGGTCTGGATCAGGTTGCCCGATCCCTGGATGAGCAGGTCGGGTCCGTCTTCCTGCTTGAGTTCCTTGAGCCTTGCAACGATATCGGGCCCGAGCGACTGCGTGTTCTGCCAGGTCAGCGTATCCGGCCGGTGCGTCGCCACATATTTGACCGCGGGGTTGAAGACATCGGCGATCTGATCGTTCTGATACGGCCAATACGCGGCGAAGATGTCGTAGGTTCTGCGGCCGAGCAGCAGGGCGAAGGGCTTGGAGAACAGCTCCTCCATTGCCGCGCCCCCCACCTCGTCGAAGTAATGGAAGGTCCAGCCGCCGAACTTGAAGCCGCCGACCGGATCCTCTTCCGGGCCGCCGGGCGCCTGCATGACGCCGTCGAGGCTTACGAATGTGGCGGCGATGATCTTGCGCATCTGGTTTTCCTTTTGGCTGATCCGCGCCGTCGCGGCCGGATTTCTGGTTAGAGCGTTTTGACGCAATTCCCGACGGAAAACCGCTTCGCACTTTTCCCGGAATTGCTCCTAGGACGAACGGCAAGGCGCGTTTTCGACAAGGGCCTTTAAAATTTCTATCGCGTGCTGTCGGCGGGGACAGCACCCGATGAGAACCAGACGTCGCCGAACACGGCGGTTGCCGTCCGGTCCGGTGTCCTGGCCGCCGCCAGCCAGATCGAGCGGGTGCGCGCGGCACGCTCGCGGGTCGGTATTTTCGCGCCCGGCTCGGCCGTGGAGGCGCCGACGCAGGGGATGAACCAGGAACCCATGAAGGGTCGGCAAGCAAAGCCGTTTTCCAGGCGGGTTACGAGGACCGCGAGGCCGACGGTTTCGGACGGGCGCCACGGAAAGATCATGCGGCCGCCGGGCTTCAACGCCTTCAGCCATGCGGCGGGCGGAGCAACGACGCCGGCATTGACATAGATGATGTCGGATAGCGGCAGCGGATTGGCGACGGCGTCGCCATGGATCACTTCGATGTTGCCGTATCGGGCGAGGTTCGTCCTGGCGCGCGCGGCGAGACCGGCCTCGAGTTCGAAGGCGGTAACGCTGCCGCCCGGCTCGACCAGCTTCGCCAGCAGCGCCGTGTAGTAGCCCGTGCCGGCGCCGATATGGGTGACGTGCTCGCCAGGCTTCGGCCCGACCTTGCCGAGCCACATGGCATGCAGCAGTGGCTCGCCATTGTTGATGGCCTTGTCGGCATCGAGCACGACAAGCACGTTCTGGTAGATATAGCTTGGATCGGCCGTCGGCGTTTGGATCCTGCCCTCGCCGGCGAAGACGGTCCAGGGCCCGGAGCCGAGAAAGGCCTCACGCGGAACGGAAGCAAACACCTGCTCGATGCGCGGGTCGGCCGAACGCGCCTGTGCGGCCATCAGCCTGGCGTAGAATTTGCGGGCGTCGTCCGATCCGGCCATGCTTGAAGAAGATAGCGCGGCCGGGCGCGAATGTCGCGTCAGCCGGCGATGGTGTCGTAGAGCAGCTTGAAGTTGAGAACGAGGATGACGGCGGCAACCACCCAGGCCAGCGCCGCGACGCCGCGCGGTATGGCGAAATTGCCCATCTTCTTCTTGTCCGACACGAACTGCACCAGCGGGATGACCGCGAAGGGCAGTTGCATCGACAGCACCACCTGGCTGAAGACCAGCAAATGAGCTGTGCCCTTCTCACCGTAGAACGCGGTGACGGCCACCACCGGCACGATGGCGATGCCGCGCGTCAGGAGGCGCCTTGCCCATTGCGGGATGCGCAGCCGCAGGAAGCCTTCCATCACGATCTGGCCGGCAAGCGTCGCGGTGACCGTCGAGTTGAGGCCGGAGGCCAGCAGCGCGACCGCGAACAGGATCGAGGCGATGCTCAAGCCCAGCAGCGGCGACAAGAGCTCGAAGGCCTGGCCGATCTCGGCAACGTCCTGGTGCCCGGTGTTGTGGAAGGCGACCGCCGCGACGATCAGGATCGAGGCGTTGACGAACAGCGCAAGGATCAGCGCAATGGTCGAATCCGTCGTCGCCCATTTGATGGCGTCGCGCTTGCCTGCATCGGTGCGCTCATAGGCGCGGGTCTGCACGATCGAGGAATGCAGATAGAGATTATGCGGCATGACCGTCGCACCGATGATGCCGATGGCGATGTAGAGCATCGTTGGATTGGTGACGATCTCCGGTGACGGCACGAACATCGAATGCAGGATCGTGCCGGCCGGCGGCGCGGCGACGAAGATCTGGATGGCAAAACAGCCGAAGATGATGATCAGCAGCGCGATGACGAAGGCTTCGAGATAGCGGAAGCCTTTGTTCATCAACAAAAGCACCAGGAAGGCGTCGAGCGCGGTCAGCACGGCGCCGCCGATCAGCGGAATGCCGAACAGAAGCTGCAGCGCGATCGCCGTGCCGATCACTTCGGCGAGGTCGCAGGCGATGATCGCCAGCTCGCAGGCGATCCAGAGCATCAAATTGACCGGGCGCGGATAGTAGGCGCGGCAGGCCTGGGCAAGGTCGCGCCCGGTGGCGATGCCAAGGCGGGCTGACAGTGCCTGCAGCAGGATCGCCATCAGGTTCGACAGCATGATGATGAAAAGCAGCGTGTAGCCGAACTGGGCGCCGCCAGCGAGGTCGGTCGCCCAGTTGCCCGGATCCATATAGCCGACCGAGATCATGTAGCCCGGCCCCATGAAGGCGAACAGGCGGCGGAACCAGACGCCGGACTGGGGCACCGCGATCGAGGCATTCACCTCGCGCAGACTCGGCTGCTCGTCGTCGGGCCTGTCGAATCGCCATGCGGGTCGGGCTACGGTTGCTGCATCGGCGTCGGACATTGGGGGGATTTCCGCTGGAATGTATCGAATGTGCCTTTTATCTACGCCATGGCTCAACATTATGCAATAGGCTATATTTCATTGATCATGCTTTCGTATACGCTAAAGCAAGGCTGGCGGCAGGCTGCCGCAGACGCCGGTTGCGCATGCGCGGGAATGCAAATAAACGGCCGGACCATCAGGGTTCGTGTTATGGATGCGATCCCGATTCAAGGAGGAGCGCGTATTGGCGCTGAGGAACAAACCAGTTCGACGCGAGGAGCCGCTTCCCGATGCCGAAATCCATTCGGAAGGGTTCCGGCAGCAGCGCCAAGCGCGCCGCAGCGCGCTGGTTGAGGACTATGTCGAGCTGATCGCCGACCTGATCGAGGACGGCAACGAGGCGCGGCAGGTGGATATCGCGGCAAGGCTTGGCGTTGCGCAGCCGACGGTGGCAAAGATGCTGACCAGGCTGTGCGCCGATGGGTTGGTGTCGCGGAAGCCCTATCGCGGCGTGTTCCTGACCGAAGCCGGCCGCAAGGTCGCCGAGGAAAGCCGCATCCGCCACCAGACGGTTGAGGCGTTCCTGCGCTCGCTCGGCGTCAGCGCCGAGACGGCGCGCATCGACGCCGAGGGCATAGAGCATCATGTCAGCGCCGAAACGCTGGAAGCTTTCCGCCGGGCGATGACGCATCGCCAGGCCTAGGTCTCCGGCCAGTCCGATTGGATTGAAGCGGAACCGACGCATCTCCGCCGCATTACTTCCCACACATCGCGCGATTATCGCGCTCAAGGAGGAAGCAATGGGCGTCGAACAGGCACCGACCGCTAAAGGAAAGCAGGCAGCCAGGGGATTGCGGCAGGCGGCCGCCAAGGACGAGCGCAAGACCGAGGCCGAGACCGGCCATCCGCTGAAGAAGGGCGCGGCGCGTTTCGAGGAACGTTCGAAGAGTTCGGACGGCAAGAGCGCCGGCGCCAAGCAGAAAAGTTGAGGTTTTTAGCCAGTTTATGGTCGGTCGGCTTTACCTGCCTGATTGAAGTTTCCGGCGCGGCCGACATCTGGCCGGAGCGAAAAATTCTGTGACTTAGGCCAGCCGTTGCGATAATTGTCTGTAGGGGGCGGTCGCGGGCCAGTCCCTCCAGGACATTCGCGTTTGCGAGGAGTTGCCATGCTTTGGAGAGGCCGTCGTCAGAGCGACAACATCGAGGATGAACGCAGTGACAGCGGCGGTGGCGGTGGATTGGGTGGCGGCGGCCAGTTCCAGCTTCCCATCGGTGGCCGTACCGGCGGTGGCGGCAGCATCCTCCTGGTTATCCTGGTCGTGCTCGCGGGATGGTATTTCGGCTTCGACCCGTCGCAAATCCTGGGCGGCGGCGATGGCGGCCAGATCACCGACAACAGCGGCTCGCAGGACAATGGCGGCGCGCCCGCCAATGACGAGATGAAGCAGTTCGTGGCGACGGTGCTGGCGGAAACCGAAGACACCTGGACCGGCATCTTCAAGTCCCAGGGCCTGACCTATGAGGATCCCAAGCTGGTGCTGTTCAGCGGCCAGGTCCGTTCGGCCTGCGGTTTCGCCTCGGCGGCGGCCGGGCCGTTCTATTGCCCGGGCGATCACAAGGTCTATCTCGACATGACCTTCTTCCAGCAGCTCGACCAGCAATTCGGCGCCTCCGGCGAGTTCGCGCGTGCCTATGTGGTGGCGCATGAGGTCGGCCACCATGTGCAGAATCTCACCGGCATCATGGAGAAGTTCAACCAGATGCGGCAAGGCATGAGCGAGGCCGACGCCAACCAGCTCTCGGTGCGCATCGAGCTTCAAGCCGATTGCTTCGCCGGCGTGTGGGCCCACTACACCCAGCAAAAAGGCATATTGGAGCAGGGCGATATCGAAAGCGCGCTGAATGCCGCCAAGCAGATCGGCGACGATACGCTGCAGAAGAAGATGCAGGGCTATGTCGTGCCGGAAAGCTTCAACCATGGCACCTCGCAGCAGCGGCAGACATGGCTGGCGCGCGGCTACAAGAGCGGCAAGCTGTCCGACTGCAACACGATGAGCGGTCCGATCTGAGGCGTCGCTGCCGCTTCTTTTAGGGTGACGACGACGATCGAAGATGGCTGGCAAGGGATGTCAGCATAAGACTGTTGCCTTCGTTCGCGGATTGTTCCCGCCGCCAACCTCGCCTATAAGGTCCGTCCCGCCCGTGCCCCAGGGCGGATGAGGAGCTTGTCACCATGATCGACCCGAAAACCGCCAAGCGGGGCCTTGCGCTCGTTTTCACGACGCTGCTGCTCGACATCATCGGCTTCGGCATCATCATGCCGGTGCTGCCGGCCTATCTGGAGGAACTGAGCGGCGTCAGCGTCAGTGAGGCCGCGATCGAGGGCGGCTGGCTGTTCTTCGTCTATGCGGCGATGCAATTCTTCTTCGCGCCGATCATCGGCGGCCTGAGCGACCGCTTCGGGCGCCGGCCGGTCCTACTTGCCTCGGTGCTGACCTTCTCGATCGACAATCTGATCTGCGCCGTCGCCTGGTCCTATCCGATGCTGTTCATCGGCCGCGTGCTCGCGGGCATTTCCGGCGCCAGCTATTCGACGACATCCGCCTTCATCGCCGACATCTCGAACGACGAGAACCGGGCGAAGAATTTCGGCCTGCTCGGCATCGCCTTCGGCGTCGGCTTCGTCATCGGCCCGGTGCTGGGCGGGCTGCTCGGCACGTTCGGGCCGCGCGTACCGTTCTATTTCGCCGCCGCGCTTGCCTTTGTGAATTTCCTGATCGCGATGTTCCTGCTGCCGGAGACGCTGGATGAGAAGCATCGTCGCCGCTTCGAGTGGAAGCGCGCCAATCCGGTCGGCACGCTGATGCAGATGCGCAATTATCCGGGCATCGGCTGGATCGGGCTGGTGTTCTTCCTGATGACGCTCGGCCACATGATGTATCCGGCGGTCTGGTCATTCGTCTCCACGTATCGCTATGGCTGGAACCAGCAGCAGATAGGCCTTTCGCTCGGCGCCTTCGGCCTGTGCGGCGCGATCGTCATGGCGACGGTGCTGCCGCGGATCATTCCGAAACTTGGCGAGTGGAAGACGGCGGCGATCGGGCTGACCTTCACCGCGCTCAGCGCCTTCGGCTACGCGTTTTCGACGCAAGGCTGGATGATCTATGCGGTGATCGTGGCTGGCTGCCTGGAAGCGCTGGCCGATCCGCCGCTCAGAAGCCTCGCCGCCGCCAAGGTGCCGCCTTCGGCGCAAGGCGAATTGCAGGGCGCGATGACCTCGATCTTCTCGATCACCTCGATCATCACGCCGCTGCTCTACACCGCGATCTTTTCCTGGTTCACGAGCCCGACGGCGCCGATTGTGTTCGGCGGCGCGCCCTACGTGCTCGGTGCGATTTTCCTGACGCTGGCGGTCATCGTCTTCGTGACGAAAGTGGCCAGGCCGACCCCGAGGGAAGTCGAGCGCATGCACACACAGGAGGCTGTGACGGACCCGGCCTGAGGACGACTAAAGCGCGTCGCAATCTTCAGATTCGCTCCATGCGCTTTAGGTTTTTGATTTACGCATGTCTTTATCCCGAAACCGGTTCCCACTTTCGGGAGACATGCTTTAAGGCTCGATCCATTCTCCGGGGATATCGAGCGCCTTCGCCAGCATTGCGCTGGTCTGCTCAGACGGCTTACGGCGATTGGATTCGAGGTCCGACAGGAAACCCTGGCTGACACCGATCGCCGCGGCCAGTTCGGCTTGGGTAAGCTTTCGCCAGTTGCGCAGCGCCTTTAGTCGACTGGAGCCGCGCAAGACATCCATGGTCACGTCCGCCGGCAGCGCCCTTTCGGTTCTGAGATCGGCTTTGCGCTCGTCATAGATGGCGACATCCGCGGCATCTTCGAGAGCCTCCTCGGCGGCATGCAGCAACGCCTCGTAATCCGCTTTAGGGATCACGACCAATTCCTCGCCGGTTGAGGTTTTGATGATTTGCGGGGCATTCATGACTTCTTGTCCTGCTATGACCTGCTGTAGGTTGTTGTCTCGCGTTTTCCTATGTAGATCGCCAGGATAGTGGCGCGGTCCTCATCGAATATAACTCGGTAGCGACCGATGCGCAGCCTGTAGCCGTCTCTACCAGCTAAACGCTTGACATCTCCTCGACCGCTTATCGCGTAACCTATCAGGCCCTCGGATACCTGCCCCCGAACGTCGGCGGGTAGATTGTCGAGATCACGAGCCGCGGCTGCCGAGAGGATGATAGTCTTCACCGGATATCGCCGCAGCTATCTCTATTTCGGCGATATTATAGCTAACATGCGGAGCGTGTCAACGCTCCGCCAACGCGTCCTCGCCGCGCCGCTCGCGGATCAGGTTGACGAAGCGGCGGAAGAGGTAGTGCGAATCCTGCGGGCCGGGCGAGGCCTCGGGATGATGCTGGACCGAGAACACCGGCCGGCCGGTCAGCGCGATGCCGCAATTGGAGCCGTCGAAGAGCGAGACATGGGTTTCCTCGACGCCTTCGGGCAGCGAGTCGGCGTCGACGGCGAAACCATGGTTCATCGAGACGATCTCGACCTTGCCGGTGGTGTGATCCTTGACCGGATGGTTGGCGCCATGGTGGCCCTGATGCATCTTCTCGGTCCTGCCGCCAAGCGCGAGCGCCAGCATCTGATGGCCGAGGCAGATGCCGAACACCGGGATGTCGGTCTTCAAGAGGTTCTGGATCACCGGCACGGCATATTCGCCGGTCGCTTCCGGGTCGCCGGGGCCGTTCGACAGGAAAATGCCGTCCGGCTGCATCGCCAGGATCTCCTCCGCACCCGTCTTGGCCGGCACGACGGTGACCTTGGCGCCGAGGCCCGCCAGCAGACGCAGGATGTTGCGCTTGACGCCATAGTCGACGGCCACGACATGCATGGAAGGCTCGCCCTGCTCGCCAAAGCCTTCATTCCAGACCCAGGGCGTCTCGCGCCAGACCGAGGACTGGCCCGCCGTGACTTCCTTGGCGAGATCGAGGCCGATCAAGCCTGACCAGGCCGCGGCCTGCCGCTTCAGGTCCTCGATGTCGAAGACGCCATCGGGCGAATGCGCGATGACGGCATTGGGCATGCCCTTCTCGCGGATCAGCACGGTCAGCGCGCGGGTGTCGATGCCGGACAGCGCGACGATGCCACGCCGCTTCAGCCACTGGTCGAGATGGCCGGCGGCGCGATAGTTAGACGGGTCGGTCACATTGGCCTTGAAGATCGCGCCGACAGCGCCCGCGCGGGCGGCCGGATGCAAATCCTCGATATCCTCGTCATTGGTGCCGACATTGCCGATATGCGGGAAGGTGAAGGTGACGATCTGGCCGGCATAGGAAGGATCGGTGAGGATTTCCTCGTAACCGGTCAGCGCGGTGTTGAAGCACACTTCCGCAACGGCCGATCCCGTGGCGCCAAGGCCGCGGCCCTCGATCACCGTGCCGTCGGCGAGGACCAGAAGGGCGGTCGGCTTTTCGGTGGCCCATGGGGCGGTGGTCGTGGCCATGGCGGCACTCCTGTCGGTCGCCTCAATCGGTCGGCGGGACCGTTTGCGCGGCAAGGCGCGCAAGCTGGATATTTCAGCTCCCACGCGTTGATTCTCGTTGGTCATGTCGTTTTCCCAAAACCGCTAAGCACTTTTGGGCGACATGACTCCATTGTCTCATGCAGGACCGAGTACATAGGGGAAGGCGCCCAAGCGGTCAATGTCGCGACCTCAGACCAGACACAATTTGCTTTCGTCCAGCAATATCAGCGGCTTGCAAGGATTTGCCTTGCCCGTTCGGCAAAGCTATTGTCCGCCGCATTCGAAGGAGAAGCACGATGCGCGAGAAAATCGCCGAATCCACCAAGAGCGCGATGAAGGCGCAGGACAAGGATCGCCTGCCAACGTTGCGGCTGATCCAGGCCGCGATCCACGACCGCGACATCGTCAATCGCGGCGCCGGCAGGCCGGCGGCGGGCGATGACGAAATCCTGCAGATCCTGTCCAAGATGGCCAAGCAGCGCGAGGAATCGGCCAAGGCATTCGAGGACGGCAAGCGGCCGGAACTTGCCGCCAAGGAACGCGCCGAGATGGAGGTCATCCTCGGCTTCCTGCCGAAGCAGCTCGACGATGCGGCGATCACGGCCGCCGCGCGCGAGGCGATCGCGGCGACGGGTGCCGCCAGCCAGAAGGACATGGGCAAGGTGATCGGCGCGCTGAAGCAGAAATATGCCGGCCAGATGGACTTTGCCAAGGCGAGCGCCATCATCAAGGGGCTGCTTCAGTAGACAACAGCCTAGAGCGGTTCAGCGTTTCACGGAATCGCTCTAGGTTTTTGTTTTTACGCAATTCCGAACGGAAAACCGCTACGCACTTTTCCTGGAATTGCTTTAGTCCTTGCACATCGGCACCGGTTGCGGCGGCGGCGCCGGATGGTCCTTCTTGTACTGCGCGATGATCGGCTCCAGCGTCTTCTTCGGCCAGAACTTGGGCGTGCCGATCTCCTTCAGGCAGGAGGCGTTCCAATAGGTAGCTGAGCCTGAGAGCGCCTGGCCAGCGGCCTTGGCCCGGACGACAGCGGCGATGTCGCGCGATTCCGGATAGATGTAGAGCGTCGTCGGGCTGTTCTTGACCATCGGGATGATCTGCTCGGCATCGGCGGGCGACCAGCTGGTGCAGCCGTTGCTGCGGCCGCCAGCATAGTTCACCAGCTTGCCGAACGGGACAAAACCGTCATGGTCGGCGTAAGAGCTTTGCGGGTTCTTGCGCATGCACAAGCCCTTCAGAATAGCTGCAGGATGGCCGCCGATGACGCGCTCCCGGGCATTGGCGGCCTCGCCCTCGCCGTCGAACTGGATGAAAGTGCGCATGAACACCGCGTTCTGCGCGCCGACGCGGTAGTAGCCCTTGAAGGAGGTCTTGGTCTCGGCGGTCATATAGGCGCCGCCGGCCGTCAGCTCGGAGTCCATCGCGTTGCCGAAGTTCTTCGCGCAACGCCGGCCGTTTGAGAAATCGGCGACCCCTTTCAGGTTGCGGCCGCCGCCATGCCCCGAGGAAACCGCGCGGAAAAGCTGCTTGGCTTCGCAGATGACGTAATAGCGCTGGCCGAGCACGCTGTTGCCCAAATCGCCGGGACGCGTCGCGTCCATGGCGAAATAGCAGGGGTTGCTGACCGAGCCATCGCTGACCTTCTTCTGGTAGAGCGCGCGCGCCCGCTCCAGAACGACCTGCGAAATCTGGCCCTCGCCGTCGCCGACATGGCGCTGCAGCCAGTCGGGAACGGTCGACGGTCGCAAGGCCGCGAATGAGCTGACGGACGCCGTCAAGGCGGCGAGAATCGCAACAAGACAAAAGATGGCCGCGCCCAGCGGAACAGATCTCAACCGCACTAGTTTGCCCCTCCTGTCGAAATGTCTCGCACCCGTGAATCACACGGGCCGATCATAGAAGGTCTCGCATCGATCGGCGAAACACTTCTAGTTCAGCGACGCCTTTTGCAGGTCGGATTTTCGGACCGCTTCGATTGCGCTATGATCTGATTCCGGCGCGCCCACGCCTCCTCCCTCCATCGCGAAGCATCGTTCATGCAGGGCAATCCGTCACCCGACCAACTGTTCGAGCGCCAGGCATAAGGAGGGGTTGTCGAGACTGCTCGCGGCAGGAGGTTGTTCGATGCGGCTTTCCGCACCCGTCTATCATCTGAAGCGCCGGGCAAGGCTCCTGTCCCGCCGAGAAAATGTTCCACTCCATACGGCGCTCGACCGCATTGCCGGTGAAGAAGGTTTTGGCAGCTGGAGCCTGCTTGCGGCGAAAGCCGCCGAGGTCGAGCCTGCCGGCGCCCTGTTGGCGCGGCTGCTGCCCGGCGACATGGTTCTGGTGGCGGCGCGGCCGGGCCAGGGCAAGACGCTGATGAGCCTCGAGCTCGCCGTGGCGGCCATGAAGCAAGGCAATCGCGCCGTCTTCTTCACCCTGGAATACATGCATGCCGACATCCTGGACCGGTTCCGCGACATCGGGATCAACCCGGCCGCCTTCGACCATCAGTTCGACTTCGACAATTCCGACGCGATCAGCGCGGACTACGTCATCGAGACGTTGCGGTCGGCGCCGCGCGGCACGCTGGCGGTCATCGACTATCTGCAACTGCTCGACCAGAAGCGGGAGAATCCCGAGCTCATGGTCCAGATCCGCGCCTTGAAGTCGTTTGCCAGGGAACGAGGATTGGTGCTGGTCTTCATCTCGCAGGTCGACAGGTCCTTTGATTCCTCCGGGAAACTGGTCCCGGATATCGGCGATGTCCGGCTGCCGAACCCGCTCGACCTGTCGCTGTTCGACAAGGCCTGTTTCCTGAACAAGGGCGAAATCCGGTTTCACGCGACTTGAGGGCGATCCGTGCCGCGGCTATGCGGGGCATGACAGGAAACGAACCATGATCGAAATCGTCAGACCGGCGCTCGAGCATTTGCCTTCCTACAAGGCGGCGCTGGAGCGCGGGTGGTCGCCCGACAATGTGCGGCTCCTCGAAGCGACGCGCGAGCAGCTTGAGGCGATTGAGAAAGATCCCATTGAATTTCTCGCCGGCCTTGACGACCCCGAAGCGAAGGGGTCGCCCATCACCTTGCCCGACGGCACCAAGGTCGCGCGGCTGCCTGGCTTCCGGCGCTGGATCTGGGATGGCGAGGCCGCCGGCTCGATCGGCTTTCGCTGGCAGAAGGGCACGTCGGCGCTGCCCTCGCATGTGCTTGGCCATATCGGCTATGCGGTGGTGCCGTGGAAGCGGAACCGGGGCTATGCCACCGAAGCGCTGCGGCTGATGCTGGACGAGGCGAGGGCGGTCGGGCTCGATTATGTCGAAATCACCGCGAAGCCGGGCAATCCGGCTTCGCACAAGGTCATCACGGCCAATGGCGGCAGGCTGATCGGTCGCTTCTTCGAGGATGCGGCCTATGGCGGCGCGGAGAGCCTCAAGTTTCGCATCGACCTTTGAAGGTTACTCGCCGGGCCTGGCCAGCCGTCCTTCTTCCGCCTTGTGGTAGAACTGGCTTGCCACGAGCCAGCCTTTGAGTGGCCTCAGCGGCGGGATGCAAGTCGCCAGAACGATCGGGATCGAAACGAAGGCGTGGAACCACATGGAGGGCTCGAAGGTCACCTGCGCCCAGACGGCGAACAGCACCGAAGGCACACAGGCAAAGCAGATGACGAAGAAGGCCGGGCCGTCGGCGGGATCGGCAAAGGAATAGTCGAGCCCGCAGACATCGCATTTCGGAGCCAGTTTCAAGAACCCCTCGAACAGGTGGCCCTCTCCGCAACGCGGGCAGCGGCCCCGGATCCCTACCTGCCAAGGTATCAGACGTGGATAATGTGCAAGGTCTTCCATGATCGTCGCTCCAACGGACCTCGCGTGAGGCCAGCCTGGCCTTGAGGTCTCGGGTGCATACATATATCATACTTGTATGCATACAATGCGACAAAATGTATGGATTGGTGATAAGTGACCGGCGAATGCGACATCGGCTGGCTCCCGGTCCTGGAGGCAGGGCCGCGACCGGTCTATCTGAAGATCGTCGAGGCGCTCGCGGATGCCCGCTCGAACGGCCGGTTGCAGCCCGGCGACAGGTTGCCGCCGCAGCGGGAACTCGCCCGGTCGCTGGGGGTCGACCTCACGACCGTCACGCGGGCGTTTTCAGAAGCCCGGCGCAGGAACCTTATCGACGCGACGGCGGGCCGGGGCACCTTCGTCACGCCAGGCGAACCGGAAGAGCCTGTCCTTGATCTCAGCATGAACATTCCGCCGGCACCCGTCGGTCTCAACCTGCCGACCTTGATCAGGACGGGGATCGAGGGGTTGCTCAAGCGCTCCAGCGCCGAAGCGCTGCTTTCCTACCATCCCGGTCCGGGCTCGCCCGTGGAGCGCGCCGTCGGCTCTTTGTGGCTCGCCGAAGCGGGGGACAGGCCGCCGGTTGACAGGGTCGTTGTCGGATCGGGCGCGCAGGCGTTGCTCACGGCCGTCGTGCTGTCTCAGAGCCGCGAGGGCGATACGATCCTCGCCGATACGCTGACCTATCCCGGGCTGATCGCGCTGGCCGGAGCCGCGCGACGCAAGCTCGCTGCTGTCGCAAACGACGGCGAGGGTATGCGGCCGGACGACCTCGAAGAGGCGGCGCGGCGGCATGGCGCCCGTGTCCTCTACCTCAATCCGACGCTTCAAAATCCGACCGCATCCGTCATGCCCGAAGGCCGGCGGCGGGAACTCGTCCGCATGGCCGACAAGCTCGAGCTGACCGTCATCGAGGACGATCCCTACAGAAGGTTGCTGGCAGACCCTCCACCGGCCTTTTTAAACCTGACGCCGAAGCGGACTTTCCATGTCGCGACATTGGCGAAATGCATCTCGCCTTTCCTGCGCACGGCCTTCCTGGCGGCGCCTGACCCGCTGGCCGCCGAGCGGATCGCGGCTGCGATACGCGGCACGACGATGATGGCGCCGCCGCTGATGACGGGCCTCGCCTGCGAATGGCTGCGCAGCGGTCTTGCCGGGGAAATCGCCGCCGCCGTGCGCACTGAAGCGCAGGCCAGGCAGGAGATCGCGCGCAGCATCCTGCCCAACGGTTTTGTGGCATCGGAGTCCGGCCTGCATCTGTGGTATCCGCTGGAGAGCCAGTTGCGCACCGCAGAACTCGCCGACATCGCCCGTCGCCGAGGGCTCGCCATCAGCCCGGCGGAAGAGTTTGCCGCCGGGCAGGAGTTTCCCAACGGCTTCCGCCTGGCGCTGGGCGCCACGCCCAACCGCGAACGGTTGAAGGAAGGCCTTGAAAGCCTGGCCTCCATCCTTTCGGGAGCGCCAGACTCCTCGCGACCGAAGGTCTGAGGCAGCAAATTGAAAGCTTGGCGGCCTGTTACTCGGCCGCCGCGGGCAGCGGCGGCGTCGCCCGGCTGCGCCATTCCCAGGCCTGCGAGGCGGCAGCCACCACCACCGCCACAAGCATGGCCAGGGCGCCGGCCAGCGGCAGGCTGCGATAGCCGTAGCCGGCATTGAGCATAGCCGCGCCCAGCGAGGCGGCCAGCGCGATGCCGACATTGAAGCCGGACGGGATCAGCGAGGAGGCAAGGTTGGAGGCATCGGCCGTCCAGGCGAGGATGCGCGTCTGGATCGGCGCGCCGATGGCGAAGTTGAGACCGCCCCAAATGACGATGGCGACGACCATCGGCACCGGGTAGGGGCTGACGAGATGGATGACGCCAAGCGCCACCGCCTGCAGGGCGAGCATAACGATCAGCGACGGCATCAGCTTCCAGTCGGCGAGCTTGCCGCCGACCAGGACGCCGATCGTGGCGCCGACGCCGTTGAGCAAAAGCACAAGGGGGATCAGGCTCTCGTCGAGGCCCGTGACTTCGAACAGCATCGGCGTGATGTAGGTGAACAGCGCGAACTGGCCGATCATCAGCATCAGCATCAGGATGAGCGACGTCCAGACCTGCTGGCGGCCGAGCACACGAACTTCGCGCGCCAGCCCGGCCGGCCGGTTGGCGGCGCCCGCCGTGCGCGGCAGCAGCGCCAGCATGGCGACGATCGCGATGATGCCCAATGCACCCATCACCCAGAAGGTCGCGCGCCAACCCCACAGGCTGCCGATCGCCGTGCCCACTGGCACGCCGATGATATTGGAAACCGTCAATCCCGAGAGGATGACCGCGACCGCACGGCCGCGCTGGTCCTCGCGCACCAGGCTGACCGCAACCACCATGGCGACGCCGAAATAGCAGCCATGCGCCACCGCGGTTGCGATACGCAGCAGGAGCATCGAGGTGAAATCGGGGGCCAGCGCGCAGGCCACCTGGCCAAGGGTAAAGGCGATCGTCAGCCCGATCAGCAGCGTCTTGCGCGAGACCTTGCCAGTGGCCAAAGCCAAGAGCGGGCCGCCGATGGCAATGCCGCAGGCATAACCCGAGACGAGATAACCGGCGGTCGGCACCGAAACGCCAAGGCCCTGCGCCACCTCCGGCAGCACGCCGGCGATGACGAATTCGGTGGTGCCGAAGGCGAAGGCGGCAAGGAAAAGGGCAATCAGCGGCAGCATGGTTCAAAACATAAGCGAGGAATGCATGCCTCAAACCACGCCCGGGCGGGCGCGGCAATGCAGAAATTGGCGATGGCGCTTTAGCTTTTCTTGACTGGACCGATCAGAACCGGCCTGTCGCCGCGACTATGCCGCCGTTTTGCGCCCGTAGGGGATCTTCAGCCAGGCCCGTTCATGCAGGTAATAGAGCAGCGACTTGGTGACGACTTCGGTGAGCCCGATGGTGGCCGCGAGCTTGATGCTGCCGGTGACCACCAGGGATATGATCATCGTGTCGATCGTGCCGGTGGCGCGCCAGGAAAGCGCCTTGGCGAAGCTGCGCGAATGCGTGTCCATCGACGGATCGTCCTCCCAACAGGTCCTCAGGCGATCCTTAGCCGACGGAAGCGAGGATGAGCAAAGACTAATTTTTCCGGCTGCCTTCGATAGCAGTTGACCGTCTCACAAAAACCGGTCAACCGCCTTTTTGTTATGCGCAATTCCGGACGGAAAACCGCTTCACACTTTTCCTGGAATTGCTCTAGCTCGCCTTCAGCCGCGAGCCGCCAAGCAGGCCGCGCTCCTCGAGCACCGGATAGGCGATCGAGGCGAGCAGCGAGTTGATCTGCTTCAGGTCGCGGATGGTGTCGAGGTGGATCGAGCTCGTCTCGACGCTCTTGGCGGTGCCTTCGCGCAGGCGCAGGAAATGGCTGGCGCTGGTTTCCTTCTCGCGTTCGCGCAGCAGGTCCTTTTCCAGCACCAGTTGCCTGGCGGTTTCCGGATCGCGCGAGACCAGCACGTTGAAGGCGAGCCGTGCATTGGCGAGCACCGAGGAATGGAAGGCGCAAAGCTCCTGCCAGCCTTCGGGGGTGAACTCCAGGCCGCGCTCCAGCTTCTTCCTGACATGCACCAGCATGTTGCGCACGATGATGTCGCCGACCTGCTCCAGCTTGACGCAGGCGCCGATCAGTTCCTGGCACCGCAATGCCTCGTCCTCGCTCAGCGGATTCCTGGTGATCTTGGCGAGATAGAGCTTGATCGCGGCGTGCTTCCTGTCGACGCGGTCGTCGAGCGCGGCAAGCGCCTTGATCTTGGCGGGGTCGGCATCCTCGTAAAGCTCGATGATGCGCTTCAGCATGATCTCGACCGTCTCGCAGACCCGCACCACTTCGCGCGTCGCGTTGGCCAGCGCCTGGCTCGGCGTATCGAGGGCGCTCTCGTTCAGCGCCGACAGCTCGACGACCTCGAGCGCGGCGGCCGGTTGCGGCTCGCTGCCCAGCGCCACGATCTTTTCGGAAGCGCGGTAGACGAGCCCGGCCAGCGGCAGTCCGGCCAGCAGGATCAGCACGTTGAACAGGATGTGGGCGTTGACGATCTGATCCGGCGCGGTCTTGCCGAGGAAGGCGACATCCGGCTTGAAGGTCATGATCAGGACCAGCATGATCAGCGAGCCGAGGCCGCGCATCAAAAGGTTGCCGATCGGCACGACGCGCACTTCCGGTGGCGCCGACCGCGTCAGCATCGGCGCGATCAGCGACGAGCCAAGGTTGACGCCAAGCACCAGCACCACGCCGAGTTCCGGCGTGATCAGCCCGCGGCCCGCCAGCGTCGCCATCAAGAGCACCGCGGCGATGCTCGACTGGAACAGCCAGGTGACCAGCGCGGCCAGGAGATAGGTGGTGATGGAATCGCCCGAGAAATAATTGATGATCAGCGGCATCAACTGGCTGTTGCGCAGCGGCTCCGACGCCTGACCGATCATCTCCAGCGACAGGATCAGCAGGCCGACACCGATCAGGATACGGCCCACCTGGCGCCAGTCGCGCCGCTCGGTGGCCATGAACATGACCGTGCCCGCGATCAGGCAGAGCGGCACCAAAAGCGTGAGGTCGAAGGTGAGCAGCTTGGCGACCAGCGCCGAACCGATCTCGGCGCCGCGCACCGCCAATTGTCCGGCGGCGCCCGAAACGATGCCGGCGCCGGCGAAGGAGCCGACCAGCAGCGTCACCGCGGTCGAGCTCTGCAGCGCGACCGCCAGCCCACAGCCGGCCAGCACCGCCATGATCGGATTGCGCATGGTGGCGCGCAGCCTATGGCGCAGCACGTCGCCATAGGCGCGCTCGACGCCTGTCTTCACCATGCGGGTAGCGAACAGCATCAACGCCACCGCGCCGGCAAGGTGCAAGAGGACGACGGAGCCGCTCATGGCCGACCTCGCGGGGCGGCTCCGGCGACGCGGAGAGGGATGCGAATCTTAGCCATATCGTGGCCTGGAAATATACCAGTTAAGATTAGCCGAATAATAGATTTTTCTGATGCGACGATAGCCTTTGGTCGACGCGCCATGTCGGAAATGAACGCGGAGCGCATTGGTTGCGCGGGCCGCGCGACGACGCTTCGCCCGGAATGAAGCGACACCTGGACGGCTGGGCCGGGCGCGATCCGGAATCTTGTTGAAGCAGTCTGCGCAAGCATCGGAAACCATTACAGAATTGTAATTCTCATGTTCAGTTTCAGTTCATCCATCGGCGGCTACTCCTCTGCCTATCGACAATAAGGAGTACTGACCATGAAGCGTCTCATACTTTGCGCCGTCACCGCCTCGATGCTGGCCGCTTCGGCCTTCACCGGCCAGGCCGCGCCGCTCGCCCAGCCGAGCGCGCCGCGGTCGAATTACACCCAGGTCGACTGGCAGAAGCCCGACCGGCATGTCGACAAGCGCGTCATCGTGAAGAAGCGCGTCATCGTGAAGAAGAAGGTGGTGAAGCGCAGCCATTGGCGCAACGGCCAGAGATACTCCAACTGGAGGCGCCACCAGCCGGTCCGCGACTGGAACCGCTACGGCCTGCGCCGTCCCGGCCCCGGCCAGGAGTGGATCCGCGTCGGCAACGACTATGTGCTGGTCAGCATCCTCTCCGGCATCATCTTCGGCGCAATCGCCGCGCAGTAATCCGCCGCAATCCGGAAATTCAGATGGCGGCCGCCTGGCCGCCTTCTTTTCGTCTGTGAAAAGCGGGTACGATGGGTGAGACAGAGTCGCCGTGCCCGGGCGGCTTGATTATATGGAGGGCAAACGAGCTTTCCCGATGCGCTTTCCGCCCGCCTTCCTCGACGAGATACGCGACCGCGTGCCGATTTCGCAGGTCATCGGCACGCGCGTCGCATGGGACAGGAAGAAGACCAACGCGTCGCGCGGCGACTACTGGGCCTGCTGCCCGTTCCACGGCGAGAAAAGCCCGTCCTTCCATTGCGAGGACAAGAAAGGCCGCTATCACTGCTTCGGCTGCTCGGTCTCGGGCGACCATTTCAAGTTCCTCACCGAGCTCGACGGCCTGAGTTTTCCCGAGGCGGTCGAGAAGATCGCCGAGATGGCCGGCGTGCCGATGCCGGTGCGGGACGAACGGGAGGAACGGCGCGAGAAGGAACGCGCCAGCCTGACCGACGTCATGGAAATGGCGACTGCCTTCTTCCAGGACAGGCTGCAGAGCGCCGACGGTGCCAAAGCCCGCGCGTATCTGCGCGACCGCGGACTGACGCCGGCGACGCAGCAATCCTTCCGGCTGGGCTATGCGCCCGACAGTCGCAACGCGCTCAAGGAACATCTCGCCGCCAAGGGCGTGCCGAAGGCCGACATCGAGGCATGCGGCCTGGTGCGGCATGGCGACGACATTCCGGTCTCCTATGACTGGTTCCGCGACCGCATCATGTTCCCGATCCCGGATTCGCGCGGCAAGATCATCGCCTTCGGCGGGCGGGCCTTGGCGCCCGATGCGCTCGCCAAATACATGAACTCGCCGGAGACGGAGCTCTTCCACAAGGGCAATGTGCTCTACAATTTCGCGCGCGCCCGCAAAGCCTTGGCAAAAGGCGGCACGGTGATCGCGGTCGAAGGCTATATGGACGTGATCGCGCTGGCCCAGGCCGGCTTCGAGAACGCCGTGGCGCCGCTCGGCACGGCGCTCACCGAAAACCAGCTCGAGCTTCTGTGGCGCATGGCGCCGGAGCCGGTGCTTTGCTTCGACGGCGACAAGGCCGGGCTGAAAGCGGCGTGGCGGGCGGCCGATCTGGCCCTGCCTTCGGTGCAGGTCGGGCGCTCGGCTCGTTTTGCGCTGCTGCCGGAAGGCAAGGACCCCGACGATCTGGTCAAGGCCGAGGGGCCGGACGCTTTTCGAACTGTGTTGGCGGAGGCGCGGCCGCTTGTCGACCTTCTGTGGATGCGGGAGACCGCCGGTGGCGTCTTCGAAACGCCGGAGCGGCGGGCCGAGCTGGGAAAGAGGCTGGGTGAGCTCGCCAGCCGTATCCGCGACGAGAGTGTGCGCTACGAATATCAACAGGTGATGCGCGAGCGGGTGCGGAGCTTCTTCGGCTCCCAACGCGAGGCCAGGCAGGGGCGTAAGGATGGCGGCCGGCCGGGAGAGCGCGGCCAGGGCAAGGCCACGGCGCCCGGCGGACAGTTTGCCAAGGGCGGAGGCGGCCGCATCGCGATCACCGAAAGCCTCGGCCAGTCGGCGCTGGTCAAGCGCGGCGGCGAGGGCATGTCGGTGCGCGAGGCGACGATCATCGTGGCTCTGGTCAACCATCCGGCGCTGATCGACGAGAATTTCGCGCATGTCGAATTCCTTGACCTGGCCAATTCGGATTTGCGAAAACTCCACGCGGCCATTCTCGACGCCATGGCGCATGACGCGGCTGATGAGCGCGGCGCGGTCATCGCGACCATCGAGCGCGCCGGCTGCGGCGGCATCTGGGAGCGGGCGGTGGAGCTGATCAAGCGCGCGCGGCAGTGGCCGGCGCTGGAGACCGCAGCGCTCGACGATGCCCGCGACGCCTTCAACCAGGCGCTGCACTTGCAGCGCAGCGCCCGCACATTACATAGAGAGCTGAAACAGGCGCAAGCAGCGCTCGATGCAGACCCTTCGGATGAAAACTTCCGGCATCTCATCGAGATTCAAGCGCAATTCAACGATGTGCAGGCAACGGAAGCGCTGATCGAAGGGTTCGGCGTTTCATCGGGCAGGGTTGGCCGCGTTTAGGGCCGGACACCAGCCATTGGAAGTGAAGTGGAAATGCGCAGCGCGTCGAATCGACGCTTCTAAGTCGGGTAATTGATTCGCTTTTTTCATGCGAATCATGCCAGAGGCGCTTGACCTTCTGGCAGATTGGCGGAATCAGGACGATTCGAAACGTTAACCGTGCCCCGGCATCGGCGGGAAATTCGAGCGATGTGAGGTGCCGGTGACGGCTGGACAGGCAAAACGCCTGCTCCAGATATCAGGGTTAATCTGGACTTAATGCATGTCGCCCAAAAGTGGAAACCGGTTTGGGGCAAACGAGATGCACAAAACAAAAGAGATGACGCGGTTGCCGGGCCGGTAAAAAGCGTTCCGGTGCGAGCGCATCAGGCCTAACCGGTCCGACAGTTTACGCGGCCTCGATATTCGGCCGCTTGGAGACGACAAAGAATGGCGACAAAGGAAAAGGAAGAGGTCGAGACCGAACGTGAAGGCGCCACCGATGGCCCTCTGCTCGACCTTTCCGACGATGCTGTCAAGAAGATGATCAAGGCCGCGAAGAAGCGCGGCTATGTCACGCTCGACGAGCTAAACGCGGTGCTCCCCTCTGAAGAGACGGATCCGGACCGCATCGAAGACATCAATGCGATGCTCAGTGACATGGGCATCAACGTCGTCGAGGACGACGAGCAGGGTGAAGAGACCGAAGCCGAGCCGGCCGCCGACGCAGAGGAAGACGCCAACGAACTCGCCGAGCAGACCGGCACCGCCGTCGCCGCGACGCCCGCCAAGAAAGAGCCGACCGACCGTACCGACGATCCGGTGCGCATGTATCTGCGCGAGATGGGCTCGGTCGAGCTTCTGTCGCGCGAGGGCGAAATCGCGATCGCCAAGCGCATCGAGGCCGGCCGCGAAACGATGATCGCGGGCCTGTGCGAAAGCCCGCTGACCTTCCAGGCCATCATCATCTGGCGCGACGAGCTCAACGAATCGAAGATCCTGCTGCGCGAGATCATCGACCTCGAGGCGACCTATGCCGGCCCCGAGGCCAAGCAGGCGCCCGTCGTCGAACGCATCGAGGAAGCGCCCAAGCCCGAAGAGAAGCCGCGCGGCCGCGCGGCGGCGCGCGAGGAAGAAGACGACATCACCAATGTCGGCGGCGACACGCGCGGGCTTGAGGAAGAGGAAGACGACGAGGACGAGGCGAGCCTGTCGCTGGCCGCGATGGAAGCGGAACTGCGCCCTCAGGTAATGGAGACGCTCGACGTCATCGCCGACACCTACAAGAAGCTCAGGAAGCTGCAGGACCAGCAGGTCGAGAACCGTCTGGCCGCCGCCGGCACGCTCTCGCCCAGCCAGGACCGCCGCCTGAAGGAGCTGAAGGATCAGCTGATCAAGGCGGTGAAGTCGCTGTCGCTCAATGCCGCGCGCATCGAGGCGCTGGTCGAGCAGCTCTACGACATCAACAAGCGCCTGGTGCAGAACGAGGGCAAGCTCTTGCGTCTCGCCGAAAGCTATGGCGTGCGCCGCGAGGAATTCCTCAAGGAGTATCAGGGCTCCGAGCTCGATCCGAACTGGACCCGCTCGATCGCCAACCTGACCTCGCGCGGCTGGAAGGAGTTCACCAAGAACGAGAAGGATGCGATCAAGGAGCTGCGCGCCGAGATCCAGAACCTCGCCACCGAAACGGCGATCTCGATCCTGGAATTCCGCAAGATCGTCAACCAGGTGCAGAAGGGCGAGCGCGAAGCCGCGATCGCCAAGAAGGAAATGGTCGAGGCGAACCTTCGCCTGGTCATCTCCATCGCCAAGAAATACACCAACCGCGGCCTGCAGTTCCTGGATCTCATCCAGGAAGGCAACATCGGCCTGATGAAGGCGGTCGACAAGTTCGAGTACCGCCGCGGCTACAAGTTCTCGACCTACGCCACCTGGTGGATCCGGCAGGCCATCACCCGCTCGATCGCCGACCAGGCGCGCACGATCCGCATTCCGGTGCACATGATCGAGACGATCAACAAGATCGTGCGCACCTCGCGCCAGATGCTGCACGAGATCGGTCGCGAGCCGACGCCGGAGGAGCTGGCCGAGAAGCTCGCCATGCCGCTGGAAAAGGTGCGCAAGGTGCTGAAGATCGCCAAGGAGCCGATCTCGCTCGAAACGCCGGTCGGCGACGAGGAGGATTCGCATCTGGGCGACTTCATCGAGGACAAGATGGCGATCCTGCCGATCGACGCGGCGATCCAGGCCAATCTGCGCGAGACGACGACGCGCGTGCTGGCCTCGCTCACGCCGCGCGAGGAGCGCGTTCTGCGCATGCGCTTCGGCATCGGCATGAACACCGACCACACGCTGGAAGAAGTCGGCCAGCAGTTCTCGGTCACCCGCGAGCGTATCCGCCAGATCGAGGCCAAGGCGCTGCGCAAGCTCAAGCATCCGAGCCGGTCGCGCAAGCTGAGAAGCTTCCTCGACAGCTGAGCGGAAACGCATCCATACGAAAATCGAAAGGGCGCCACGGCGCCCTTTTTGTATTTCCGGCCTGCCGCCTTGCCGGGTTCGCTGGACAGGAGGATAATTCGGGGTCGGATGCATTTATGGGCGACAAGCCGGATGCCCGCCCGACGCCAGCCGTCAATGGCCAGGCGCCCGCACCGTGGCCCCGGAGGGAGGTGTGCCATGACAACCTACATCGTGCTTATCAACTGGACCGAACTGGGCGCCAAGAATGTGCGGGAGTCGCCCAAACGGCTCGATGCCGCCAAGAAGCTGCTGGGGGAAATGGGAGGCTCGTTCAAATCGTTCTACCTGACCATGGGCGAATTCGACATGGTCGCCATCGTCGAAGCCCCGGACGATGCGGTGCTCGCCCGCTTCGCGCTGCTGTTGTCGTCGGGCGGCAACGTCAAGACGCGGACGATGAAGGCATTCCCGGAATTCGCCTATCGCGAGATCATCAGCTCGCTTGGGTAAGGCGACTTAAAGCAGGTCGCGTGAAAAAGGATTCACGCAACCTGCTTTAAGTCTTTGATCTTAAGCATGTCTTTGTCCCGAAACCGGGACCACTTTCGGGAGACATGCTTTAGGGATCGGCGTGGCTGTTGCGAAGCCGCGCCGCATTCCCGATAGTCGCGCCATGCCGAAGCCTTTGCTCACCGTCTGGTACAACACACGCTGTCCGGTGTGCGATGCCGGCATCAACCACCAGAGGCGGCGGCTGGTCGAAGCGGTCAAGGCCGGCCGCGTGGAATTCCGCGACATCAATTTCGAACCTGAGGCGCTCTCCGCCTTTGGCGCCTCGCTCGAGGATATTCGCCGGCGGCTGCACGCGACCGATGCCGGCGGACGGCTGCTGGTCGGCGCCGACGTGGCGATCGCGGTGTGGCGGATCACGCCGGGCGAGGGATGGCTGGCGAGCTTGTTCGGCAACCCCGTCGCGCTGCCGCTCACGCGCTTTGCCTATAACCGTTTCGCGGACCTTCTCTACGCCTGGAATCGGCGCAAGGGCCGTTGGTAGGCGGCTTCGCCTCTCGCATCACCGCGACATGCGACGGGTCTTGGTGCAGCCTGCGATACATCGTAAGATATATCTTGACTCCGCGAAAGGTGCGCCTTACTTACGATGTATCGTAAGATATAACTCAGGGAGCAATCCATGCACAGACACAACCACTTCGGCGAGCGCATGTTCATGCATATGGCCGGCAAATTCGGTGGCCGCGGTGGCGGCGGCTTCGGCCCCTTCGGCCATGGCGGCAGGGGCGGCGGACGCGGCGGCCCGGGCGACATGTTCCGCGCCGGGCGCGTGCTGGCCGACGGCGATCTCAAGCTGATCACGCTGTCGCTGCTGGCCGATGCGCCGCGCCACGGCTACGACATCATCAAGGCCTTGGAAGAGCGCACCAGCGGCATCTATAGCCCGAGCCCGGGCGTGGTCTATCCGACCCTGACCTTCCTGGAGGAGGCGGGCTACGCGGTATCGTCCAGCGAAGGCAACAAGAAGGTGTTTTCGATCACCGAGGCCGGCAAGGCGCATCTCGAGGAGAACCGCGAGATGATCGACAGCGTGCTCGAGCATCTCGAGCGTTTCGGCCGCAAGATGGCCGCGGCGCGCGAGTGGTTCGGCTGGGGCGATGACAAGGACGAGGGGCGCCGCGGCCGTTCGGAAACGCGCGACCGGTTCCGGGCGCTGCGCCATCGGCTGCGCGCCGCGCTCGGCGACATCGCCGACGCGCCGGAAGACAAGCAGGCCGAGGCAATCAGCATCCTCGAAGACGCCGCCGAGGCGATCGAGGCGCTGTCGCGCCGCTAGAGCGTTTCACCGTTTCACGGAAACGGCGAACCGCTCTATCCCTTTGTTTTTACGCAATTCCGGACGGAAAACCGCTCACACCTTTCCTGGAATTGCTCTAAGGCATTTGATTTGGAAAGCCAAGAAGCCCGGAGTGATCCGGGCCTCTTGCATTCAGTCAGAGATCGGGCAGGGGATTATTCCTTGCCGACATATTCGCTGATCAGCTTCTCGTTGCGCGCCTTCTCGATCTTGGCGGTGGTCTCGGCCGCGATCCGCTCGTCGGTGCGGTACTTGACCAGGTTCACCAGGCTGCCGGTGAGCAAGAGCACGCCCATCGCCCAGTAGCCCTTGGTCGAGAGGTCGACCGGCGCCAGCCACAGCGACAGGCCGAGCATGAAATAGGCGGCGCCCACCGACACGGTGTTGAACAGGATGTAGGTCTGATTGCCGTTCATCGTAGCGTTCCTTCGGTTTGATCTGATTTGATCTGTCTGGGGAAATTACGGGTTCAGTTCAGCGATTTCAGGCGTGCCAGGACGTGCTCGGCGCGCACCTTGGTGGCCGGTCCGTGGCCCGCTTCGGCGAGGCGCTCGCGGATCGCCTCATGGCGCAGCTCGCCGTCGATCTCGTCGAGGATACCGGCCTCCTCGAACGGGTCGGAGCTGTCCTTGATGCGGGCGAGCAGGTCCTCCGCCTCGTTGATGCTGGCGGTGCGGCCGATCGAGCGGTTGAGGCGCGACTGCGCCTTGCGTTCGGCATCGATCGCCCTGGCGGAAATCATGCCCTGGTTGAGATTGATGATGCGGCGATGCGCCTGCTCTACGGACAGACGCATCCGCAAGGTCTTCTCGCCGAGGCTCTTGACGGTGGCGCGGCGGACCTCGCGCTCGTTCTCGAGCTCGGCGATCGCTGAAGCGCCGCCTTCGGCAAGCGCCTGGTTGTTGGCCGAAAGCGCGCTGAGCGTGCGGGTCTCCAGGTCGGCGATGCGGCGGTCGAGCTGGTCGAGGCTGGTCTGCTCGGAGCGCTGGCGCACGATCAGCGAGGCGAGCGTCTGCTTGGCGGCGGCGAGGCCCGCCTCCGCGTCGCGGATGCGCTGGGCCAGGAGGTCGATGGCGAAGCGGTCTTTCAGATTGTCCTCGGCCCGTGCGCTGGCGCCGTCCAGCAATGTCTTGATCAGGCTAAGCATGGTCTTCTCCCTGTTGTTGTGAACAATGTTCACGAAGGCAACATAACATGAAATGAACATTGTTCAAGAACTATTTTGAACGCTGTTCATGAGGTGCCGGACATGGTAAACGCGGGAATGAATCCGGGACCGGGGCTTGCCGGCTCCGGACATAAGGACAGGAAAGAGCATGGCGCTGGACAAGGAAGAGATGAGCGAGAAGGTGCTCGCCATTGCCGAGGCGCTGCTCAACGAGGGCGGCGCCGACAACCTGAAGGCGCGCACCATCGCCGAGCAGGCCGGTATCTCGGTCGGATCCGTCTACAACCTGTTCGCCGATCTCGACGAGGTGCATCGCGCGGTCAACATGCGGCTGCTCGACCGGCTCGGCGCGACAGGTATCGCAGCGATGGCCGATCTCGAAAGGCAAGGGGTGACTGATGTCCGGCACCGCATCCTGGCGATGGCCGCCGCCTATGTGCGTTTCGTCGAGGCGCATCCCGGCAGTTGGCCGGCGGTGCTTGCCTTCAACCGCCGCCGCGCGACGCAACCCGGCCCGGATGCCTATGACGCGCTGCTGGACGCTCTTTTCGACATCGTCGCCGGCGTGCTCAAGGCAGGCGATTTCGACCTCGACGATGATCGCCGGGCGCTTGCTGCCCGAACCTTGTGGTCAAGCGTGCATGGCATCGTGACCAGCGGCTATGTGGCGAATTCGAACAGCAGGCAGGCCGAGGAGATCTGGCATCAGATCGAGCTCCTGGTTGGCGTTTTCGTCAAGGGGCTGGAACACGGCGGCGCATTCGCGCATGCTGAGACAAAGTCCGAATGAACAGGGGCGCCGTGAATCCTCGGGCGCCCGCGTGAATGGGAGTTTTGAAAAATGTCTTTTCTGAAAAAGCTTTTTGGCGGCGGCAGTAGCGAGGCGACGGAGACCGGTTCCACCAAGCCGGCCAAGCAGGTCGAACACAAGGGATTCCTGATCAGCGCGACGCCCTACAAGGCCGAAGGCCAGTACCAGACCTGCGGCGTCGTCTCGAAGGAAGTGGACGGCGTGATGAAAGAGCACCGCTTCATCCGCGCCGACCGCTTCGCCGGACTGGACGACGCCGTCGACATATCGATCAAGAAGGGCATCCAACTGGTCGACGAGCAGGGCGAGCGGATGTTCGGCTAGCGGCGCAGGCTTCGGCCGCGCTGGCCAGCTTCTCCTCGCTCAGAACGCGACCTTGTCGCCGCCCTTGAGCTGCAGGATCTGGCGCGCCTCGTCGGGCGTGGCGATCGAGGCGCCGAGGCCTTCGATGATCTGGCGCACCTTGGTCACCTGCTCGGCGCTGGAGCGGGCGAGCTTGCCCTTGCCGATCCACAGCGAGTCCTCGAGGCCGACCCGCACATTGCCGCCCAGCGCGATAGCCTGCGTGGCGATCGGCAATTGATGGCGGCCGGCGCCCAGCACCGACCAGTGGTAGTCGTTGCCGAACAGGCGGTCGGCCGTGCGCTTCATATGCGCGACGTCTTCCGGATGCGTGCCGATGCCGCCGAGGATGCCGAACACGCTCTGGACGAAGAACGGCGCCTTGACCAGGCCCTGGTCGACAAAATGCGCCAGCGTGTAGAGATGGCCGATGTCGTAGCACTCGATCTCGAAGCGCGTACCGTTGTCGGCGCAGGTGCGCAAAATGTGCTCGATGTCGCCAAAGGTGTTGCGGAAGATGCGGTCGCGCGAGGATTCAAGATAGGGCCGCTCCCAATCATGCTCAAAGGTCTTGAAGCGCTCCAGCATCGGGAACAGCGCGAAATTCATCGACCCCATGTTGAGCGACGCGACTTCCGGAGCGAACACCTTCGCCGGCCTGACGCGTTCCTCCACGCTCATCGTCGCGGCACCCCCGGTGGTGATGTTGACGACGCAATTGGAGCGCTGCTTGATGACCTGCAGGAAAGGCGCGAAGGCCTCGGTCGACTGGTCGGGGCGTCCGTCGACCGGATTACGGGCATGGAGGTGGACGATCGCCGCACCCGCCTCGGCCGCCTCGATGGCCGCGGTCGCGATCTCCTCGGCCGTCACCGGCAGATGCGGCGACATTGACGGGGTGTGGATCGAACCCGTTACCGCGCAGGTGATGATGATCTTGTTCTGGTTCGCCATTTGATGCCCTGACTCGCTGTGACCGCGTCTTGTTTGACGGCCCGCCTATTTGACGGCGCCTTGCGTGATGCCGGAGATGAACTGCTTCGACAGCACGATGTAGAGCAGCGTAATCGGCAGCGCCGCCAGTGTCAGCCCGGTGAACAGCACCCCCCAGTCGGTGGTGAATTCGCCGACGAACACGGTCAGCCCTTGCGGCAGTGTCTTCAAATTGTCGGACGTGATCAGGACCAGCGGGGAGAAAAAGTCGTTCCAGCTTTTTTATTGCGCCGACGCCGATCGCCGTCAGCATGCTGGAAGATGTCGGAACCGCGCTCGGCGCCATGAAGCTGGCGCTGGATGACAGCCTGGGACTGATCCTGCGCGAGGACCGCCATCCGCCCGTGGTGCTCCCCACTTTAGGAAGGGCAATAGAAAGACCAGACGCAAAAAGAGGCAGGCGCTGGTGGGCGCCTGCCTATCTCATTTTCCGGCGTTGGCGGTCAGGCCGCGACGGCGGCGTGGTCGGCGGTGGCGGCCGCGATCGCGTCGACCTTGGCGGTGGCCTTGGCAAGGGCTGCGGTGACGGCGTCAGCGCCCATGCCGACGCCCTCGACGCGGATGACTTCTACGTCGGTCATGCCGAGGAAGCCGAGCACGCTGCGCAGGTAGGGGACCGCATGGTCCATCTGCACTGCGGCGCCTTCCGAATAGATGCCGCCGGAAGCGAGCACGATATAGACCTTCTTGCCGTTGACGAGGCCCTTCGGACCGCCTTCGCCATAAGCAAAGCTCTTGCCCGAGCGGGCGACGTGGTCGACCCACGATTTCAACGTCGAGGAGATGTTGAAGTTAATGAAGCCGGTGGCGAGGATCACGGTGTCGGCGGCGAAAAGCTCGTCGAGCACGGCGTCGGAAACGCCGACGACCTCGGCCTGGCGCGCGGTGCGGGCCTCGGCGGGCGTATAGATGCCGGTGGCGTAATCAGGATCGATATGCGGCAGCGGATTGGCGACCAGATCGCGCACGACGAGCGTGTTCGACGGATCGGCGGCAACGAGCTTCCGGGCAAGATCGGTGGCGACGCGGGTCGAGTGCGAAGCGTCGCCGCGCGGGCTGGACGTAACGAGAAGAATAGACATGGCGGTGTCCCCTTGGGGTTGGATTGAACTTTCCCCGCCAATATGGGATTGCCGCACTATCAGGATAACTGGTATAATATGTATACAATCCATCAATAAAATGGATGATATGCATGCAGCCGAACCCGACATTGGATCAGCTCCAAATCCTGGTGGCGGTGGCCGATACCGGCAGCTTCTCGGCCGCGGGCCGCAAGCTCAACCGGGCGCAGTCGGTGGTGAGCTACGGCATCGCCAATCTCGAAGCACAGCTCGGCCTGAAACTGTTCGAACGCGAAGGTGTGCGCGAGCCGCAACTGACCGATGTCGGCAAGGCGATGCTGGAGGATGCGCGGCGCATGATCGGCGTGCTACAGCGTATCCGTTCGCGCGCCGACGGTTACCGGCAAGGGCTGGAGGCGGAGGTGGCGGTTTCGGTCGACGTGGCGCTGCCTTCACCCGCGCTGGTGCGCGTGCTCAAGGCCTTCGAAGCCCAGTTCCCGGCGGTGACGCTGCGGCTTTATATCGGCTCGCTCGGCCTGATCATCGACCAGGTCGTCAGCGGCCAGTCGGATCTTGGCTTCGGCGGCTTGCAAGGCGATGCCGACGTCAATCTGCTGCGCATCGGCTTCATCTCGCTGGTGCCGGCCGCGGCGCCGGACCATCCCTTGGCCAAGCTGCCGAAGCCGGTGGCCGTCGAGGACCTGCGCGAGCATATCCAGCTCGTCGTCACCGACCAATCGGAGCGGACGCGTGGGCGCGACTATGGCGTGTTTGCCTATCGGACCTGGCGATTGACGGATGTGCGCACCAAGCATGCGCTGATGCGCGAAGGCCTTGGCTGGGGCGGCCTTCCGCGCTGGCTGATCGCCGACGACCTTGCCAGCGGCCGGCTGGTCGAACTCGATCTCGAGCCCTATCGCGAGGTGCGCTCGCCGCTCTATGCCATGCACCGGGCCGACCGCAGCCCTAAGCCGGCGGCATCCTGGCTGATCGACGAGTTCAAGCGGCAACTCGGCTGCTTCAACGAGATGGAGCCGGGCGTGTGGACCGAGGAGGGGCCGGAGACAAGCCGTCCATGAGCGCGATCAGCACCGCGCGGTAATCCGCGGCGGACGCGCCGGCCTCGATGGCCAAAGCCGCCCGGTCGAAGGCGGCCGCCAGCAGCGCGGTCAGCGCCTCGGCCGGCAATCTGGTCATCGCCTGCGCGCGCATTGCGGCGACCAAGCCTTCGCGCAGCGAGCGGTTGCCGTAGCGGTTGTCGATCTCGTCCATGGCCGCGCGTCCGAGCACCGCCGGCCCGTCGAGCAGCAGAAGCCGCGTGCGGCCGGGCGCGCGCATTGCAGCCAGATAGGCATCCGATCCGGCGATCAGCGCGTCGCGCGCGGAGAGCGAGGGCGGGGAGGCTTGATCGATCTCCGCCGCCACGGCCGCCGCCTCCTGTTCGACGACCGCCGCGAACAGCGCCTGCTTGTCGGCGAAGTGATGGTAGAGCGCGCCGCGCGTGACACCGGCCTCGGCGACGATCTCCGGCGTGCCGGTCTCGGCATAGGATTTTTCCGTAAACAGCTTTCGCGCCGCGCGGATCAGATCGGCGCGCGTCGCCTCGGTGCGGTCGCGGTTGGAGCGACGTCCGGATCCTTGTTGCATACATGCAGCCTGTATGTTATTTAAACTTACATACAGACTGTATGTTGGATGAGGGGAGAAAGAAAGATGAAGGCGACAAGCTATTATCCAGTGCTGATGACCGGCGATGTCGCAGGCACCGCGGATTTCTATGTCGAGCATTTCCGCTTCGAGCCGCTGTTCGAGAGCGACTGGTATGTCCATCTGCGCTCCAGCGAGGACAGGCGCGTCAATCTCGGCATCGTCCAGGGCGACCATGAGACAATCCCGGAGGAGGGGCGGGGTCGCGCATCCGGCCTGCTGATCAATTTCGAGGTGCGCGATCCCGACGCTGTCTATGAGCGGGTTGTTGCCGCGGGCCTGCCGATCCTGCGCACGCTCCGCGACGAGCCCTTCGGCCAGCGCCATTTCATCACCAGGGATCCCAACGGCGTGCTGATCGACGTCATCAAGCCGATTGCGCCAAGCGAGGAATTTTTAGCGCAGTACGCGGAAGGTGCGGCCGGCAACTGAGCCGCGCGAGGGTTCTCAGTTCGTCCGCGCCACCGGCGTCACCACCACCTGGCTGACGCCGGTGCGGCGCACGACCGTGCACAGCGTCTCGCGACCGATACGCTCGGCGTCGAGCATGCGCACGAGGTCGTCGACGCCGGTCACCGGCCGGCCGTCTATTGCCGCGATGATGTCGCCTTCCTTCAGGCCGGCCTTTGCCGCGGGACCGTTCTTCTCGACGCTGCGCAGGCGCACCGCCGTGTTCGTGGTCACCTGCGACAGGAGTGCCGCCCGGCGCGGCAGGTTGGTCGTGTCGGCGGAGACGCCGATGAAGGCGCGGCGCACGCGGCCGAAGCGGATGATTTCCGAGATGACGAAGTTGGCGGTGTTGGAGGCGACCGCAAAGGCGATGCCCTGCGCGCCATGGATCATGGCAGTGTTGACGCCGATCACCTCGCCGGCAGACGACACCAGCGGTCCGCCCGAATTGCCGGGATTGAGCGCGGCATCGGTCTGGATGACGTCGTCGATCAGCCGGCCGGTCGAAGCGCGCATCGAGCGGCCGAGCGCGGAGACGACGCCGGCGGTGACGGTCCATTCGAAGCCGAGCGGATTGCCGATCGCGATCGCGATCTGGCCGCGGCGCAGGCGCTTGGAATCGCCGAGCGGCGCGATGTCGGCGAAGCTGCCGTCGGCACGAACGAGCGCGATGTCGGTGTCGGGATCGCGGCCGAGCACCTGGCCTTCGCGCGAAGCGCCGTCCGGCATCGTCACGCGCACGGCGCGCGCATCGCCGACGACATGGAAATTGGTGACGACCAGCCCATCCTGCGCGATGACAAAGCCGGAGCCGTGACCGCCGGCGCCGATGCGCTCGATGCGGCAGACCGCCGGTCCGATGCGGTCGACGGCGTCGGCGACACTAGACGAATAGGCATCGAGCAGAGCGTCGTCGGATTGGAGTTTTTCGGCGGCGAAGGCCATCGGCGGGCTCCCGTGTGATCTGGCGAAAATGATGACTATATGTGCGGAGCGGTCGCGATTGCCGCGACCTGACCATATGGCCAGTCCGGCAGGCGACTAGCCGTCAGGCGAGTACCCCCGTCGGCGTTCCGGAGCGATATCTGGGTCACCGAACCCAGGAGACAGTCTTATGAGCGACTTCAACCTCAGTGCCTTTTCCGACGCGATCGCCGATGTCGCGGCGGCTGCTGCTCCGGCAGTGGCGAGCTTCGTCACGCACCACCACCGCACCGCGAGCGCCTTCCATTGGAGCGACGGCTTCTTCGTCACCGCCGAGGAAGCGGTTGAAGCCGGCGAGGAGATCGAATTGACGCTGGCCTCCGGTGAAGCCATGAAGGCAGAGCTTGTCGGCCGCGATCCCTCAACGGGCGTAGCCCTGCTGAAGCCGGCTTCCGCCACTGCCGGTTTGCCGCAGCTGGCTCAGGCCGGCGCCGTGCGGCCCGGCCATATCGCGATCGCCGCCGGCAACAGTGATGGCGCCGCGCTTGCGGTGTTCGGCACGGTCGGCGAGGTCGGGCCGGCTTGGCGCTCGATGCGCGGCGGCACGATCGACCGGCGCATCAACCTCGCCATCAACACCGGCGGGCGCTTCGAGGGCGGGCCGGTGCTCGACGCCAAGGGCGGCCTGATCGGCATGCTTCTGTTCGGGCCGCGCCGGCGCGCGCTGGTCATGCCTTACGAGACCATCGAGCGTGCTGTCGCGACGCTGCGCGAGAAGGGCCATGTCGCGCGCGGCTATCTCGGCGCCGGGCTGCATCCGATCCGCAACGGCGACACGAAAGGCGCCATGGTGATGAGCCTCGACGATAACGGCCCGGCCAAGGCCGCCGGCCTGCATGTCGGCGACATCGTCGTCGCCTGGAACGGCGAGGCGGTACATGGCCCGCGCGAGCTGATCCGCAAGCTCGGACCGGACAGCGCCGGCACCACCGTGACGCTCGGCGTTTCGAGCGGCGGCGCTGAGCGCGACGTGTCGATCACCATCGGCGAGAAGCCGCTGAGCTGAGAGGGCCGATGGCAAGCAGCGCAGCACAAACGATCGCGAGACCAGAGCCGGCAAGCCACCGGCTGACGGTGCTTGTCGCGCTCGCCGATGCCCAGCGGGCCGAGCAGCTTGCCGATGCGCTGGCCGCGAGCGACGATCTGGCGCCCGCATTGGCCGGAAGCGGCGTCGGCCAGATGGCGGATGTCGCCATCGCCGATGAGGCTGGCCTCGAAAGCCGGGTCGTCAGTTCGGCCACGCCCATAGTCCTGCTTTCTAGGCGTGTGGGCAGCGAGCGGGTGGCGGACAATGTGCTGGCCGTGCTGCCCACCTCCGCAGATGGCCTGCTGATCGCCGCCGCGGCGCGATTGGCGGCCTCAGGCTACCGCGTCGGCAAGGCGCCGCCGTCCAAGGTCCTGCATGACGATTTCCATGATGACGAGCTTGCCGGGGAAGAGACGCCTGACGACAACCAGCCTCGCCCGGCTCTGTCGCCGCGGGAGGCCGAAGTGCTGGCGCTGTTGGCCGAAGGTGCGCCGAACAAGGTCATCGCCCGGCGGCTCAACATTTCCGTCCACACGGCAAAGTTCCACGTCGCCGCCATCCTGATCAAACTCGGTGCCGCCAACCGGACAGACGCCATAGCAATCGCCATGCGGCAAGGGCTCGTGCTCGTCTAGGCCTCTCCCGCACGACGCAGCGTAATCTCCGATTGGCTCCTTGGGTCTTGCGCCACGGCCGTACGCCGCGCAATTTGCCTGCACATTGAGGAGGAGGCGAAGGATGTCGCTCAGCGGAAAGACGCTATTCATCTCGGGCGGATCGCGCGGCATCGGGCTGGCGATCGCGCTGCGCGCGGCGCGCGACGGCGCCAATGTGACGATCGCGGCCAAGACCGCCGAGCCGCATCCGAAGCTGCCGGGCACGATCTACAGCGCGGCCGAGGAGATCGAACAGGCCGGCGGCAAGGCGCTGCCGGTGCTTTGCGACATTCGCGACGAGGCGCAGGTCGCCGAGGCGGTGGCCAAGACGGTCGAACGGTTCGGCGGCATCGACATCTGCGTCAACAATGCCAGCGCCATTCAGCTCACCGGCACGCTGGAGACCGACATGAAGCGCTACGATCTGATGCACCAGATCAACACGCGCGGCACCTTCCTGGTCTCCAAAATGTGCATTCCCCACCTTAAGTTGGCAAAGAATCCTCACATCCTGAATCTGGCGCCGCCGCTCGACATGAAGGCCAAGTGGTTCAAGAACCACGTCGCCTACACGATGGCCAAGTTCGGCATGTCGATGTGCACGCTTGGCATGAGCGCCGAGTTTGCCAAGGACGGCATTGCCGTCAATTCGCTATGGCCGATCTCGACCATCGACACGGCCGCCGTGCGCAATTTGCTGGGTGGCGCCACGGTCGCGGCGATGAGCCGCTCGCCCGACATAATGGCCGATGCCGCGCACGCGATCTTCCTGCGCCCATCGCGCGAGGCGACCGGCAATTTCTATATCGATGAAGAGGTGCTGCGTGCCGAAGGCGTCACGGACTTTTCGATCTATGCGCCCGGCGCCAAGGGGCAACTGGCCGGCGATTTCTTCGTACCGGACGAAGTGTTTGCGAGGACCGACACCAACATCAGGACCATCTACTGAAAGGAGCGGATCTATTCCGCCTCGGCCTTCTTGCCCTTCGCCAACGCCATCACCCGGTCGATATAGGCGAGCATAAGCGCCGAGAAGACGAAGGCCAGATGCATGACGGTCAGCCACATGAGCTGATCGCTCGTGTAGGAAGCGTGGTTGAGGAACACCTGCAAAAGGTGGATGGACGAGATCGCGACAATGGTCGAGGCGACCTTGACCTTCAGCGAGCCGACATCGATCGTTCCCAGCCAATGGACCTCGCCGTCCTGCTCGTCGAAACGGCTGACGAAATTCTCGTAGCCCGAGATGATGACCATCACCACCAGCGAGGCGACAAGTGCGGCGTCGATCAGCCCCAGCATCTTCAGGATCGTGTCGGTGTCGCCGAGCGTGAAGGCGCTCATGATGAACTCATAGAGCTTCTTGCCAAAAGACAGCGCGTAGGTCGCCAGCGCCACGCCGAGCCCGAGATAGAAGACCACCAGCAGCCAGCGCGAGGCCAGGATGACGGATTCGATGGCGAGTTCGAGACGCTTCATAAAGGGTTCCGGTCAAATTGCGATAGAGCGGTTCACCGTTTCACGGAAACGGCGAACCGCTCTATCTCTTTTGTTTTTACGCAATTCCGAACGGAAAACCGCTCACACTTTTCCTGGAATTGCTCTGGGCCGTATTTCGGTCAGGTAGCCCCCGTTTTCAAGACAAAAAACCCCGCCGGGGAGGGGCCCGGCGGGGCTCAGTGTGTCCCGCTGGAGTCGGGACAGGGCAGGGAACGCCCTGAAGAAAATTTGGGTGTCGTAATGCGGCAATTCAATGAGTTAGCGGGATAACCGGAACAAATCTTCTTGAGCCGGACAGCAAAAGGCCCGTCCTGTGAGGGACGGGCCTTGGCTTTTCGCGCTGATTCCAAAAATCCAATCAAGCTTTTGAAATCAAACGTGCATCACTGCTCGCTGTTGCTCGCCACCGGCGCCACCAACGAGGTGATGCGGCGGATCGCGACACGACGGTTCTCCCGGTTCGGGCCGGGTGTGTTCACCTTGAGGTATTCCTCGCCATAGCCTTGCGTGGTGAGGTTCTCGGCCGGGATGCCAAAGGCATTGGTCAATGCCTCGGCGACCGCCTCGGCGCGGCGGTCCGAGAGGGCGAGGTTTGCCTCCGGCGTGCCGACGGCGTCGGTGTGGCCTTCGATCAGGAAGGTCTCGGCCGGGTTCTTCTTGAGCAGTTTTTCGATCGCGTTGGCGACGCCATCGAGCTTCTGCACCTCGGTGTCGGAGATGGTGGCCGAGCCGAAGTCGAAGTTCAGCGTGTCGAGGTCGATACGCCGGGCGATATCGCGCACGCGGGCCGACCGCTTCACCTCGTCGATCGAGTATAGACGCTGCACCCTCTCCACCGGCGGCTGCTCGAGGAAGGTGTAGTAGTCGTCGTCACTCTGGACGTCCTCGGAATCGAGGATGTAGTCCCGGCGGGGTATGTCGAGCCGCATCGGCGGCAGGTCGTCACCAGGATCGCGCCACTCGTCGACGTCATTGTAATAACGCTCGTCGACATAGCTCAGCACATATTCGCGGCCGTCCGGCATGATGCGCGAACGCCTGACGACATCGCCGTTTCGGTTGCGGATGGTGACGATCCTGACGCCGTTGTCGCGCTCCACGATTTCACGGGTTCGGCCGCCCGAAAGATCCTCGTAGTAGACGTCTCTGGCGCCGCGCGTAATGCGAGGTGCCTCGTTGCTTTCCACGAATGTCTGGTTGTTGAACTGGAGGATCACGCGGTCTCCGAGTTGCTTGACCACGTCAGCACCCTGCGGCCGCCGGCGCTCGCGGACAACGTCCTGCGGCGTGAGTTCGACGCGCTTGCCCTTTTCCTCGGTCACAGGAGCGATCTTTTCAGGCTGGATCGCCTGCTGCGCCGTCTTGTCGTCGGTGGGCGGCGGGCCCTGATCGACCGGGGCAGGCTGCTGCGCCTGCTCGCCACCCTGCTGCTGTCCGGCCTGATTGGCGTTCTGGCCATTGCCGGACTGGCCATTTTCGGTTTGAGCGCCACCGGTCTGGGCACCGCCGTTCTGGCCGTTGTCGTTGCGGCCCCGGTGCTTGCGCACGGCATCTTTCTGGCTATCCAGAACCGGAGCCTCGTTCGGGTTGGCGGTTTCGCCCTGCGCGGCGTTGCCGCCGGCGGCCGGTTGGTTATTGTTGGCGGGCTGGTTGCCGGTGGCTGGCTGTTCGCCGGTGGCAGGTTGCTGCTCGCCGGTGAGGGGCTTACGGCCAGTCTTTGTTTGCTCGCCGGTCTTTGGTTGCTCGCCAATTGCAGGCTGCTCGCCGGTTGCGGGCTGTTCACCATTTGCCGGCTGTTCGGCAGTCGGCTTCTTGCCGCGCTTCTTCTTGTCCAGGGTCTGTTCGCCCTGAGCCGGCTGCTCGCCATTCTGCAACGGTTGCGCCTGCTGCACGGGTTCGCCTGCCGGCGCGGTCTTCTGGGTCTGCTCGGTCGGTGTCTGTCCTGCCGGAGCGGTCTCGTTCTGCTGGTTCTGCTTGTGCTTCTTCTTGAACTGGTTGCCGCCCTGCTGGTTATCATTGGCAGGGGCGGTCTGTTCGGTCGGCGCAGCCTGCTCGCCGGCCTGCCCGGCCGGTTCGCTCTGCTGTTGATCGTGCTTGCGCTTCTTGCGGCCCTGGTTGCCTTGCTGCTGGTCGCCCTGTTGCTGGTCGTTCGCGGCGGGCGCGATCTGCTGCGCGGGCTGTTCAGCCGGCGCCGATTCGATCTGTTGCTGGTTGCGCTTCTTCTTGCGCGGCTGCTGCTCGTCGGTCGCAGGCTGGCCGCCCTGATCGGCGGGGGCCGCCTCGATCTGCTGCTGCTGATCGCGCTTCTTGCGCGGCTTGATCGGCTGCTCGTCGGTCGCGGGCTGGCCGCCCTGGTCGGCGGGCGCGGCCTCGGTCTGCTGCTGCTGATCGCGCTTCTTACGCGGCTTGAATTGCTGCTCGGCGGGCGCGGCTTCCCCGGACTGACCATTATCCATCTGTTGCTGGTCTTGCCGTTTCTTGCGCGGTTTCTGCTCGGTCTCGGCAGGCGCGGCCTGTTCGGCTGCCGGCGCCGATTCGCTTTGCTGCTGCTGGTCGCGCTTCTTTTTGCGCGGCTGTTCCCCCTGCTGGCCGCTGCCGGCTTGGGCGCATTCCTCGGCCGACTGGCCTTCGGCGCAGGCGGCCTGCGCGAGAATGAGTGGCGCGCCATGCAGGCTGCCCGAAGCGACACCCCCCTGCAGCGGGTACGCGCCCAACGGCGCGGATGCCATCAGCAGGCCGATTGCCGTGCCCGCCAGAATCCGTGGTTGGCGTTTCATATCAATTTTCTCCTAGTGGGGTCCCATCCCTGCCCAAACTTTCATCAACCGCAATTGGTTCCGTCAGGCATTGGCGCCAGCCAAGGATGTCCGACCGGCGTTTTGAAGGCAATTTCGTGTTTTTCTAATGTTGATACGGGGTCAGCGTCACAGCAGCGCTTGACCGGAAGGCCGCGGAGGGCCAAATCCAGCAAAATGACCGCACCGTTCTGGAAAACCAAGACGCTTGAGGCGATGACCCCGGCCGAATGGGAATCGCTTTGCGACGGCTGCGGCAAATGTTGCCTGTCGAAGCTCGAGGACGAGGATACGGGCGAGATCTTCTGGACAAGCGTCGGCTGCAGGCTGTTCGACGCGCAGAACTGCCGTTGCTCCGACTATGCCAACCGCCTGGCGCGGGTGCCCGATTGCGTCGGCCTGACGCCGCAGAATGTGCGCACCATCACCTGGCTGCCAAAGACCTGCGCCTACCGGCTTATTGCCGAGGGACATGATCTCTACTGGTGGCACAGGCTTGTTTCGGGGAGCGCCGAGACTGTGCACGATGCCGGCATTTCAATCCGGGGCCGTGTGAAGGCCAAGGAGACCGATCTGGCCGACCCGGATGACTACTTTGATTATATACTGGACGACGAACCCTGACGGGTTTGCATCTGGATGACGAGCCCTGACGGGTTCACGTCTGGCGACGAATCGTAACCGGTTCGCAACGCATATTGATGACCAAGGCTGAGCCGTCCGCGTTTAAGGACGAACCGTGGTGAGTTCGCGTTTAAGCACTACGGGCGACGAACCCTGGCGGGTTCGCGCTTAGACGGGCGACAAACCCTGGCGGGTTCGCGCTTAGGCCCTGAGGGGGGTGGCGTTTTTGGCGATGAGCGACGAACCCTGGCGGGTTCGCGCTTAGACGGGCGACGAACCCTGGCGGGTTCGCGCTTAGACGGGCGACGAACCCTGGCGGGTTCGCGCTTAGACGGGCGACGAACCCTGGCGGGTTCGCGCTTATACGAGCGACGAACCCTGGCGGGTTCGCGCTTATATGAACCGAGCATGAACGGCCGGTTCGCGGAAAGTTCAGACACAAAAAGGCATTTTCCCATCATTGGTTCTACGGGCGACAGCCCACAACAAGGAGAGAAGACGATGTTCAACACGATCAAGATGGCAGCCCTTTCGGCCCTTGTCGGGCTTGGCACTTTGGCCGCCATCCCGGCGCATGCGGACAGCCTCTATCTCGGTTTCGGGGACAGGCACGACCCGCGTTTCGGCATCTACACCGGCGACGACGACGGCTATCGCCGTGACTGGCGCCGTAACCGCGACCGCGACTGGCGCGGCTGCTCGCCGGAACGCGCCCTCGACAAGGCCGAGCGCATGGGTCTGGATCGCGCGCGCATCGTCGACATGAGCCGCCGTACCGTGAAGGTGGCCGGCCGCCAGTATGGCGACCGTGTCGTGGTGGTGTTCGCCAACGAGCGCGGCTGCCCGATCATCTATCGCTGAGACTGGAGCTGATCCTCAAAGAGGATTGCCGCTGGATATGATCTTCTGCGAAGATCAATCCCAAAGCATCGATGAGCTGGAAGGACGATCCTCTGCGAGGATCGCCTCTTAGCGGAGCCCCTCAAATGAGGCGCGGCTCCAAAAAGCCCCGGAGGATCGATCCTCCGGGGCTTTTTATTAACGGCATGCCTTGCGACGCCGGCCGGATGTCACTTCAGCTCGAAGGTGACCGCGACCTGGACGTTGTAGGAATTCTCGCCGGCTTGCACCGGCACGGCCGAACGGGCCGCATCGAACGACTTGGCCGCCATCGGCATCGGCACCGGCGCGACATTCTGGTCGGTGATCTCGAGCACCTTGCCCAGGCTGACGCCGGCAGCTTCAGCGAGCGTCTTTGCCTTGGCCATCGCGTCGGCGACGGCCTTCTTGCGCGCCTCGGTGATCGTCGCCTTCGGATCGTCATTGGTGAAGGTGATGCCGCCACCTTGATTGACGCCGAGCGACACCGCCTTGTCGAGGATCTCGCCCGTCTTGTCGACATTGCGCACGCGCACCGACAGCGTGTTGGTTACCTGATAGGCGACGAGCTCGGCTTCCTGGCTGCCGTCGGCCTTGTTGGTGTAATTGTAGCGCGGGTTGATCTGGATGCCGGCGGTCTGCAGGTCGCGGTCGGCGATGCCTGCGGATTTCATCGCCGCGATCACTGCCGCCATAGCGTCGTTGTTGGCGTCGAGCGCTTCGCGCGCGCTCTTGGCCTCGCGCATGACGCTGAGCGAAAGAATCGCCATGTCGGGCGCCACGGTCGCTTCGCCTTCGCCGGACACGATGATGCGGGGCGGGGGCTGGGTGTCGGCGGCGCGTGCAAGCGCCGGGAACGCGACCGCGGCAGCGAGCGCGATGGGCAAAAGATGTCTGGTCATGAAAACTCCTCGAAGTCTGCAGTCCGCAGCACCCGCGCCGCATCTCACTCGACCCCGCAAAGGCGCCGATTCCCTGCGATGCGGTGCATGGGCCTGGACCTGTTCACGCGCCTTATGGGCGCAAGCCGCTCTACGCAGCGAATATGGGCTGATTTTGACGGTTCCCGCCAGAACCTTTGAAAGCCTTGTGCAGACGAGCGAAAAACACTAAGCCAGCCCGCGTGGGGCCTGTAGCTCAATGGTTAGAGCCGGCGGCTCATAACCGCTTGGTTGGGGGTTCGAGTCCCTCCGGGCCCACCATTATCGTTATTTGTCAATGGCTTATAGGGTGGTTCGCCACGAGGTTCGCCAACAGGTTCGCCAAGCATCGGCTTGCGCGTGACCAGCCGCACGACTCGATCCATCCCCTGGACCGCGAGCCGTACCTGCGATGCCTCGCGCGAATAGAGCTCCGCATGATCGATATCGTCGTGACCGAGGACGTCCATCATCTGCCTGGTGGAGGCCTCGGCCTCGGCCAGATAAACACCGAGCGATTTCCTCAAACCATGCAGGGTTAGGCCCCTCGGAAGACCGGCAAGCTTGCACCAATGCGCCATCATTCCAGTCAGCGACTTGTCGGAGAACGGCTCACCATAGCCGTTGACCAAGACGTTCTCGCCGCGCCTGTCAGCCGCATCCAGGATCTCGCACAGCATCGGCGTGATCGGCACGAAAAGTCGCTTGCCGCCGGTTCGTCCCTTGTTCTTGGCCTGGACGATATCAAACCCGTCGAAGTGACGCTCGACGCCATCGATGAAGACACGGCGGGTGACCCTCTGGTCCCAGCGCAAGCCTGCGACGTCGCCGCGGCGGTTGCCGAGCCAAAGCGCCAAACCGTAACAGGTGCGTGCCGCCGTCCCGCGCGGCCAACGGTTTTCGAATTGCGCCATCGCCTCGCGTGACCATGCTTTCCATCCGGCATAGGCAGGCCGCCACTCGACCGCCGCGGTGGGGTCGATTTCGATCCAGTCTTGCCGCAGTGCGACATAGACCAGCTTGCGTATGCCCACCAAAAGGTGCTTGGCCTTGTGGGGCGTGGCGATGAAGCGTCCAAGAAGCTCTTCAACATGGATGCGTCGAAGGTTCTTAACCGCTACGTTCCGCCAGATGAGCGGATGATCTGCGACCACCCGGAGTTCCAGAAATTCTTCGATCAGCCTCGTGTTCTTGCGTTTGCTGGCTTCGTCAAGCGCCAGCCACTTGACCGAGATCTTCAGCCGCTGAAAGGCCGCTCCAAATGTGCCGGGCAGAGCAGTTCCGGGCATTTGGACGACAGGGGCCTTAGGGACTTTCCGGCCCTCGACCGCTGCTTGGTAGGCCTCCTTGAAACCGGGTTGGTTTGGCGCCGGCAGACTGACAACACGCTCCTTCGTCCGATAGCGCCAGCGAAGTTTTCCATGGCGATCAGTGTAGGAGGACAGGCCGGGATATTTGTCGGTCATGGCAGAATGAATCTATTCCCTGCGGTGATTCCCTTGCAACAGGAAGTCGACGATATTCTCATCATCGTCTCCAGGTAGTTCGGCAAACGCCGCTTCGAGTTTAAGGCGATCCCAAATCACGCGGCCGTCAACTTTCTTCGGCTTCGGCATGCGGCGGTCAGCAACCATCTGGTCGAATTTGGTTATGCCTACGCCAACATATCGGGCGGCTTCTTCGCGTGAGAGACCCCGAGGAGCATAGGAAAGGCTATCGCTTTTCATGATCTCGCTGCCGCATGCGCCCGTCCTTGTGCGCGGGCTTCCATTCAGAGATCAAGATCTGGAGCGTATCAGCCACAGCCGGAAGGGATCCGACCAAACGGTGCGGTGAATTGCGGTCAGGGCGTATAAATGGGATGGCTTTGCTGATTGATTGCCAATTGGGCGTACTGGAAATTGACCGTCGGAAGCACAGCGAAGGTCGGCACCGACACCGATCGTTTTCGATCCGGCGCCCTTCGCCGGGGGCGGTCGGTCCCGCATCCCGCCTGGCGGCGGCGCTATGCTGATGCTCCTTCGGCCGCCCTGTTGAACCGGTCTCAGGGCCACGAACCTGCTCCAGCACCGAACTGACTTGGTCGCAATGACGGACATTTCGGTGCTTCCGCTTTGTACGCCGTTTTTCATTTGGTCGGGAGAGCAGGGCTCTCCCGACGGAAAGGTAGAGGACGGGACGGGTTTTTCGCGACGGGTTGAAAGCGGAAGGAGAGGCCTTCGGCGCCCGTCGCGGAGAACCGCGATGTCTGTCCGGACCAATCGTACGCATGCCCTCGCCGACCGGTCGAACCTCTACGACGAGATCACCGGCAAGATAATTGCCGAGCTAGAAGCGGGTCGTTTTCCTTGGGTTCAGCCCTGGGGGACGTCCGCGGCAAAAGCGTCGCTTTCCCTGCCGCGGAATGCCAGCACGCACCGCCTTTACAGCGGGATCAACGTACTTATCCTCTGGGGTGCCGTCGTCGAACGCGGGTTCCCAACACAGAATTGGATAACCTATCGACAGGCGTTCGCGCTCGGCGGGAACGTCCGCAGAGGCGAGCACGGGACAACTGTCGTCTATGCCGATCGTTTTGTCCCGGATCACGAGAGGAAGCGCGCTCGCGAGACGGGCGAGGATGCTCAAGCCATACCGTTCCTCAAGCGCTTCACTGTTTTCAATATCGAGCAATGTGAAGGGCTACCTGACGAAGTCGCGACTTCGGCTCCGCTGCCGGTGGCAAGTCCGATCGAACCGCGGGTCGAGGCGCTGATCAAGGCCACCGGCATCGACTTCCGTATTGGCGGCGACAGGGCGTTCTATATGCCTGCCCACGATTATATCCAGGTGCCTCCGCCCCAAGCTTTCTTCGAGCCGATCAATTGGCATCGGACAGCCTTGCATGAGCTCGGACATGCCACCGGGCACAGTTCACGCCTGGATCGCAAATTCTCAGGCTCGACCACCTCCAGAAAATATGCGTTCGAGGAGCTCGTGGCAGAGATCAACGCGGCCTTCTGCTGCGCAGCCTTGGGCATCGTGCCCACGGTTCGGCATGCGGACTATATCGGCTCATGGCTGGAGGTTCTGCGCGAGGACAATCGTGCCATCGTTCGTGCCGCCAGCCAAGCCAGCAAGGCGGCGGAGTGGCTTCTTGGCCACCTGCCGCAAGAGGTCGAAGCGTCCATCGAGTTGGGCGCAGGCAATGATAGAAGGGCGGCATAACCTTCGTTGAACGGGCCCGCGCAAGCGCGGTCCCGTCGATCACGGATCGGCTGCCTTGAATTCACAGGGTTCCGCCTCGGGATTGCACGCGGCGGCCTGCCGATCGGCATAGGTATCAAGCGCTAGCCGCGTTTCATCCATCGCCTCTCATTATCGGTTCATGCGGAAACCGCGTTCACGGTCATAAAACTTTCCAATCGTGCGCGCCGTGCCGGCTCGGCTGTCGATCAACGGCGTGCCGGCTCGTGCTGGCAGGAGAGGGAGAGGGTTGGAGGAATTTCGTGACGGGTTCAAGGCCGAGAGAGAGGCTCTCGGCGCCCGTCGCGGAGAAACCCTGATGGCCACCGCCGTTCAGAAGATCACCCTGTCGCCTTCGCGCGACATTCCTTTCAACAAGCTGGTGCTTGCTCAAACCAACGTCAGACAGATCAAGGCCGGCGTATCTATTGAGGACTTGGCGGCTTCGATCGTCCGGCGCGGTCTTATCCAGAGCATTCATGTTCGTCCCGTGCTCGATGCTGGCGGCGAGGAGACCGGGATGTTCGAGGTCCCCGCCGGGGGACGCCGCTACCGCGCGCTCGAGATGCTTGTGAAGCAGAAGCGGTTTGCGAAGACCGCATCTGTTCCCTGTGTCGTGGGCGATCCGTTTGGGCCAATCCTCGCCGAAGAGATCTCGCTGGCCGAAAACGTCGAACACGCACCGCTCCATCCCTTGGACCAATATCGCGCGTTCAAGGAGATGCTCGACAAAGGCATGTCGGAGGAGGAGATCGCAGCCGCGTTCTTCATCTCGACCAGCTTGGTGAAGCAGCGTCTCAAGCTCACCGCAGTGTCGCCGGCGCTTCTTGAGATTTACGCCGATGACGGCATGTCGATCGCTCAACTCGAAGCATTCTCCGTCAGCAACGACCACGCCCGACAGGAGCAGGTCTGGGACGCGATCAAGAACAGTTGGTCGAAGGAGCCATACCAGATCCGGCGCATTCTGACCGAGAACACAGTGCGTGCCTCCGACAAGCGGGCCGTGTTCGTCGGTCTGGATCGCTATGAGGCGGCAGGCGGCGAAGTGCTGCGCGATCTGTTCCAGTCGGACGATGGCGGCTGGCTGCAGGACGTCCCGCTGCTTGAACGGCTGGTCACCGAGAAGCTGCAGATGACGGCCGACGAAATCGCCAGCGAAGGCTGGAAGTGGATCGAAGTCGCATTGAGCTTTCCCTATGGCGCGGCAAATGGCTTGCGTGACCTCAAGGGCACTCCGATCGACCTCACCAGCGAAGAGCAGGCAACGCTCGGTGCGCTGCGTGACGAGTTCGACAGGCTTCAGTCGCAGTACGCGGAGGCCGACGAGTTGCCGGAAGACGTCGACCAGCGGTTTGGCGAGATCGAAACCGCAATCAAATCGCTCGAGGCGCGCCCCGTCCTTTTCGATCCCGCTGAAATTGCGCGTGCAGGTGTCTTCGTCAGCGTCGATACGGACGGAGCACTTCTTGTCGAGCGCGGCTATGTAAAGCCGGAGGATGAGGCGCCCTTGACGCCCGAGGGCGACAACGATCCAGGCATCGACGGCTCCGGCGTTTCGGCCAAAGGCTCTAATCAGCGGGCCGTCATCACGATCGGTGGCCAGCCGGTCGACCCGGACGATGATGAGGAGGATGGCATCAAGCCATTGCCGGATCGGTTGATCATGGAACTGACCGCGGATCGCACGCTGGCTCTGCGCGACAAGCTCGCAAACGATCCCGCAACCGCTTTTCTGGCCGTGCTTCACAAATTCGTCCGTGACGCTTTCTCTCGCTACAGCGCGCAAGGCGTGGCGATGGAAGTCTTTGTCCGTGGCACGGTGTTTCCGGTCCAGTCCGAAGGGCTTCGCGATACGGCGTATGCGCGCTCGATCCAGGCCCGCCACGAGGTCTGGGAAAAACGTCTTCCAACGGACGTCGCCAACCTATGGGGCGCGCTCTCTGCACTGACGGGTACCGAGCAAACTGAGCTGTTCGCCCATTGCGCATCCCTCGGCGTCAACGCCCTTTACGAAAGGGCCGATCGCTACGGTAACGGCGCCATCTCAACGCACGGCGTCCAGCAGCGCCTTGCGGATGCCGATCGCCTTGCGCGGGCAGTTGGGCTCGACATGATCGCCGCCGGATGGCGCCCCACTGTCGGCAATTATCTCGGCCGCGTCACCAAGGCGCGTATCCTCGAAGCCGTTCGCGAGGGTGCTGGCGAGCGCGCCTCCCAGCTCATTGACCACCTCAAGAAGGGCGACATGGCCAAGGAAGCCGAACGCCTGCTGGCCGATAGTGGCTGGCTGCCCGAGCCTCTGCGGCTTGCCGCTGGCGACGAAGATGAAGCTCTGCCTGAATTCCTGGCAAGTGACAACGATGCCGCTTTGGTCGACCAGGAAGAAAAACAGCTAGACGCCGCCGAATAGGCCGTTTTCCTTCCGCCGCTAACGCCCGGCTCTCGCAAGAGTGCCGGGCGTTTTTGCGTACGGTGGTGAGAGTGAGTGTTCGGCCGGAACGGGTTGAGCCCGTGCGGTAGAGAGAGCGCCGATGGGCTTTTCCGCGGTCTCGCTCTCCAGAGGATCTCCGATGAACTTCTTGCCTCCGACATTAACCGGCAATCCGGTCTCTTCCGCTGCTGGGCCTATCGATCCAGCCGCACCAGTCTACGCGGCAGCCCTGCGTCTGCTCCCCCACCTCGAATCCGGCCGGCGCGTCGATGCCGTCGTCCTCCGAGCCGCCATGGAAGCCTCGTTCGGGGCGTCCGACACAAGCGGCGCCTGGGGCTGGAAGACGGCCTATGATGCCTGCGAGGCCGCCACCCTCCTGTTCCTTCGCAAATATGGCAGGTCGCTTCTGCGCAAGGCCGGCTCCGTGGCTTCCGCCTTGCCGCTTTTCAGCCGGATTGCGGACCTTCTGCCCACGCATACCCGCCGCTCCGAGGAAACTCAGGCGCTGCAGCAATTCTCGACACCTATCCCGTTGGGCCTCGCGGCCGTCTCCGCGGCCGCCATAACGGCGTCCGACCGAGTGCTTGAACCTTCCGCCGGCACCGGGCTGCTTGCCATACTCGCCGAGATCGCAGGCGGCTCGCTTGTCCTGAACGAGCTTGCAGAGACCCGTGCGGGTCTCCTGTCCAATCTCTTCCCGGCCCTTGCGGTTACGCGGTTCGACGCTGCCCAAATCGACGATCATCTCGATCCCGCCAGCTTGCCCACCGTCGTGCTGATGAATCCGCCGTTCTCGGTCCTCGCCAATGTGCGTGGTCGCGTCGCGGATGCGGCCTATCGCCATGTCGCCTCAGCCCTCGCTCGACTTGCCGACGGCGGCCGGCTGGTCACCATCACCGGTGCGAGTTTCGGACCTGAGATGCCGGCGTGGCGCGATGCCTTCGTGCGCCTCCAGGAGCATGGTCGTGTCGTTTTCACCGCCACGATCAGCGGCGCCGTCTATGCCAAGCATGGCACGACGATCGAGACCCGACTGACGGTCATCGACAAGACGCCTGCTGGTGATACGTCCCTCATCCGGAATGCACTCGGCGTTGCGTCGGATGTCGCCACCTTGCTCAGTTGGATCGAGGAGCACGTTCCGGCCCGGCTGCCGGTCGCCGAAGCGGCCAAGGTCGTACCCGCCACTCCACCGACGGTCCGCGGCTATCTCGCCCGCACTGTTACAGGCCCAGTTTACCGGCAGTTGTCCCAGCCGGTCGGCGTTGAACTGTCATACGAGACGGTCGATTGGACGCCCGCCGAGGGAGCACGGCTGACCGACGCGATCTACGAGGATTATGGATTGCAGACGATCCGTATTCCCGGCTCACAGGCGCACCCGACCAGGCTGGTCCAGTCCGCGGCGATGGCGTCTGTCGCGCCGCCAAAGCCTACTTATCGCCCGACCCTGCCCGAAGACATCCTGACGTCGCTCTCCGACGCCCAGCTTGAAACGGTGATCCTGGCCGGCGAGGCACATAGCGGGTTTCTCGCCGGATCGTGGTTAGTCGACCACACGCTCGATCTTGTCACCGCAGCACCAGATGACGCGCCGGCAGCCATGCGCTTCCGGCGTGGCTTCTTCATCGGTGACGGAACCGGCGTAGGCAAGGGCCGGCAGTCGGCGAGCATCGTGCTCGACAACTGGCTGCAAGGCCGGCGCAAGGCTGTGTGGATCTCGAAATCAGACAAACTGCTCGAGGACGCGCAGCGCGACTGGGCCGCGCTCGGCATGGAGCGTCTGCTGGTCACGCCGCTGTCGCGCTTCCCGCAAGGGCGGCCTGTCACGTTGCTGGAAGGCATCCTGTTTACAACCTATGCCACGCTACGCTCCGACGACCGCGGCGAGAAGGTTTCGCGCGTCAGGCAGATCGTCGAATGGTTGGGCTCGGATTTCGACGGGGTGCTCATATTCGACGAGGCGCACGCCATGCAGAATGCCGGCGGCGGCAAGGGAGAGCGTGGCGATGTCGCGCCCTCACAGCAAGGGCGCGCCGGCTTGCGCCTGCAACATGCTCTGCCCGGCGCCCGTGTCGTCTATGTCTCCGCCACTGGCGCGACCACCGTCGCCAATCTGGCCTACGCCCAGAGGCTTGGCCTCTGGGGCGGCGAGGACTTCCCGTTCTCGACCCGCGCGGAGTTCGTCGAGGCGATCGAGGCGGGTGGCGTGGCGGCGATGGAGGTGCTCGCCCGGGACCTTCGTGCGCTTGGCCTCTACACGGCGCGCTCGCTCTCCTTCGACGGCGTCGAGTACGAACTGGTCGAGCATGAACTGACGCCTGAGCAACGGCGCATCTACGATGCCTATGCCGGCGCCTTTGCCGTCATTCACAACCATCTCGACGCGGCCATGCGGGCCGCCAACATCACCGGCGACGGCGGCACGTTGAACCGCCAGGCCAAGTCCGCCGCGCGCTCGGCCTTCGAAGGCGCCAAGCAGCGCTTCTTCGGTCACCTGCTGACGTCGATGAAGACGCCGACGCTGATCCGCTCGATCGAGCAGGATCTCCAGTCCGGGCATTCGACCGTGGTTCAGATCGTCTCCACCGGCGAGGCGCTGATGGAACGCAGGCTGGCGGAGGTGCCGATGCAGGAATGGAACGACGTCCGCGTCGACATCACGCCACGCGAATATGTGCTCGACTACCTCGAGCATTCCTTTCCAGTTCAACTCTACGAACCCTTCACGGATTCGGAAGGGAACCTGTCGTCGAGGCCGGTGTTTCGCGACGGCCAACCCGTTGAAAGCCGCGAGGCGGTCGCGCGCCGCACGGCCCTGATCGAGAAGCTGGCGAGCTTGCCACCGGTTCCTGGCGCGCTCGACCAGATCGTCCAGCGCTTCGGCACCGGCATGGTCGCGGAGGTGACGGGTCGGTCGCGACGCATCGTCAGGAAGGGCGAACGCTTGATGGTCGAGGGCCGCGCGGCCTCGGCCAATCTCGCCGAGACGCAGGCCTTCATGGATGACGTCAAGCGCATCCTGGTGTTCAGCGATGCCGGTGGGACAGGCCGCAGCTACCATGCGGAGCTTTCTGCGCGGAACACGCGCCTGCGCGTCCACTACCTTCTCGAGCCTGGCTGGAAAGCCGATACCGCCATTCAGGGCCTTGGCCGTACGCATCGGACCAACCAGGCGCAGCCACCGCTTTTTCGGCCGATCGCCACCGACGTGAAAGCCGAGAAACGCTTTCTCTCCACGATTGCGCGGCGTCTCGATACGCTGGGCGCAATTACGCGAGGCCAGCGCCGGACTGGCGGGCAGGGCCTGTTCCGCCCGGAGGACAATCTGGAATCGCATTATGCGCGCGATGCGCTGCGCCAGCTCTACCTGCTGATCGTCCGCGGCAAAGTCGAGGGCTGCTCACTCGCGCTGTTCGAGCAGACCACGGGGCTGACGTTGACGGACGAGAACGGCATCAAGGACGAGCTGCCGCCGATCACCACTTTCCTCAATAGGCTGCTGGCGCTCACCATCGACCTGCAGGACATCCTGTTCGCGGCTTTCGAGCAGTTGCTCACCGCTAGGGTGGAAGGCGCCATCGCGGCTGGGATTTATGATCTTGGACTCGAAACGCTGCGAGCAGAGAGCTTCGTCGTCACCGACCGGCGGGCGATCTACACCCATCCGGGCACCGGCGCCGACACGCAGCTCCTCACCATCGATCAGCGCCAGCGCAACCGACCTCTGCCCGTCGAGCAAGCTGTCGCCCAGCTCGACGACCAGCGCACCATCCTGCTGGTCAACGAACGCTCAGGGCGTGCTGCCGTGCAGGTCCCCGCGCCATCGTTCATGCTCGATGATGGCGAAATCGAACGGCGTGTCAGGCTGATCCGGCCGATGGAACAACACCATGCCTCCCTGCGTATGATGGAGGACAGTCATTGGCAGCAGGCTGATCGCGAGACCTTCACCGCCGCCTGGCGTGCCGAGGTCGCGGGCGTCCCGGCTTTCTCGGACTCGACCATCCACATCGTCGCGGGGCTGCTGCTGCCGATCTGGAAGCGACTTCCAAACGAGTCGAGTCGGGTCTATCGGCTCCAGACTGATGATGGGGAGCGCATCATCGGACGCAGGGTTTCGGCAGCCTGGGCCGCCGGCGCGCTCGCAACCGGTGTCAGCGCGATCAAAGCATCAGATGCCTTCAACGCCCTTGCGGATGGGAGCACGATGCTGGACCTTGCCGAGGGACTTCATCTGCGCCGCGTCCGCGTCATGGGCGCCAATCGCATTGAGCTGTCCGGCTTCACCGATACCATGCGCGAGCGGCTCGCGGCCTACGGACTTTTCCACGAGATCATATCCTGGAAGCTGCGCATGTTCGTGCCCGCGGACGCAAGCGGGCCTACGGTGCTCGCCAAGGTCATCGCGCGTCATCCGATACAGCGCATCAGCGAGAGGGAGGCCAGCTGATGCCGCCTCGCGATGCATCCGAACTGGCAAGCCGTCTCGCCCAACGGGCGGAGGCGGTTTGCCGCCGCTACCTTTCCAATGGTCGCCGCCAGGGCCGCTACTGGCTGGTTGGCGACGCCCGCAATGCGCCGGGGCGCTCGATGTTTGTCCGTCTCAAGGGATCGGATTCCGGCAAGGGCGCCGCCGGGAAATGGACCGACGCCGCCACCGGGGAGCACGGCGACCTGCTGGACGTCATTCGGGAATCGCTTGGCCTTGTCGATTTCAAGGACGTCTGCGACGAGGCGCGCAGCTTTCTGTCGATGCCCCTGACGACGAACGAACCAAAGGACCGTTGGGAGCAAGCCGTTCCCGCTGCCGGCGGCTCTCCCGAAGCGGCGCGGCGGCTGGTCTCCATGTCGCAGCCGATACCAGGAACGCTTGTGGAGACGTATCTGCGCGGACGCGCGATTACTGCCTTGCATGAAACCGGCGGCCTTCGGTTTCATCCGTGCTGCTATTACCGTCCAGAGAGCGGCCCGACCGAAACATGGCCGGCAATGATCGCGATGGTCACCGACCTCAGAGGCAAGCTCACCGGCGCCCACCGCACCTGGCTCGATCCGGGCGGATTCACCGAGGCCCATCTCGGCCGCGCTCCGGTCGACACGCCAAGACGAGCCATGGGCGACCTGCTCGGTCACGCTGTCCGCTTCGGCTGCTGCCACGACGTCATGGCCGCCGGAGAAGGCATCGAGACCATGCTGTCGCAACGCTCTGTCCTGCCCACCATGCCAACGATCGCAGCGCTGTCGGCGGCGCATCTGTCCGCAATCCTGTTCCCTGACACAGTGCGGCGACTCTACATTGCCCGCGACAATGATCCGGCAGGCGACGCAGCAGTGGCAACCCTCATTGAACGCACCAGCGCGGCTGGAATCGAGGCGATGGTGCTCACACCGCGGCTCGGCGATTTCAACGAAGATCTGCGTCTGCTCGGTACCGATGCCCTGAGGGCGATCCTGCGTGTCCAGATCGCGCCGCAGGATGTCGAACGCTTCATGAAGCTGGCGGCCTGACCGGAAAGGGGAAGATGGGGGCGCGCCAGCGATGCGTGGCTCGGGTCGCAGGTGAACCTTCGCTGGGATGAGGGCCGGCCCACGGCCTTCTAGAGGGCGATCGGGCACCGGCCGGTCCGGACAGGCAATGGCTGCGCCCGGCTATTTTCCGGCGGCCCTTGCCACCCCGTGCGGCGAGCCGCGCGGGACCCCGTCTTCGGGCCTTTCCATCGCGAACCAAAATAGCCGGGCTTCGCCATCCTTCACTCCCGTTCCGGCCCTGCGCTGGCGCTTCGGGTGCAAGTCCGGATCGTCCATCGCCTTCGTCGCCATGAAGGCCGCGATGGGCGCGGCCGGTCCCACGAAGGCGAGCCGCCATGAGCACCGAGCACGATACCGACTTCGAGCCGCAACCCGCATCATCACCCATCGACCACGTCCTGCAGGAGCTTCAGCTCTACGGCTACCGTCCCTTCGAAGATGAACCCGATCCGCGCCCGCTTCCCGAAGGCCGGGTCGTGGCAGCCAGCATCGCCGACATCTTCGACGCTCTCATGGTAGCGATGGCCGACACACGCCTTGAGCCCGACCTCGAGGAGCTGCTGTGGGGTACAGTCAATCTGTTCCATCGCGCGACCAAGCGGATCGAACGCGAGCTCGATGAAAACGAAGTTGGCCAGCAGCGGCTGCAGCGCGAACAGGATGGATCCGAGGTCAAGTCGGTCGAACTAGAGCGCCTCATCGCCCAAGGTCAGACGCTGCTCGAACGCCGCAACGCCTTCGAATTGATGCGTGACCAGGCCGCCGAGCATTACGAGCGTCACACCCACTCGATCTGGCGCCCGCGTTCGGGCTCTCTCGTCAACCATCGCAACCTGACCGCGGCAATGATCGACAGCCGGGACTTCGTTGCCGCGAGGAAGCATGCAGATAGCCAGCTGCTGTTGCCGCCGGGACCGAAAGTCGCCTTCACCGGCGGCCTCGATTTCAACGATCATCTGCTGATCTGGGTCAAGCTGGACCAGGTCCATGGCAAGCATCCGGACATGGTCCTGCTACACGGCGGATCGCCAAAAGGTGCAGAGTTGATCGCGGCCAAATGGGCTCACAGTCGCAAGGTGCCACAGATTGCCTTCAGGCCGGACTGGACCAGGCATGCCAAGGCCGCGCCCTTCAAGCGCAACGACGCCATGCTCGCCACCTTGCCGATCGGCGTCATTCATTTCCCCGGCTCTGGCATTCAGGACAATCTCGCCGACAAGGCCCGCAGGCTCGGCATCCCGGTGATGAAGTTTGGCGCCGCGTGACGGGGCCACCAGTTCCACTCGCCTCAAGTCATTCGCCGTGATTTCCGTCGCTCTTGGCGCTTGGATCGGACGAACGCTCCTGCCGATTTGGCGTCTATGAAGGCAAGGCGGAGGACCACGAGATTCACATCCCATCCCGTCCCGGAATGGAGGACAGGGAACCGATCGCCGCGTTTGTCGGCGCAATTCCTTGGTCCGATCCGAGGGCCTGATGCCATCAACCCATAAAGGGTCGGACTACGCAAAGCGTGCCGCCGTTTCGGCCTTGCCTTCACGGTGATTGCGGCCCTCGGCCGGACACATCGGGCGCCTGTCACGCGGGGATCGCTCCCCGCTTCCAGAACAGGAGCCGGAAAAATGTCCCTCGTGGAAGCCAACGCCTTCGCCTTCAGCCTCGCCACCAGCCTGATGGTCAGTATCGTCATTTTCCGCGCCGGCGACGGAACACTTTCGGTCGTGCGGGCCGACGAGTATGAAGGAGAGGTCGCCCAGATCGTCCGCGAGATCGATCCACACGAGCGATGATCCGGACAAGTTGCGGCCGGTGGTCCTTTGCGCCCCGGCCCGAGGCAGCGCTACAGTTCGAACCGCAATTGACGTTGATCCGGCGGCGACACATCGCCCGCGACGAGAGTGTGATGCCCAACAGGCGGATACCTTTCCGCGGCGGAAATACCGACCTCAGGAGATCGGTTGCGAGCCCCTCGAAATCTGGGAGTTCAATCGGCACCGCCACCGTGCGGCTGCGCGTGATCTGCTGGAAGTCGGCGAATTTGACCTTCAGCGTGACGGTCCTTCCCCGGATGCCTTTCCCTTCACAGTATCCCCAGACCTTGGCGACCAGCGGCTTGAGTTCGGCGATTGATGCATCGAGATCGACGATGTCGGCTGTGAATGTGTCCTCGGAGCCGATCGATTTGCGAGGCCGATCCGGCTCAACCGCCAGCCGCGCGCAGGGGTCGAGCAGGTTTCATCGGCGGGAAGGTTTTAGGTCATATTATTCTCTGAACAAACAAAGAACATGCTTGGTTGGCCGTGCAAAGATGCGGTAACATTGCCGGTTCCTAAGGGAGATTGATTCTTTGGCGCGTAAAACAACGCCCGCATCAGAACAGGCCCGCAAGCCTCCTTTCCGCGTCCTCTGTATTGAGGGGGGCGGCATGCGCGGTATTTACAGCGCGTCCTATCTGGACGCGTTGCTGACCAGGTATTCTGCCACGCGCAAGGTCACGCATATTGACCTTGGCAAAGCATTCCAGCTTATCTGCGGCACCAGCACGGGCGCGATCCTTGCCTGTGCCTTGGCCGCCGATGTCCGCATGAGCAAGGTGATCGATCTCTATCGCAATCAGGGGCCGAAGATCTTCCCCGAGAAAGTGCCGTCGTCCCTTACCAAGATTCTTTTGCAGTTCAGCAGGCGTCCTGCACTTAACCGGGCAGGGGCCGCGGCCCTCAAGGCTGCGCTCACGGCAGAACTGAAAACAACGAAGTTGATCGATATCTGGAACGATCGTGGCGTAGGTCTGGCCGTGCCGGCGGTTGAAATGTCACGACACCGATCATGGGTCTTCAAGACCCCGCACCTTGAGAACAGCAAGCATCGCGACGACGACTACACGCTTGTCGACGTCTGCATGGCTACCACGGCTGCGCCGGTGTTCCGGTCGGTGGCGTGGTTGCCCAATCCCAAAATGCAGGGCGGGCATGCCTTCGTCGATGGCGGACTCTGGGCCAACAATCCGATCCTGGTCGGTCTGACCGACGCCCTCGAACTCACCGAACCAGGTGATGCCATTGAAATCTTTTGCCTGGGAACGTGCCCACCACCTTCGGGGGACCAGATTACGCCGGCGCTGGTCGACCGTGGCTACAAGCAATGGCGCTTTGGCGCCGATGCGGCCGCAGTCAGCATCAGTGCGCAACAATATGCGTTCGATCATATAGCCCGCATGATGGGCAAGCATACAGGCCGCCATCTTTCCGTCTTCCGTTTCCCGCATGGCGACATCGCCGGGGCGATGCTGAACCATCTGGATCTGGATGAAACGTCCAAAGCATCGATGGACGCGCTGGTCCAGCAGGGCCAGACCGACGCTTATGAAGCGCTAAGCGCCTGTGGCGACGACAAATCTGAAATAGGTCGAGCAATCGACGGACTCCTGCGCGAAGCGCCGGAAAGCAAAGCCAAGCGAGGGAAAGATGTTTGATTGCCACGACGATATAACGGCGTTTCACAACGATAAGGTTCAATTGCCCAAGGCCGAGCGCGATACAATGCGCGATCGTCGCAACACCAACCGCAAGCGGTTGAAAGAAGGCCTGAAGCGAGATGAGGAGCCGTCGCCGATCGGATGCCGGACGCAGGGCTCCTACGCCATGCGCACCATGACCCAGCATGCTGAGCTCGACTATGACATCGATGATGGGGTCTATTTCGACAAGGACAAGCTGATTGGTCCGCGTGGTGGCGACAAGACAGCGGCCGACGCCAAGGAAATGGTCCGTAAGGCCGTCCATGACGACAAGTTCAAGACGCCCCCGGAGGTGCTGAAGAACTGCGTGCGGATCTACTACGACATGGGTTACCACGTTGACGTGCCTGTCTATCGGCGCGTCGTGGAGAACCAGAAATACGTTTACGAGCTCGCAAGCACGGACTGGAAGAAATCGGACCCGATGGCGGTCACCGACTGGTTCAAGGACCAAAACAAGGCGCAGAGCCCCGATCAAATCAATGGCGGCCAGATGCGACGGGTGGTCAAGCTGATGAAGGCCTTTGCCCGCAGCCGAGAATCCTGGCGTAGCCAGATTGCCACCGGTTTCATGATCACCAAGCTCGTCACCGAGCGCTTTTCAGAGAATGCCGGGCATGACGACGTATCGCTGCGAAGGACAATGGAAGACATCCATTCGCGGCTCGAAGGCAGCCTCGAGATCGATCATCCAGTCGTTTTCGGCGTCAAGCTCACCCACGGTCCGGATGATAGCCGTGCTAAGCTGCTGCGGGAGAAGCTCGCATGGGCGATCGACGAGCTGGACGTGCTCGATGATGCCGACTGCAGCCAAGCTTACGCCCGCAAGGCATGGGACAAGGTTTTCAAGACGGAGTTTTTCACCGATCGCGGTGCGACCAAGAAGGCCGATGCGATTGTGACCTCCGCGGCGATCCTGCGCGGTGACTACGCCGATGCCGGCAGGGAAGCGGTCGATAAACGCGGTGGCGGCAGGTATGGCTGAATCCCGCCCGCTGCTGGCGGAGTTGCATGACCAGGCGCTTCTAGCGCTCAATACGTATTTCGACGCTTATAGCGCCACGAGGATGGCCCCGGAGGAGCTCGCGGCTAACAAGTCCTTGGTTGCAGATGCAGGCTGGAAATTCCCGGTTTCCTTCAGTGACGGCCGGGTTTTGACCCTGGCGGTGTTGGTCCCGGCAGCGTTTCCATTCGCGGCGGCGCGTTTGTTTGTCCTTGATGGGCCAGGCGTTTTGACCTGGCCGCATCTGGAGGACACCGGACTGCTTTGCGTCTATCCCTCACAAGCCTCGTTCAGCACCGAACGGCCGGTTGCCGTGGTCCATGCCTTGCTGCAAGATGGCGTTGCTATGATCGAGCAGAACATCGCCGGGAATACCGCCGCCGATTTTCGTGCCGAATTCGTATCGTACTGGAACCGCAGTGTGGAAGCCGCGCCGCGTGTGCTGAGCCTTGTCGAGGCTCAAGGAGATCATCGCGCCGTCTACGTATGGAAAGGCCAAAAAGACCATATCATCGCCGATAGCGAGGCCGCGCTTCGGCGATGGCTCGGTCATAGGTTTGGTTCGTCCGCCAAAGCCGATAAGTATGACGTCTCCAAGGCTCTTTTGTTGTGGTTGCCAACTGTCCCGCTGCCTGTGGATTTCCCGAAGAACGGTGCCGATATCCGTCGCCTCGTTGCCGGCGACGCGGCAGCCCTGGACCTGCTGGGCAAAGCCATTGTTGATGGGACCATTGATGAGGTGCTGCTCGGTGCAAGGACGGAGACCGGCATTGGCTTTGGCAGTGTCAAGCTGACGTTGCCACCCAAGCAGGATGGCCTTGGCCGCAAGCACGATCCGATTAATCGGGGGTTCCGGCCGGGTCGATTGCCATTGAAGTTCGCGCTCCAACGCGGCTTGGCACCCGTGAGCAAGGTCAGGCGCTTTCAGGTCCAGCGTGTCGACCACGACTGGATCCACGGTCGCGACCATGACGGCCGCCAAACGCTGCTCAAGGGCAAGCATGTTGTCATTGTCGGAAGCGGCTCTCTGGGCAGCACCTTGACGGAACTTATCGCCAAGGCAGGGATCGGCAGCCTTCATCTGATCGACGGCGAGGTCCTTGAATGGGAGAACATCGCCCGCCATGTCCTGGGCGCCCAGTCCGTCGGTGCGTTTAAGAGTGTGCAACTGGCGGGTTACTTGAGCGCGAACCTGCCACATCTTCTGGCGGTGGAGGCCAGTGCGGAGGTCGTGGCGGCGATCGATGTTGAACGCCTGCAGGCTGCCGACCTGATTGTCGCCACCACGGGTGTCTGGCAGGTCGACAGTCTGCTCAACCATCTGCAGCAGAGCCAAGGGCTGCCGCCGATTCTATACGGATGGCTTGAGCCCAATGCGGCGGCGGCGCATGCCGTCTTTATTCCAGGGCAGGGCGGATGTTTCCGCTGCGGTATGTCGGACACCGGCACTCCCGATGTCGCGGTCACGCGCTGGCCGGAGGACGGCCTTTTGGCCGTACCGGCTTGTGGTGGCGCATTCACGCCCTACGGTCCCGCCGAGCTCGCCTGGGCCCATGCGCTTCTCAGTGGGGAGACGATCCGCTGCCTGATTGATCAGCCAGGCATGCCGCACCACAAGATCTGGGTCGGCCAGACTGCCAACTGGGCTGCTCAAGGCGGCCAGGTTGATCCCGGCTGGCTGAAGCTTATGGGTGATCCCGGGGCCGGTGGGATGATCCGCGAGCGCCAATGGCCAGCGGCGGCGGATTGCCCGGTCTGCCGCAAGATGGCCCAGGCGGCGGCGTAATGAGATATTTGGCTGCGTCGGGCAAGCAGGAGCTTATCCTTGCACCTTCCGTGCTGGACCATTTTGCCACCTATCGGCAGGTCGGGCGCCTTGATCGCGAAGCCGGCGGGCAACTTTTCGCCCGTTTCGAGGGACAACGCATCGTTGTGGAGGTGGCGACGGGTCCCCGCGCGATCGACCGTCGATCGCGCTTTTCGTTTATTCCCAACAAATGGGCCGATCGGGCGGAAATTCGGCGACTGCATCAGCAAGGCTTGCATTATCTGGGAGACTGGCACACGCACCCTGAACCGGTACCCACGCCATCGCCGGTTGATCGGGCGAGCATGCATGACATGTTTGCCAAGTCGCGCCACGATCTGGCGGGTTTTTTGATGGTCATCGTTGGAACTGAGCCTCCACCAAGCGGGCTTTTCGCCGCAATCTTCCAAGCCAACAGTTGGGCGCAACTGACGCCCACAGCAGGATAGCCGAAGATAACTCTTTTCGGGATCACTGTGTGAGCTGCCGTGGGCTGCTCGGTTATGTCTCCGTCAGCTACTGAGGGTCTTGCGCAAAAGGTCCAATCAGACACCCCGAAATAGGATCGGCCTCGTGGCTCGTATGCACCCTGGATCTCCAGTAATCGTGGACCTGCGGCCCAAAATCGTATCCAAGTGCATCTCGCGTAACCTTTTCCCGAGACGCAGCGGGAACTTGGGCCGAAGTGCGGCTAGGCCTGCTGTGACAGGAGCTGCGCCCCACCCGATCATTGCAGATCAGCCGGCTCGATCCAGCTTGCCGTCCAGGCCGAGTTCAATGGGGAAGTTCCAATGCGTAGGAAGAATAGGATCAGGGGGCTCAAGCAGCGTGGGCGCACAGTGCGCCTCAGGGTAGAGGTCGGTCAAAAACAGGCAGATTGGCGCCATCAACGGCTTCGTGAGCTCGTTAAAGATGATCTCAATCTTTACTTCGAGTTGCCGGTTCCGATTGGCGAACCCCGCAAAGAGGCGTCCCCGATGTCCGTTCTCTAGGGCGATGGTTGAGCCATGCATTATCGAGAGCGCATAAAGAGCGAGGAAGTCTTGCGTCTCCTCAGATAATTCTGCGGCTGCTGATGCAGCAATGCCGGTCCGTATCAACACCTCTTTGACCTCGGCTGCGAGCTGCTCTGCAGTAAAGGCCGGCTTCCAGATGAACCGATTACCGAGGAAGTCGAGCGCCTGGATTTCCTTCTCAGTCGGCCGCCTTCCCGTCTCAACCTTCTCCAGAGCCCGTTTCAGCCGCTGCTTAGCGGATGGTCGCTGACAACCGCACCCCTCCCACAACTGGTCGTCAGACGCCAGCCGGAGATTGGCGTGGGCGGCTCGGGCGATGTCGTCCCAAGTGGGATCGCGACCGCGCAACTTTAGGCTCCAGACGTCCACGCTGGTGAAGACGTCTCGTCCGACCTGAGTGACGAGTCCTTTTTCACGCGTGTCGCGATGGGCGACAAAATCCCCGATTTCGCGAAAGCAGGCTTGAGTGCCAGCACGCGATCTGAGTCCGAGGAACAGACGGTCCAGGTCAGCCACACGACGATCGCCCGCTATCAGACGACGGACACGGTGGCGTAGGTCGTCATCGAGCATGTCTCTCACGCCTTCCTAGTCATCGCCGCTCGACGCGCGACTGTTCGACACAAATGTTAGGCGCCACCGGTTAAGCCCAGGCGCTGAGGCCATGCCTTCCTCTCTTCGATTCAGCACGGCTTGCACGTCGTCGGGTATACCATCCGACACGTCGGGAACGTCGGGCAGCGTGTCCGTCTGTCCGGCCACATCCCTACTTTTCGAAGATGCAGCGGCCCTGAGATCGAGTATTCGGGCTCGCACCTCTACCGGGGTGGGCGGCGTCGGAAAGCCGACAATGCGGCGCCCCGCTGAGATGCCGAGATATAGTGGTAACGAGACCGCACCGGGCGCAAGCGCGAATGGCGACAATTGCTCCAGAGTGGGCGGACAGAAAAGCACAGAGAGCGAGGATAGCATAGGTGCAATGAGTCGCAAGCTCTTGTTGCTAGTGCGGAGTGCGCGTGTGCTTGCGTCTTTGACGAGCCGCTCCACTAGGAAGCCATCGGCGATGTTTATCCCGGATATCAAAGGATTGCCGGAACGGCGCGCCAACTCACAAGTACTTGCTGCGTGATAGAATATATATAGTGGGTATGTCGCAAAACCGGAACGGCGGGCGCTGTCGCACAATGTCTCCGCCTGTAACTTTGATCCCGAACCGGACGTGTGTAGCAGCTCGCGATAGCAATGCCGCGTCCACACCGACCCGTCGCCGTAGGCCTGCTTGGCCTGGAGCAATAGACGGAAGAAGGTCGACGTGCGCCGGTCGACGAAGTTCCATTCCATGTCGGCACCCGTGACAGGCTCATCTGGGAATTCGACGATTAGACGACCGCCAGCCGCCGTGATGAGCGCGCCCATCAGGAGATCGGTGACGGTTTCTTCGCGGAAACGACGGCGCAAGCCACGCCCTTGATCGAGGAACTGTTCAACGAACCTTGGAAACTGGTGAGAGAGAGCACAGAGCATCATTCGCAATCCGTGGAAAATCGCATTCCCTTGAGCCTTAATCTCTGGATCGGTGCCGGCGCGAACCGAAAGAAGATCACGCCAGCCTGAGGGCGAGGCTCTGAGCTTCGCATACTTCTCGCGTCAATCTTTGAGATAGCTGTCGTTCATGGCGGCGTGGGGCTCAAATCGCGCCGTTTGTAACATGATGCGCCCGACCTCCAATGGTGTGTGCTGTATGCGATCGAGCGACTCATTGACGATTTTGCATTGCTCTGTGTTCAAGTAGAAGCGGTGTTCGTCGAGCCAGGATCGAACCTTATGGTAGTTGTCAATGGTCGCTGTCGAAATCGACTTGACCGCTTGGTCGATGGCGTTGCGGCTCACTCTTGGACGTAACAGCGGAATGACGTCGAGCGTCCGATCTTCTGATACAACGAAAGCCATTCTCTCCGCCGTATCTTCGAGCACGTACCGAACGGCTGAATTATACCGAGCGCCCCGAGAGGGAGTGCACTCGTCGTTGGCAGCGCCATCGAGAATTACACCTATGGCATGGCACACGCCGTTCGGATCGGCGAGAATAGTGCCATCGATACTCGTGGCCCGCTCGAGCAGTTCCTTGGACAAGGGCGTTGGCTCAATCGCTGTGCCTTGGTGCTTGAGCCTAATTGCTTCGGCTGCTGCGTCCTTCGCTATGACGAGCATGCTGCCTCTTGGCAGCTGCACCAGTAAATCGAGAACAATCCGGAACCGGCCCACTGCGTCTTCGGAAATGCCTGCAAAGGTACGACTCATATTATCCACGAATCGCTCGGTACTAATCGGTTCCTCCGGGAGACGGGCCTCGCCGAACTGCGCGCGCATCAGAATTTGGTCTCCGCGTCTGAACTGCCACTGATGATGGCCGAGAAAGTCCACACTGTATGGTGGAACGCTCACATCCGAGACACGACCAAGACCGTAGATCGAATCGTAGCCAGCGATCAACGCGGTGTCCTTGGTCGCCATCTGCAGGAGTTTCCGAGCCCAGCGCGTTTGCCTGAGTGATACTGGGCTGGCCAGTCGCAGGACATATTGTACATTCGCGTCTTCCGCGGCCGCGAGCACGATCCGGCCCGTGCCGAGCCGCCCTTCGTACATCAGCTGTGAGAGCCTGTTGAAATTCTCGAAAAGATCTGAGGTATTGAAATTTCCGATGAACGGCACACGCATGAAGCTTCTAGCCGCGCTGGCCACGACTTCGGCTGGCGTTCGCATGCCTTGATCGGAGAGATGTCTACCGGGATCGGGGCGCGATAGTGCCACATGCGCCTCATCGAGTACGGCCTTCAGGCATTGATCGAGAAAACTGGTCTCAAAATCCTCATTCTGCCAACGGTACGAGATTGCAGGAAATTGACGGAAGAGATGCTCTGCTACCTGTATGACGCATACAATGTAATAATCGTCTACGGGATAAGCGTTGCTGCAGTAACTTCGTAAGCGTGCCGCACGGTCGTTCACACCGAGCTGGCGGGTGACCTCTTCACGGATAACGAGGCGTCTAATGTTCTCCGGTTTTTCCCGCATCGACACCTCGTCCCCGTAGTAGTGCTGCTGCATGGGGTGCACCGCGATCGCTTCATCCACGCGTGCTGGCAATGCCGAGAAGGTCGAAAGCGACCATCGCCCATCTTCGGGCTCCAGGCAGACAGAGTGCCTCGGATTGTGCTCCGGTCGGGCGAGCCCGACGAGAAACACCTCCGGCTCCGCATCTACACCGATCAACTCGAGAACACGTTGGGCTAGATACTGAATCGTTCCGCGGAAATGCGACTGATATCCCCACATGAACAAGCTGATCGTACGCATTTTTCCTGATGTGTCCTTCCTCTGAAGGCCAGCCGATTCTCTAACTACCGTCACAGCCTTTACTCATCCCCGGTTCAACACGGGAGTGAGGACGACCATCATCAAACGGGAAAGGTTCTCACTGTCAAATTTGCTTTTCACACTGACCTTCCACCTTATCCGCACATTCCGTGTTGCCCGAGCATGGCCATGGCGGCTTTTCGCAACGCGTTTCCGAAACCTGTCCGTCCGCTTCCGACCCCAATGAGGTCTTCGCGATACGCCACCGTATGCGGCTGGCACCGGATGTGGGCTCAAGCTTTCATTCAGGTCGATCCACGCTGTCGTCGGCGGACATCTCGGACACCAATTTGCTTTATCTCTTGATGGCCAGCGCTGCCATTGCCCCCCTCCTTCTTTTTCACAGAGCACCAACTACCTCTCGAACGGGCTGATCTGGCCGAAGGGCGGCTGAAGCCTCGACCGCCTATGCCGCAATGGCGCGTCGCGCGTTTCTTCCCCTGGGCGAAGCCCATTCCTCGCGAAACCAAGAAACGCGCGCCTGCGCCATCCTCCGCTTTGCTGC
>NZ_JBWGIO010000023.1:0-77815 GCF_057784215.1 Mesorhizobium sp. CNPSo 4661 | reverse complement strand
GGTGGGAAGGGCCGGCTGAGGGCGTGACCCATGTTCTCCTGACCCACGGCCATAACGACCATGTCAGCGGCGCGGTCGAAGTGCTGAAGAAAAGCGGCGGCATGCTGGTCGCCAATTTCGAGATCTGCATGTTTCTCGTCGGCCAGGGCGTCAGCGGCGACAAGATCAATCCGGGCAATATCGGCGGCACCGTCGATTGCGGCCCTTTCACCACGACCTTCGTCCAGGCGCTGCATTCGTCTTCCTTCGGCGGCGAAGGCGGCACGAACACCTATCTCGGCAATCCGGGCGGGCTCGTCCTGCACTTCCCCGGGGACAAGACGCTCTATCACATGGGCGACACCGACATCTTCTCCGACATGGGGCTGATCAACGAACTGCACGAGCCGAAGATAGGCATCGTGCCGATCGGCGACCGCTTCACCATGGGCGGCGCGGTGGCGGCGCTTGCCTGCCGCCGCTTCTTCGGCTTCGACACCGTCGTTCCCTGTCATTTCGGCACCTTCTCGATGATCGACCAGACCGCCGACAAGTTCGTCGCCGGCATGGAAGGCTCCGGCGTCAAGGTGGCACTGCCGGAAATCGGCAAGGCGATCGAGATCTAGGTCGCTCCATCAGGAATCTGGAACGAAACCATGGCCTTGGGATAGGCTCTTTGCGTTTCGATGCTGGTCGCGGCGACACCCGCGCCGGCCACCGATGATTTGATCTAGGCGTCTATCTGCAATCGGAGGAGCCCTGCCAAGAAGGATACGCTGCAGACCGTGATCGACGCCGGCAACATCGTTCTGTCGGCGCAAGGCCTGGAAAGCGTGGGGTATAACGGCGTTAATTTGCCTTGATCTTAGCCGACCGTCACTAACCTCTGAGACGGCATGGAGATCGGTGTGAGCAGGGCTTTTAGACTGAATGCAGTGCCGGTATGCGTGGTGTTTTTGAGCCTTTTGGAGCTATCGGAACCGGCAATAGCGTGCGCAACGTTTCACGAACGTGATCTGAATTACTTCAGCAATGCCCAAATCGTAGTCCGCGCCAGAATGATATCCTATCAACCAATATTCGATCCCGAACTCCAGGAGCGGCGCCGCCAGTTTCGGGAAGCTCTGAGCAAGAATGGCAATCACCAATCGGCAGACAGCTTATCGGATCGCTCCGTCGACAGCGCTCGTATGAAGTTTGAAGTCAAGGAGACGATTTCCGGTTTCCCCAGATTGGGCGATTGGGAGGCAATTTGGGTAAATTCAACATTTGAAATGGCTGACCAATGGACTGGGCCGGAAAATGTGATCGTAGGTTTGCGCGCCGCCATTGACCGTCACGGAGCGCCAATCATTGAGGTGATACAGCAACCTTGCGCGCCGGTAATGATCCTTGAAGACACCCGAGACAACCGGAACGCGATCACCAACGCACTTCGAGACCAAGGCCGCAGGCACGTTGGCTATGTTTTTCAGTAAGGTCTGCCCCGCTGAAGCGTCAAATGTTGCCCGATATGTTGCGCACGCCACGTCGCGCGGCTATAGCGCGGGCAGGCTTTTCTAAGGTTTCAAAATGTCCGTTGATCTTCAGACCGTGAAGCGCGTCGCGCACCTTGCCCGTATCGCGGTGAGCGAGGAGGACGCCGAGCGCATGACCGGCGAATTGAACGCCATCCTCGGCTTCGTCGAGCAATTGAACGAGGTCGATGTCTCGGGCGTCGAGCCGATGACCTCGGTCACGCCGATGGAGATGAAGAAGCGCCAGGATGGCGTCACCGACGGCAACAAGGCCGTCGACATCGTGGCCAACGCGCCGGCAACGGAAGAGAACTTCTTCCTCGTTCCGAAGGTGGTGGAGTAGGCCGTGGCTGTCGAGATCGCCGTCGAGACGCCTTTGCAGGACGACGTGCGCGCGCTGGTCGCCGAACTCAACTCAACGCTGCTCGAACTGACGCCGCCCGAGCACTGCTATCATCTGACCGTCGAGCAGATGGCGGGCGAGGATACGACGGTGTTCATCGCCCGCGACAATGGCCTTGCCGTCGGTTGCGGCGCGCTAAAGCGTCATGACGATGCGGTCGGCGAGGTCAAGCGCATGTATACGCGGCCTTCGCATCGCGGCCGCAAGATCGGCGCCGAGATCGTCGGACGGGTCGAGGCGCTTGCCCGGCAGGAAGGGCTGAGGCGCCTTGTCCTTGAGACCGGCGACCGGCACCCGGCCGCCTGGACCGTCTATGAGCGCGCCGGTTTCTCGCGTTGCGGACCGGTGCTGGATTATCCCGACTCCGAATGGTCGGTGTTTTACGAAAAGAGCCTTGCCTGATGAGCGACCTCACACATCTCACCATTTCCGAGGCCCGCGCCAAGCTGCGTGGCAAGGAGATCACCGCGGCCGAGATCACCGAGGCCTATCTCGCGGCGATCGATCGCGCCAATCCGGTGCTCAATGCCTATGTGACCGTCACCGCCGACAAGGCGCGCGACATGGCGAAGAGCTCCGATGCCAGGCTCACCAAGGGCGAGGGCGGCGCGCTGGAGGGCATTCCGCTCGGCATCAAGGACCTGTTCGCCACGGAAGGCATTCACACCCAGGCCTGCAGCCACGTGCTGGACGGCTTCAAGCCGCGCTACGAGTCGACCGTGACCAGCAATCTGTGGGCCGATGGCGCCGTCATGCTCGGCAAGCTCAACATGGACGAGTTCGCCATGGGCTCGTCGAACGAAACCTCCTATTACGGCCCGGTCGTCAATCCGTGGCGCCGCTCGCGCCTGCAGACCACGGTCAAGCCAACCATCCATGATGGCGGCGGGGGCTTTGTTGTGCCAGGCGGCGTCGAGCAGAGCCGCACCTACGACAACATGCAGCTGGTGCCGGGCGGCTCGTCCGGCGGGTCGGCTTCGTCCGTCGCCGCCTTCCTTTGCGCCGGTGCCACCGCGACCGACACCGGCGGCTCGATTCGCCAGCCCGCGGCCTTCACCGGCACGGTCGGCATCAAGCCGACTTACGGGCGCTGCTCGCGCTGGGGCGTCGTCGCCTTCGCTTCCTCGCTCGACCAGGCCGGGCCGATCGCGCGCGACGTGCGCGACGCCGCCATCCTGTTGAAGTCGATGGCTTCCGTCGATCCGAAGGACACGACCTCGGTCGACCGCCCGGTGCCGGACTATGAAGCGGCGATCGGCAAGTCGATCAAGGGCATGAAGGTCGGCATTCCGAAGGAGTACCGCGTCGACGGCATGCCGGAAGACATCGAGGCACTCTGGCAGAAGGGTATTGCCTGGCTGAAGGATGCCGGCGCCGAGATCGTCGACATCTCGTTGCCGCACACCAAATACGCGCTGCCGGCTTACTATATCGTGGCGCCCGCCGAGGCCTCGTCGAACCTCGCCCGCTATGACGGCGTGCGCTACGGCCTGCGCGTGCCCGGCAAGGACATCATCGACATGTATGAAAAGACCCGCGCCGCCGGCTTCGGCCGCGAGGTCAAGCGGCGCATCATGATCGGCACCTATGTTCTGTCGGCCGGCTATTACGACGCTTACTACCTGCAGGCGCAGAAGGTGCGCACGCTGATCAAGCGCGACTTCGAGAACGTCTTTGCCGCCGGCGTCGACGTCATCCTGACGCCGGCGACCCCGTCGGCTGCCTTCGGCGTCGCCGACGAAGACATGGCTTCCGATCCGGTCAAGATGTACCTCAACGACATCTTCACCGTGACCGTGAACATGGCGGGTCTTCCCGGCATTTCCGTGCCGGCCGGCCTGGACGGCAAGGGCCTGCCACTCGGCCTGCAGCTGATCGGCCGTCCGTTCGACGAGGAAACGCTGTTCCAGACGGCGCAGGTCATCGAAAGGGCCGCGGGCAAATTTCAGCCGGAAAAGTGGTGGTAGCGTCGTCCCTCATCGAGCAAAGGTGAGGGATGTTCTACTACCTTTCGAAAATATTCTGGTTCTTCATCCAGCCGGTCAACCTGGCGATCTTCCTCCTGCTCGCGGGACTGCTGGCAGCGCTCTTCCGACGTCGGCGACTGGCCGCGACGGGTAGCGTGGTTGCTTTCCTGATTCTGGCCCTCTCGGCCTGGACATCGGTCGGGGCAATGATGCTGACGCCGCTGGAAGAACGTTTCCCCAAGCCGCCATTGCCGGAAAAGGTGGATGGGATCGTCGTGCTCGGCGGCGGCTTCGAAGGCGCCATCAACCTGGCGCGCGGCGGCTATGAGTTGAACAGTGGCGGCGACCGCATGGTCGAGACCGCGATCCTGGCAAGGCGCTTGCCCCAAGCGAAGATCGTCGTGTCCGGCGGCAACGGCTCGCTTTTCCTCGACGGCGAGGGCGATGCCGATACGGCGCCGCGGCTGCTCGGCGCGCTCGGCGTTTCGGCCGATCGCCTGATTCTCGAGGACAAGTCCCGCAACACTTACGAGAACGCGGTGTTCTCGCGAAAGTTGGTCGAGCCGAAGCCGGGCGAGACCTGGCTGCTGGTCACCTCGGCCTTCCACATGCCGCGCGCCAAGGCGCTGTTCGACAAGGCGGGCTTTGCGACCATTCCGTGGCCGGTCGACTACCGCACGTCGGGCAGGGAAAGCGTCGGTTTCTACCGCGACAATCCGGTCGACTCGATGCAAGCGACCACCATCGCGGTGCGCGAATGGATCGGGCTTTTCGCCTACCGGCTTTCAGGCAGGATCGATCAGTTCTTCCCAGGACCGGGCGGCTGACCGAGCACCGCCTGGCGGGCTGCGGAGAAGAACTGGCGGCGCACCAGCACGGCCAGAAGCACCAGCGTCGACATCACAAAAACGACCGGATCGACGAACCAGCCGAGATAGCCGATCGAGAAGAAGACGGCGCGCAGGCCGGAGTTGAAGTGCTTGCCGGCGAGCACGTTCATGCGCGTCGCCCGCCACACCGCCGTTTCGCTGATCGGGTTGCGCGAAGCCGGGCCATGCGGGGTAGGCACCGCGCCGATCAGGATCGAGCAATAGTTGAATAGCCGGTAGGCCCAGCCGAATTTGAAGAAAGCGAAGGCCAGGATAAGCACCAGGCCGAACACCTTGGTCTGGAAGGCTTCGCGCGACGAAGCCGCACCGAAGGGCAGTTCGGCCAGAACCTCAAGCACCCGGTCGGATGCGCCGAGCAAGGCAAAGCATCCGCCGAGCGCGATCAGGGAGGAGGAAGCGAAGAAGGCGGTGCCTTGCTGCAGGCCGCCCATGATGGCGGTGTCGACGATGCGGATCTCGCGTTCGGCCATGTTGCGCATCCAGGCCTCGCGCTGGGCGTTCATCGCGGTCGTCAGCGAGACACGGCTGACCAGCCTGCCGTCGGAGGCGAGCGTATGCAGCACCCAGACGGCCAGGAAGAAGGCCAAAGCCGCCAGATCTGCGGTCGAGAGGTGGAGTGAGTCGCCCATGCGTTCTTGTAACACAGGCCGAGCCGGGGCTTCGACCGGTGCCCGGGTTGCCGCATGGCGATGTCGCTGGCGGAGCAGACAAGGTCGGCAGCCGCCGAGCCGCGACATGCAAAACAGCGGAAACATCCCGGGAATTCCTATATGTAAGTTTCGAGCAGCCCTCGGGAGACAACGACCCAGTGTTCCTTTCGGTTTTCGACCTGTTCAAGATCGGCATCGGCCCGTCGAGTTCGCACACGATGGGACCGATGACGGCCGCGCGCCGGTTCCTCGACGAGATCCTGGCCGGCGACTGGCCACGGCCCGCCGGTGTCACGGTCGATCGTATCGGCGCCAGCCTGCACGGCTCGCTCGCTTATACCGGCATCGGCCATGGCTCGGACCGCGCGGTGATCCTGGGTCTCGCCGGCCAGACGCCGCAGACGGTCGACCCGGATGAGGCCGACGGCATCGTCGCCCGCATCGGCGCGGACAAGCGCATTTCGCCGCCCGGGCATCCGACCTATAGCTTCGATCCCGCAAAGGATCTCGTGCTCGACCGCAAGACACCGCTGACCGGCCACGCCAACGGCATGGCCTTCTATGCCTATGACGCATCCGACCGGCTGCTGCTCAAGCGCATCTACTATTCGATCGGCGGCGGTTTCGTCGTTTCCGAGGAAGAGCTGCAGCGCATGAAGGCCAAGGGTTCGGTGACGACCCAGGGCAGACGAGTGCCGTACCCGTTCAAGAACGCCGTCGAGATGCTGGCGATGGCGGCAAAGAGCGGGCTTTCGATCGCCGAGATGAAGCGCGCCAACGAGGAAAAGCACATGTCGCGCGAGGAGCTCGACGAGGGCCTCGACGCGATCTGGGGCGCCATGAAAGGCTGCATCGACCGCGGCCTGTCGCAGGACGGCATCATGCCCGGCGGGCTGAAAGTGCGCCGCCGCGCGCGGCAGCTGCACGACAAGCTGCAGGAACAGTGGCAGCAGAACCGGCCCAATCCCTTGCTCGCCAATGACTGGCTGTCGATCTACGCCATGGCGGTCAACGAGGAGAACGCCGCCGGCGGGCGCGTGGTGACGGCGCCCACCAACGGCGCTGCAGGCACGCTGCCCGCGGTGCTGCGCTACTGGCTGCATTTCCACCCCGAAGCCGATCAGCCGAGCATCCGCGACTTCCTGCTGACGGCCGCAGCCGTCGGCGGCATCATCAAGTCCAACGCCTCGATCTCGGGCGCGGAGGTCGGTTGCCAGGGTGAGGTGGGTTCGGCTTCGGCCATGGCAGCCGCAGGGCTGTGCGCCGTCATGGGCGGCACGCCCGAGCAGGTCGAGAACGCCGCCGAGATCGCGCTCGAGCATCATCTCGGCATGACCTGCGATCCGGTCGGCGGCCTGGTGCAGGTGCCCTGCATCGAACGCAATGCGCTTGGCGCGGTGAAGGCGGTGACGGCGGCCTCTTTGGCCATCAAGGGCGACGGCACGCATTTCGTGCCGCTCGACGCCGCGATCGAAACCATGCGCCAGACCGGCCTCGACATGAACGAGAAATACAAGGAAACCAGCCTCGGCGGTCTCGCGGTCAACGTCGTCGAGTGCTGAGGCCTCACCGAGACTCCGGGCTGGCCCTGTGGAGAAGTCACTCAAGGCGTTGACGCGTCAAGCCTTGCGGCTGAATCTTGGAGCATGGCCCTTAATCTCCTAAAGCTCTGCGTCGGCTGCGACAGCGTCGAGGACCTCGAAGAGTGGATTGCCTTCCGCCTCGACGAGCGGCGACGCGCCGGCGAGCCGGCCGAGCACTGGCACACCACTCGCATGGTGCCAACGCGCGGCGACGAGATCACCGATGGCGGCTCGCTCTATTGGGTGATCAAGGGCAGCGTGCAGTGCCGGCAACTGATCACCGAGATCAGGCCCTTCACCGACGCTGAAGGTATCGGTCGCTGTCATCTGGTGCTTCATCCTGAGGTCGTGCGCACCGACTGGCAGCCGCGCCGCGCCTTTCAGGGCTGGCGCTATCTCAAGCCCGCCGATGCGCCGCCCGATCTCGGCAAGGGCAGGGCGGCATTGGCCGAGATGCCGCCGAAGCTGAGGCTTGAACTCGCCGAACTCGGTCTGCTCTAGGGCGTGTTGATATTCAGGTGATGCCGGCCTGCAAATGCCGGCTTCCTGCGCTTCCGGTGCTCACGTACTTTAAGTACGCTCCGCTCCGGTTCTCGGAACCCGCCATTTTCGGCTCGGCCTGACCTGAATCTCAACACGCCTTAGCGCGGCTTTTTTACCGCCCGCGGCGCTGGCCCTTCGGCTCGGCCGGTGTGGGACTTGCAAGCGCCGGACCTTGGTCCCATCCTATTTCTATGCTCGGTCGTCCCTATGGTGGTGCTAATCGATGGGCGTGATCCTTGCTTTGGCAGCGGTGCTCGTGGTGCTTTTCGGCGCCGCGATGCTCTTTGTGCGCGCGGATGCGGGAAGGATGGCAGACAGTCTGAGATCGCTTGGGCCTGCCCTCCTGGGGCTGGTCGGCGCGCCCATGCTGGTCTTCGGCCGCAGCCTTATCGGTGGACTGCTTTTGCTCGCGGCGCTGGCCTGGGTCGGCTGGATACGCACCAGGCGGCCTCCGGAACGCGCCGCCGCGTCCAGACATTCGACGGTGCGCACCGCGGCGCTTGAAATGGACCTCGATCATGACAGCGGCAGACTCGAGGGGCTCGTCCTGGCCGGGCGCTATGAAGGCAAGATGATTGGAGCGATGGGGCTGACGGATCTGCGCCAGCTTTATGGCGAGCTCAGCCCCGATCCGGAGAGCCGTCAGCTCCTAGAGACGTATCTTGACGGCCGTTTTCCCGTCTGGCGCAAGGACGCGCAGCCGCACGGTGGCGAAGGGTTGGGTGTTGCGCCAGGTGCGGGCGCCATGACTAAGGAGGAGGCCTACAAGATCCTTGGTCTTGAAGCGGGGGCTGCCGCGGCGGATATCCGCAAGGCGCACCGCCGCCTGATGCAACGCCTGAACGCCGACGTCGGCGGCACGTCTGTCCTGGCGGCGCGGATCAATGAAGCCAAGGACGTCTTGCTCTCCAATCACGATTAGTCTCCTTCGACGCCGGTACCTTCCGGGAGATTTCAACAACCGCCTATTGCTGGACGGCGTAGCACGAGATTTTCTTGCGCTTCAGGGCATCGCAAGCCTTCCAGGCGGCGTCCTTCGAGCCGAAGCCGCCGAAGCGGGCGCGGTAGTAGGTGGCGCCGTCCTTGTCGAAGGCGACGGTGAAGCCGGAAGCGTCGGCCAGGATCCCCGGCGCCTGCTTGGCGGTCTGATCGAGGAGGCTCTGAGCCCCCGATTTGGTGGGCGAGGAGGCAACCTGAACCACCCAGCCGGACGGCACCGACGACGTCTTGACCGGATCGATCGCCGGCGCGGCCGGCGCGGGCTCGGCATAGGCGGTGACGACCTGGGGCGAGGCGTCCTGTGCCTTGGGAGCCGGCGCCATGGCGGCCACGGCGACCGTCTTCACCTTCTTAATCTTGACCACGGGCTTGGTCTCTTCGGCGACCTGCTGGGCGTCGTCCTGGACATCATCGGCAGCGGCAACGGTGTCGTCGGCCGAGGCCACGACAGTGTCATCCGTTGCCGGCTTGGCGTCCGGCGTCGGCGCGTCATGCTTGGGCAAGAAGACCTTGGCCAGCGTCTTGATCGGATTGTCGTTGCCCTTGGCAATGAGATCGCCGCCGCCGCGCGTCGAGGTGCGCGGCAGATAGGTGTTGATCAGCGCGGCCATCTGGTTGTCGCGGCTGCGGCCCGAAGCGCCGCCCATCACCACCGCGACAAGGCGGCGGTCGCCATCGGCGACGGAGGAGACGAGGTTGTAGCCCGAAGCGCGGGTATAACCGGTCTTGATGCCGTCGACGCCCTTGATGCGGCCAAGCAGACGGTTGTGGCCATTGATGCGCTGGCGGCCATACAGGAACGAGCGCTGCGAGAAATAGCCGTAATATTGCGGGTAGTGCTCACGCAGCGCGATGCCAAGCATCGCCATGTCGTGCGCCGTGGTGAACTGGCCGGGGTCGGGCAGGCCGTTGGCGTTGCGGAAGACGGTGCCGTTCATGCCGAGCTGACGCGCCTTGGCCGTCATCATGCGGGCGAAATTGTCTTCGCTGCCGCCGAGCATTTCGCCGAGCGCGGTGGCCGAGTCGTTGGCCGACTTCGTTACGATCGAGAGAATAGCGGTCTCGACCGGAACCGAGCCGCCGGGGCGAACGCCGAGCTTGGTTGGCGCCTCGGCGGAGGCATGCGCGGAAAACGGAACCGGCGTGTTCTTGCTGATCCTACCCTTCGCCAACGCCTCGAAGGTCAAATAGAGCGTCATCATCTTGGTGAGCGAGGCGGGATAGCGCCGGCCGTTGGCGTCGGCCGAATAGAGCACCTTGCCAGTCTTGGCATCGACGACGATGGCCGAGGACCTTGCGGCCATCGCCGACGCCACGTCGGCGACGACAACCGTCACCGCGAGCGCGGCGATCATGATTGCCTTGAGGGAGAAAGATTTGGAGACCAGCCCCGACAACGCCTGACGCACCGCTACTACCCTGAATTTTCGTTGCCCCGGAGACGGCTACGGGAGTGCCTGCCTCGCTTCCGGCCAAGCTATCGCGGGCAGCGTTACCAATCCGTTTATGGTAACCGCCGCGTTCACTATTTTTCGGCAAATCGAGCCTCTCTTTAATCGAATTTTACCGGCCGCCGGCGCTGGACCCCCTGCTTACCAAGGGGATTCTTGACTTTTGTGCATCGCACAATATATTGAGGTGCATTGCACAAGGGCGCCCGGGGCAAAAAGGGCGTTTCAACCAAGGGAAGTATGAAATGACCCAGACCTATGAGGACTTCACGAAATACGGCAAGGAGTTTGCCGACACCGGGCTGAAGAGCTTTGCCTCGCTCACCAAGGGCGCGCAGGCGATCGCCACCGAAGCCGGCGAATACACCAAGAAGAGCTTCGAGGCCGGCAGCGCCGCCGTAGAGAAGCTGTTCGCGGCCAAGTCGGTCGAGAAGGCCATCGAGATCCAGACCGATTACGCCAAGCAGAGCTATGAGAGCTTCGTGGCCGAAGCCAGCAAGATCGGCAATCTCTATGCCGAGCTCGCCAAGGAAGCTTACAAGCCTTTCGAATCAGTGGTCGCCAAGGCGAAGTAATTTCGCCCGATCACAGCCGATACGGCCATCAGGCCTGCGGAAGGACCCGGTCGCGGAAACGCGGCCGGGTTTTTTCATGCGCGATCGCAACCCGATGCACCTTGCCGCATTCACGATTGAGAAATTCGCTGAGGTTTGCCCACCTAGCCATATTGTCAGCTAAACAGAAGGGCTTAAAATCGTCCATCGAGAACCTACATGTTGAACTCGCATGAGGATTCGAAAAGGCTGGACTACGTGACGATCGGTTTGACTGCCACGGCAGGCGTGGTGCGAATGCAAAGTGACGGAGACCGCAACGATCCCGGTCGCGGCACCGCTGTCATCACGCGCAGCAAAACCAAGACCAAGAAGCCCAGTCTCTACCGAGTGCTCATCCTGAACGACGACTACACGCCGATGGAGTTCGTCGTTCACGTCCTGGAACGGTTTTTCCAAAAGGACCGCGAGGCCGCCACACGCATCATGCTTCATGTTCACAATCATGGAGTGGGCGAGTGCGGTGTCTACACATTCGAGGTGGCCGAGACCAAAGTGTCCCAGGTCATGGATTTCGCCCGACAGAATCAGCATCCGCTGCAATGCGTGATGGAGAAGAAGTGAGGTAACATGCCGGCTTTCTCCCAAGGCCTGGAAAAGGCGCTACATCAGGCGCTGACATTCGCCAACGAGCGGCATCATGAGTATGCGACGCTCGAACATTTGCTGCTCGCCCTGATCGACGACACCGAGGCGGCCGCCGTCATGCGCGCCTGCAACGTCGATCTCGATGAGCTCAAGCACACCGTTCTGACCTATATCGACACCGAGCTCGACAACCTCGTCACCGGTTACGACGAGGATTCGAAGCCGACGGCGGGCTTCCAGCGCGTGATCCAGCGCGCCGTGATCCATGTGCAGTCGTCCGGTCGCGAGGAAGTGTCCGGCGCCAACGTGCTCGTCGCCATCTTCGCCGAGCGCGAGAGCCACGCCGCCTATTTCCTGCAGGAACAGCAGATGACCCGCTACGACGCGGTCAACTACATCTCGCATGGCATCGCCAAGCGCCCCGGCGCTTCGGAATCGCGCACGCCGCGCGGCGCCGAGGACGAGCAGGGCGGCCAAAACGGCGCCGAGCCGCAGGAGGAAAACGGCAAGAAGAAGCAGCAGGACGCGCTGACGGCCTACTGCGTCAACCTCAACAACAAGGCGCGGGCCGGCAAGATCGACCCGCTGATCGGCCGCGACAGCGAGATCAACCGCACCATCCAGGTGCTGTGCCGCCGTTCCAAGAACAACCCGCTCTATGTCGGTGACCCGGGCGTCGGCAAGACGGCGATCGCCGAAGGGCTGGCCAAGCGCATCGTCGAAGGCGACGTGCCGGAAGTGCTGCAGGACGCCACCATCTTCGCGCTCGACATGGGCACGCTGCTCGCCGGCACCCGCTATCGCGGCGACTTCGAGGAGCGGCTGAAGCAGGTCGTGAAGGAGCTCGAGGATTATCCGGGCGCGGTGCTGTTCATCGACGAGATCCACACCGTGATCGGGGCGGGCGCCACCTCGGGCGGCGCCATGGACGCATCGAACCTCCTGAAGCCGGCGCTGTCGTCCGGCGCCATCCGCTGCATCGGCTCGACTACCTACAAGGAGTTCCGCCAGTTCTTCGAGAAGGACCGCGCGCTGGTGCGGCGCTTCCAGAAGATCGACGTGAATGAGCCGACCATCGAGGACGCCATCGAGATCATGAAGGGCCTGAAGCCCTATTTCGAGGAGTTCCACAAGGTCCGCTACACGAGCGAGGCGATCAAGGCTTCGGTCGAGCTGTCGGCGCGCTACATCAACGACCGCAAGCTGCCGGACAAGGCGATCGACGTGATCGACGAGACCGGCGCCTCGCAGATGCTGGTGCCTGAGGCCAAGCGCAAGAAGACGATCGGCATCAAGGAGATCGAAGCGACGATCGCCACCATGGCGCGCATCCCGCCGAAGACGGTTTCGGCCGACGACGAGAAGGTGCTGCAGGGCCTCGATATCGAGCTGAAGCGTGTCGTCTATGGCCAGGATACGGCCATCACCGCGCTGACCTCGGCGATCAAGCTGGCGCGCGCCGGCCTGCGCGAACCGGAGAAGCCGATCGGCTCCTACCTGTTCTCAGGTCCGACCGGCGTCGGCAAGACCGAAGTCGCCAAGCAGCTTGCCGCCTCGCTCGGCGTCGAGCTGATCCGCTTCGACATGTCGGAATACATGGAACGCCACACCGTCTCGCGGCTGATCGGCGCGCCTCCCGGCTATGTCGGCTTCGACCAGGGCGGCCTGCTGACGGACGGCGTCGACCAGCACCCGCATTGCGTGCTGCTGCTCGACGAGGTCGAGAAGGCGCATCCGGACCTGTTCAACATCCTGTTGCAGGTGATGGACCACGGCAAGCTGACCGACCACAACGGCAAGCAGATCGACTTCCGCAACGTGATCCTGATCATGACCACCAATGCGGGTGCGTCGGATGCGCAGCGCGCGGCGATCGGCTTCGGCTCGACCAAGCGCGAAGGCGACGACGTCGAGGCGATCAACCGGCTGTTCACGCCGGAGTTCCGCAACCGTCTCGATGCGATCATCCCCTTCGGCTCGCTGCCGGTGCCGGTGATCCATCAGGTGGTGCAGAAGTTCGTCATGCAGCTCGAGGCCCAGCTCTCCGAGCGTGGCGTCACCTTCGACCTGTCGCCGGACGCGATCGCCTGGCTGGCCGACAAGGGCTATGACGAGCGCATGGGCGCCCGTCCGCTCGGCCGGGTCATCCAGGAGCACATCAAGAAGCCGCTGGCCGATGAAGTGCTGTTCGGCAAGCTCAAGAAGGGCGGCACGGTGCGCGTCACCGTCGAGAAGAAGGAAACCGGTGAGTCCGGCCTGAAGCTCGAATCGCTCGCCGACGAGTCGCCCGTGCAGCCGAAGAAGGAAGAGCCGGAAGACGCGCCGAAGCCGAAAAAGGCGGTGGCCAAGAAGCCTGCGCCCAAGAAGGCGATGGCGCAGAAACCGGAGCCGAAAGGCAAGGACGGCAACAAGCGCAGCCTGGTGCCGCAACTGCCGCGCAAGGGCTGATCCGCCTTATCCCGAATTGCAGAAAAGCCCCGGCGACGGGGCTTTTTTGTTGCAAGGAAAGACGTGGAAATCGGCTGGATTGTCCTCAACGGTGCGCGTGGCCGATGTCCTCCAACCGCCAACAGATTTTCCTGGATCAATGGAAAGGCGATGCGCCGCCTTCGGTGCGGTCGCATCCTATGGCCGCACATGCTATGGCCGGCACATGTCGACTTGGATCTCGGACGCCACAGCGCCTCGTTCCACCTGGTTCCTGCGTGGTGTCCGCGCGGCCTTTTCCCTGCCTGGCCTGATCCTCATCAGCTCGTTCATTGGCTTTGCCGCCTTGGCGAAAGACGCCGGGGTCACGGTGGCACAGGCCGCTTTCATGACCGGAACGGTGTGGGCGCTGCCATCCATGGTCGTGCTGGTGGGCGCGATCGCATCGGGAGCGGCGCTGCCGGCGGCGATGTTCGCCGTCACGTTGTCCGCCATACGTCTGATGCCGATGGTGATGGCGCTGGCACCCGAGATGCGCACCGGGAAAACCCGGCAATGCGTGCTCTATCTCCTGGCGCATTTCGTGGCCGTGACCTCCTGGGTGCTGGCCATGGAGCGCCTCAAGCGCGTCCCGCCTCAAATGCGTACGACTTACTATGCCGGCCTCGGCGGCGCGCTGGTGACGACGAATGTCATCGTCGTGACCGTCGTCTATGCAGTGGCGGATGCGCTGCCGTACGCCGTTTCGGCGGCGTTGCTGATGTTGACTCCGATGTATTTCCTGACCTCGTTGTGGGGGTTCGCACGCGAACGGGCTGGGCATGTCGCAATGGTCCTGGGCCTCGTCCTCGGACCGGTCTTCCACATAGTGTTGCCGCAGATCGATTTGCTGGTTGCCGGGCTGATCGGCGGCACGGTCGCCTATGGCTTGCAATTGCGGCGGCGCAAGGTGCGCGCGGCGTGAGTTACTTTTCTAGCGGCGCCTGGTGGTGGCCATACATGTTCATTCTCGTCGCCGGTTTCGCCACGACGGACATCTGGCGCTTCCTTGGTGTCTATCTTGGCGGCAAGCTTTCCGAAGATTCAGACCTGTTGGTACTGGTTCGTACCATGGCGACGGCGCTTGTTGCCGCCGTCATCGGCAACCTGGTTGTCTTTCCAGGCGGCGCGCTTGCGCACACTTCGCTTGGCTTGAGGATAGCGGCGGCGGCCCTGGGTTTCGTCTCCTATCTGGTGTCGGGAAAGCGCATGGTCGTCGGCATCGCCACAGCCGAGTTTCTGCTGCTGGCCGGACTTTATCTGAACTTTTGATTTCGCCTGATCTCAGCCCGCTAGAGCCGCGCGGATCTTGCCGGCATTCTCGGCCAGCACCTCCGGCTTCTCCATCTGCCCGGAATGCGGCTTGAGCGGCACGCCCTCGAAGCGCGGCACGACGTGGACATGGAGATGGTAGACGGTCTGCCCGGAAGCCGGTTCGTTGAACTGCATCAGGGTGACGCCATCGGCGTTGAAGGCCTTTTTCACCGCGACCGCAACTTTCTGCACGACGCCGAACAACGGGCCGAAAATTGCCGGGTCAGCGTCGAGCATGTTGCGCGACGGCGCCTTGGGCACCACCAGCGTGTGGCCTATGCCTTGCGGCATCACATCCATGAAGGCGACCACAGCGTCGTCCTCATAGACGCGGTGCGAGGGGATCTCGCCGCGCAGGATTTTCGCAAAGATGTTGCCGGGATCGTAGGCGGCTTCGGCCATGGCAGGCGCTCCGGATCGTGCTGACCCGCCTCGTGTAGCGAAGCCGCCGCCGTGCGGCAAGGCAAGTCGAGGGCATAGCGCTTGGTTTCCCGCTAACAACGCCAAGGGGGAACGAAGCTGGGACGGCATCGCCCGCCGCAAGGGCGAAGGGAAAGCAGCCGGGGCGCCAGCCTCTCGATATGACGAAGGTCGATGCTGCGATGAATCTGGTGAACGCCGAAATGTCGCCGGTGGCTGCTGCCAAACAGCTAAATCTAGGCCGCTCGACAATCTATCGGGAAATGCGCCGACTGGGGGGTTAGTCGAGCCGCTTGACGCCGGCTAAATCCGTCTTGCGGATCGCGTGCCCTTATCGAGGACACTCAGAAGGCAGAGAACAGTTGATGACGGGCTTGCCACTCGGATCGCAGGCGCTCTCTCTCACCTTTGAACAGGTTGTCTGTGGCTATACAGGCACTCATCCGGTCGACTCGGAAATGTCGGAAATCCTTCCGCAATTCGCACCACGCGGCAAGGACGATATTGTCTACGTAATAGACGAGCGCCAGCGGGCAGACGATGCGCTCGCTGCGCCGTGCCTCGGCATCCTGATAGTGAAGATGTAGTTTTCGCTCTTCCCTTATGCTCTGTCGCAACACGCGGCATTCGACCGCCGACGGAGGAATGGCGTTCCAGTGCGAGACATGCAGCGGCGAGCCTTCGATGTGGCTGTCGGCCGTGCTCGGAAGAACGGCGGCAACCTTGTGGCCAACGCGTGACGCCGCCGCCAAAAGATCGGCATCGCCGGTACGTCCGATCAGCGACAGGCCGACCACGATAGCCTCGACCTCCTCGGCCGTGAACATGAGCGGCGGCAAGTCGAAACCCACCTCCATGACATAGCCGACGCCGGCCTCCCCTTCGATGGGAACCCTCATGCCTTGCAGAGCAATGATGTCGCGATAGATGGTCCGCTGACTAACTTCGAGAGCGCAAGCGATCTTGCCCGCTGAGACCGGCGCGGTTGCGCGCCTCAGAATCTGGATAATCTCGAACAGCCGGCTTGAACGGCTCATCGTGGCGCTCCTGCAAACAATCGACTTTTATCACTTTGATGCTGACACAGGGTGTCAGCAGAAGGTCGGCTATTTTGACGATCATCTGTCTAACGGGAGAAACCGATGGTCGATCAGGAATTTGCAACAAAATCGGTGCGGATGGAGCGCTTATGCCTGCTGACGTTCCAGGCGCCGGCTGATGATGTGGACCGCATCATGGAGGCGGTGGTGAAAGTCACGCCGCTCGCCATGGGAAACTACGACAGCAATGCCTACCAGTCGGGGCTCGGTACCGAACGATATCGGCCGCTCGAAGGCGCAGTGGCTGGACCGGAAAGCGAGATACGCAAGCGTCCCGGTACAGTCGAAATATCGTTCGAACTCCCGGACGACCAGAAACTCATCCAGCAGGTAGTCGAGACTATCTTCCAGACCCACAGCTACCAGGAACCGGTCATCAGGGTCTGGAGCATTCTCACCAGCCGATCCAAGGGCCTTGACGACAGCGCTAACTCGAACCGCTGGTGGAACACGACCGGCGACTGGAAAAAGAAGGCTTGCGAGCCGAATAAGAACACACCCCAGGAATGAGCACCACCGAATATCGGCTCGGCCTGGTGCTGGTCACGGCATCGGCCGTGGCCTGGAGCACAGCAGGCTTCTTCACCAGGCTAATTCCGCTGGATAGTTGGACCATGCTTGCTTGGCGCGGCATCTTCGGCGCAATCGGCATAGCGGTCGTGTTTATCGCGATGCAGCGCAGGGACGCGTGGCGAAGCGTCAAAAACATGGGTCGGCCCGGGTGGCTGTTCGCTATTGTCTCGGCGATTGGCATGGTTTTCTTCATCACCTCGCTTCGGCACACCACGGTCGCTCACGTCGCGGTGACCTATGCGACGGTGCCGTTCATCGGCGCTGCTCTGGGCTGGCTGGTGATGCGGGAAAGACCGTCAAAAAATGCGATCTTCGCCGGCCTTGCTGCTTTGGCAGGCGTTGCCCTGATGGTTGGCCTCGGTGCTGACGGCAGTTTGTTCGGGGATCTCATGGCGCTCGGCATGACCTTTTGCTTGGCTGCGATGATGGTGATTGCGAGACAGTTTCACAACATTCCCACCATGCCAGCCGCCTGCCTCTCGGCCCTACTGAGTGGCTTGGTCTGCTGGCCCTTCGGAGAGCCATTCGCCGTCTCTGGGCAAGATCTGTTCGTCTTGATGCTATTCGGCCTTGTGAACTCGGCAGCCGGTCTCGCTCTATTCACACTTGGCGCGCGGATGCTGCCGGTGATCGAAACCGCGCTGATAGGCTCCCTCGATGCACCGCTGGCCCCACTTTGGGTTTGGCTCGCGTTCAACGAGATACCCAGTATCAGCACGCTTGCGGGAGGCCTAATCGTGTTTAGTGCCGTTGGCCTCCATATCTTGGTCGAAGCGAGAAGGAAGGAAGCGGTCGCTCCACTCCCTGACTGAGAAGCAAGCCGAGTTCCCTGGACCTCTGAACTGAGAAGTTCAGGATAAAGCTCACGGTTCTCGATTTGATCTGCCTTAGCGTGTTTGGCGGGAACCAACGCTATGCCCTCAAATCACCATCACCGCCTCGACAAGGCGCGGTGAAAGCGCCTTTCTCGGTCGAGGCTATCTCGAAATAGGCTGCTGGCTGCTCCCTCAAAAAGCTGCGTGTGTGGCGAATTCTGGATCGAACGGCAGTCCTACGGCCTCAAGCTATTCCTGCACATCCTTGCGGAAGGGCGTGTGCTCCTCGAGATACTCGCCCATGCGTTCGACCTCACGCCGCTCGCGCCTGAGATAGTCGGCGACGGCGTTGCGCAGACCGGGGTGCGAAATGTAGTGCGCCGAATGCATGGTCACGGGCCGATAGCCACGCGCCAGCTTGTGCTCGCCCTGCGCGCCTGCCTCCACCACCTTCAGCTTGCGCTCGATGGCGAAGTCGATCGCCTGATGGTAGCAGACCTCGAAATGCAGGAAGGGGTGGTCCTCGACGCAGCCCCAGTTGCGCCCGTAAAGCGCGTCCGAACCGATGAAGTTGATGGCGCCGGCGATGTAGCGGCCGTTCCGCTTGGCCATCACCAGAAGAATGTCGTCGGCCATGCGCTCGCCGATCAGCGAGAAGAACTGCCGGTTGAGATAGGGCCGGCCCCATTTCCTGCCGCCGGTATCCATATAGAAGGCGAAGAAATCGTCCCAGGCGCTTTCGGTGAGATCCTTGCCGGTCAGCCAGTCGATCGAGATGCCGTCGGCAAGCGCCTCGCGGCGTTCCTTCTTCATCGCCTTGCGCTTGCGCGAGGCAAGCGTGGCGAGGAAGTCGTCGTAGCTCGAAAAGCCTTCGTTGAAGAAATGGAACTGCTGGTCGGTGCGATGCAGGAAGCCCGCCGCTTCCAGCGTCGCGACGTCGGGCTCGTTGGCGAAGGTGACATGCGCGGAAGAGACGCCGAGCTTGTCGGTCACGAGTTTCAGGCCTTCCGCCAGTCCGGCTCTCACGGCACCTTCATTCTCGCCTTTGCTGACCAGCAGGCGAGGGCCGGTGACCGGCGTGAACGGCACCGAGCATTGAAGCTTGGGATAGTAGCGGCCGCCGGCGCGCTCGAAAGCGTCCGACCAGCCATGGTCGAAGACGTATTCGCCCTGGCTGTGCGATTTGAGATAACAGGGGACGGCGCCGAGAAGCCTGCCTTGCGCCGTTTCCAATCTGAGATGATGGCCCTGCCAGCCGGTGCGCCGCACAGCGCATCCGGAATCTTCCAATGCGCTTAGAAAAGCGAATGAAACCAGTGGGTTGTAGCCGTTTTCTTTGTCGCTGCGCGTGGTTCCGGCAAAGCCGTTCCATTCCTCGCAGGTGAAGGCGCCGATACCCGCCGCGACGCGGACCGCATAATCCGCGTTCGCTGCCCGTCCATCGTCTTCGTCACCCTGATCCATGGGGCTTATTTAAGCTTCGCCAGGTTAGCTACAAGTCACGTTTGAGGCACCCGGCTCAAGCGACCTTCACCAGGCCAGGCTCGAAACCTTCGAAGGTCATCTGGTCGGCGTATTTGAAGGTGAGGTCGACCGCCGGCTGGTCGTGCACGGTCCATGTGATGACCGGCATTTTCAGCTTTTCGCGCACGAAGCTGACGAAGGGGTTGGGCAGATCGCCGGCGGCGTACGAGGTGAAGGCGAGGTCGTGCGCGAGCATGGCGAAATGCGCCTCGATCAACTGGTTGTCCCTGCCATAGGCGGTCAGCCCGCCGGGAATGCCAGGGGCGTCCTTGGCGAAGTCGCGGATCAGCCAGTGATCGAACGACATGATCGCCACCTTGCCCTTGTAGCGCTTGAGCAGCCGGCCGACGCTCGCCACCAGCCCGGCATCGTGGCCGGGAACGCCTTTCAGCTCGACCACCAGCGGCACGCGGCCGTCGATCAGCTCGAGCGCCTTCTCGAGCGTCGGCACGTGGTCCTTGGTGCCGCCGATCTTGAGCGTCGCCAGCTCGGCCGCGGTGCGTTGCCAGACGAAGCCGTCATGGCCGGTCAGGCGTTTCAGATCGCCGTCATGGATGATGACCGGAACGCCATCCGACGAGATATGCACGTCGCATTCGATGGCATAGCCGCGCTCGACCGCCGCGGCGAAGGCCGACAGCGTGTTTTCCCAGCGGGTCTTGTTCATGTCGTGGAAGCCGCGATGCGCGACGGGCTGCGCAATCAGCCAGGACAGATCGGTCATCTTAGGCCTCACTCGACTTCGAAGATCGCTTCGATCTCGACCGCGGCGTTGAGCGGCAGCGAGGCGGTGCCGACGGCGGAACGGGCGTGCTTGCCCCGCTCGCCGAGTGCCGCGACCAGGAAATCGGAGGCGCCGTTGGCGACAAGATGCTGTTCGACGAAATCCGGCGCGGAGGCGACGAAGACGGTGATCTTGACCACGCGCCTTATTTTTTCGAGATCGCCGAGGGCGGCCTTGGCCTGCGCCAGGATGTTGATGGCGCAGAATTTCGCACCTTCCTTGCCGGCTGCCGTGTCGATGTCGCGGCCGAGAAGACCGCTTGCCTGCAGCTTGCCGTCCTTCAGCGGCAGCTGGCCGGCGGTGAACAGCGTGTTGCCGGTGCGGCAATAGGGTACGTAGTTGGCGGCGGGCGCGGCGGCGGCCGGAAGGGTGACGCCAAGATCGCTTAGCCGCTTTTCGATTGTTTCGCTCATTGGTTTTCCCTATTGCTGGAAGACGCCGCGTTGGCCGGGCCGAAATTGCTATTTTTGCCTCGCTTCCGCCACGACTTTTTTTAAGCTGGACCATCTTTCCCTGCGGCCTGCCTCGCGGCCGTAACGATCGGAGTAACGCATGCGCGCAACGCGCCTTTTTATTGCCGCCGCCTGTCTCTCGGCGGCGCTTCCGATGACGCCGGCCTTTGCGGTGCCGGCGCTGCAGGCGCATCGCGCCGTCTACGATCTGACGCTCAGCAAGGCCTCCGACCGTTCAGGCATTACCGGCATCACCGGCCGCATGGTCTATGAGTTCAACGGCTCCGCCTGCGAAGGCTATACGGTCAAGTTCCGCTTCGTCACGCAGATCGTCACCAACGACAACACCAGGCTGACCGACCAGCAGACGACGACTTTCGAGGACGCCGAGGGCAAGACCTTTTCCTTCGTGACGAAATCCTTTGTCGACCAGAATCTCGACAAGGAAGTCAAAGGCACGGCCACCAGGGAAGCAAAGGGCCTCAAGGTCGATATCGACAAGCCGGAGAAGAGCAGCCTCGAACTCGCGGCGACGCAGTTTCCGACCCAGCATCTGGTCGAGCTGATCGGCAAGGCCGAAAAAGGCGAGAATTTCTACCAGACCAATCTGTTCGACGGCTCCGAGGACGCCAACAAGGTGATGACCACCACCGTCATCGTCGGCAAGAAGACGGAAGCCAACAAGACGGATCCGGAAGCGCCGGCGCTGGCCAAGCTCGCCTCCGACAAATACTGGCCGGTCGACATTGCCTATTTCGACGATACCGACAAAAGCGGCGAGGAGGTGCCGGAATACCGGATCAGCTTCAAGCTGCACGAGAACGGCATCACCCGCGACCTCGTCATGGACTATGGCGACTTCTCGATGACAGGCAAGCTGGTGAACCTGTCGCTGTTCGACCAGACCAAGCCTTGCCCGGCGTCGAAATAGCAGCGCTTTCGCTTGCAACCCCAATCGCTAGACGTCGTGTGTGGGGATCATGGGATGCGGCAGGCCTGATGGCGGTTTATGTCGATGCGGCGATCTGGAAGTGGGCAGGCCGCCGCTGGTGCCATCTGCTCGCCGACGAAACCGAGGAACTGCACCGCTTCGCCGCCCAGCTTGGCCTCAAGCACTCGACCTATCAGGGACCGCCCAAGACCTCGGCGCCGCATTACGATATAACCAGTTTCGAGCGCACCCGCGCCGTGCGGCTTGGCGCTATCGAATGCAGCCGCGAGGAGATCGTTGCCGTCTTCCGCCGCGTTCGAGTGCCAAATGGGAAGGTGAAACGATGACCGTGACGGCATTTCTGGCTTATTGCGCCGCAATCACACTTGCCGCCGCCACACCTGGTCCTGCGATGTTCGCTGTCATCACCAATGGCATCTCGCGCGGCTTCGTGCGCGCGTTCATGGCCGGCGTGGGGGTCGCTGCGGGCGACGCCGTGCTGGTCACCCTGACGTTGGCCGGCCTTGTGGCCCTGGCCCAGACCTTCGAATGGATTTTTCTTTTGCTGAAATATGCCGGTGCTGCTTACCTGATCTTTCTCGGCGTCAGGATCTGGAGAGCCGCTGTTGCCGCGCAATCGGATGGATCCCATCAAACACCGGTCCGGCTGTCGCGGTCTTTCTTTCTCGGCGCATCGATCGCGCTCGGCAATCCGAAAGCGATGCTGTTCCACGCTTCCATCATGCCGCTGATCCTGAACCTTGATGCGATGACTTTCGCCGATGGCCTGCTCGTGGTCCTTGTCGTGATCAGCGTCAACATCGTCGTCATGGGGCTCTATGCCGCGATGGCGGGGCGGGCGGCCGGATGGTTCCGGACCCCGAAGCGCATACGCCTCATGCACAGGCTTGCCGGCGGCGCGATGATCGGCACAGGTGCGCTGATTGCCGCACGTTGAGCCGTGAAGCGATGCATGGCTTGCGTTTATGACGCATCCCCTCTATATGCGCGCTCATTCCACACACGGACTTTGGTGTCTGCCCGGGAGAAATCCGGCTGAAACCTCCGGTGGCATCAGGACACATGTCCGAAATGCCTGTGTCCGTGGAGGCCAACCGGAAAGGAAATAAAGAATGGCTCTGCCAGATTTCAGCATGCGCCAGCTTTTGGAAGCTGGTGTTCACTTCGGCCACCAGACCCACCGCTGGAACCCGAAGATGGCGCCCTACATCTATGGCGCCCGCAACAACATCCACATCATCGATCTGTCGCAGACAGTGCCGTTGCTGCACCAGGCTCTGAAGCAGGTGTCCGACACCGTCGCCAAGGGCGGCCGCGTGCTGTTCGTCGGCACCAAGCGCCAGGCGTCCGACATCGTCGCCGACGCCGCGCAGCGTTCGGCCCAGTACTATGTCAACTCGCGCTGGCTGGGCGGCATGCTCACCAACTGGAAGACGATCTCGAACTCGATCCAGCGCCTGCGCAAGCTCGACGAGACGCTGGCCGGCGAGGCCCAGGGCCTCACCAAGAAGGAGCGGCTGAACCTCGACCGCGAGCGCGAGAAGCTCAACAAGGCTCTCGGCGGCATCAAGGACATGGGCTCGACGCCGGACCTGATGTTCGTCATCGACACCAACAAGGAAGCGATCGCCATCCTCGAGGCCAAGCGCCTCGGCATTCCGGTCGTGGCCATCATCGATTCGAACTGCGACCCGGACAAGATCGACTTCCCGATCCCCGGCAATGACGACGCGGCCCGCGCCATCCAGCTCTATTGCGACCTGATCGCCAAGGCCGCCATCGACGGCATCGCCCGCCAGCAGGGCGCGCTCGGCGTCGATATCGGCGCCTCGGCCGAGGCTCCGGTCGAGCCGGCGCTCGACACTCCGGCTGCCGAAGCTCCGGAAGCTTGATAAGGAAGGCCGGGTCCCGGCCTTCATCTTTCCAATAAATTGGCGCGCTAAAGCGCTTTTGCCGAGCGCATCACCCGAGTCCCGGTTGGTGCGTCGGCGCATTTTGAACCAAGAGGCGACAATGAGCATTTCGGCTGCACAGGTCAAAGAACTCCGCGACTTGACCGGCGCGGGCATGATGGACTGCAAGGCGGCGTTGAACGAAACCAACGGCAATATGGAAGAGGCCGTCGACTGGCTGCGCAAGAAGGGTATCTCCAAGGCCGACAAGAAGGCCGGGCGCACTGCCGCCGAGGGCCTGATCGGCGTTGACGCCGGCGTACGCGAAGCCGCCATCGTCGAGGTCAATTCCGAGACCGACTTCGTCGCACGCAACGAGCAGTTCCAGGAACTGGTCCGCAACATCGCGAAGGTCGCGCTCGCCTATGGCACCACCGACGCGGTTGCCGCGGCCAAGTATCCGGGCTCCGACAAGACGGTCACCGAGACCGTCAAGGACGCTGTCGGCACCATCGGCGAGAACATCAATTTCCGCCGTTCGGCCAAGCTCACCGTGCCGCATGGCGCGGTGGCGACCTATGTCCACAATGCGGTTGCCGACGGCCTCGGCAAGCTCGGCGTGCTGGTCGCGATCGAGACCACGGGCAATGAACATGCAGCCAATGCGTTCGCTCGCCAGGTTGCCATGCATGTCGCTGCCACCAATCCGATGGCGCTGACAGCGGAACAAATCGATCCGGCAGCGGTCGAGCGCGAGAAGGCGATCTTTGCCGACCAGGCGCGCCAGACCGGCAAGCCGGAAGCGATCATCGAGAAGATGGTCGAGGGCCGCCTGCGCAAATTCTACGAAGAGGTCGTCCTTCTGAAGCAGGCTTTTGTGCTCAATCCCGACATCACCGTCGAGAAGGCGCTGAAGGATGCCGAGAAGGAGATCGGTGCTCCGGCCAAGATCACTGCCTATCTGCGCTTCGCGCTCGGCGAAGGCATCGAGAAAGAAACGACCGACTTTGCGGCGGAAGTCGCTGCCGCGGTCAAGAAATAGCTCTGATCCCAAGGGAGCGCCCAGCGTTTCCCTTAAGGTGACGAGCTCACGAGCTCAGGCGACTCGGCCGGGTGTCCGCATGGATGCTCGGCCGATTTCTTGTGCGGTGTCGATAAAAGCCCTGAGCTTCGGCGCCATCGATGCGCGGCGCGGGAAGTAAAGGAAGAGGCCGGGCTCCTCGATCGCCATCTGCGGCAGGATCTGGACGAGGCGGCCGGCCGCCAGGTCGGCGCGCACCAGCGGCTCGAACACGTAGGCGAGCCCGACCCCGGCCAGCGCCAGATCGATGGCGCCAAGCGAATCCGTGACGATGGCCGTGCCGCGCGTTTCGACGACGACATCCTTGCCGTTGTCGTTCAGGTCCCAGCGGTAAAGCGCGCCCGATCGGACCAGCCGGTAGCCGATGCAGTTGTGATTGGCGAGATCGGCCACGTCGTGCGGACGGCCGTGCTTAGCGATATAGGCGGGAGAGGCGACGATCACGGCTTTGAACGGCGGCGTCATCCTGACGGTGACCATGTCCTGCGCGATCATTTCACCCAGCCGGATGCCGGCGTCAAAGCCTTCGCCGACGATATCGATAAGTCCCTGGTCGGCAACGATCTCGACCGTCACGTCGGGGTAGCGTTCCGCCATCGCCGCAACCACCGGCGTCACCGCCAGGGGGATCGCTATGTTGGAGGCGTTGATCCTGAGCAGGCCGGCAGGCCTTCCCTTCACGCCGCGGATGCGGTCCATCCGCTCGGCGATGTCCTGCAGGGCAGGGGCCGCCGTCTCCACCAGCGCCTTGCCCGCTTCGGTCAGCGAGACGCTGCGCGTCGTGCGGGCAAAGAGCGGCTGGCCGATGCGCTCTTCCACCAGCCGCACCGCATGGCTGACGGCAGACGGACTCATGCCGAGCTCAGCCGCGGCGAGCGCGAAGCCGCCGCGCCGCGCCACGGCGACGATGACCGGCAGGTGCGTGAGCAAATCGCGATCCATTCATGAATGATATCGCACAGTCCATGCGAACAATGCAATCTTATCGATGCTCCTGAGCCAGCTCATATTGGCGTCAACACATCGGCGGCGGGCTGATGCTCAAGGAGAGAAGAAATGAACGCATTGAGACATGTAACTTTTGCAGCCGGCATGGCATTGGCGCCGGCCGGTGCCGGCGGAGCCGAGCCGGGTGGCTGGCAGGCCCTTGCCGACGAGCGTACCGTCATCCGTATCGCCGACGCCATCGACCGCGCGGTGGACGCGCAGGACTGGAAGCTCGCCCGCAGCTATTTCGCCGAGCGTGCCACCGCCGATTTCAGCAGCCTGTCCGGGCAGCCCGCAGCCAACATCGCTTCCGACGATCTGATCGGCGCCTGGGCGGGCAACCTCAAGGGCAGCAAGACCAGCCTGCATCTGCGCACCAACCATCAGGTCGCGCTTGAAGCCAACGCCGCGACTGTCCGTTCCAACGGCTATGCCTGGAACCGGATGGAAGGCAACGGCGACCCGCTGTGGGAAGTCTGGGGCACCTACGAGCACCACCTGACGCGCTCGGCGTCCGGCTGGAAGGTCGACGGCTTCACCTTCCGCATGACGCATGAGCGCGGCAATCCCTGGGTCAAGGCGACCCTCGGCCAGTAAGCGGCGGCAACCGGATCGAAACGGACACGACGATGACCATGACCTATTACACGTTGGGCAACAGCGGGTTGCGCGTCAGCCGGCTGGCTCTCGGCACCATGACCTTTGGCACCGAATGGGGCTGGGGTGCGGACCGAGAGAGCGCCCGCGCGATGTTCGACGCCTATGTCGAAGCGGGCGGCAATTTCTTCGATACAGCCGACCTTTACACCGGGGGCACCGCCGAGACCTGGCTCGGCGAGTTCGTCGCCGAGCGGGGCCTGCGCGACAGGGCAGTGATCGCCACCAAATTCACCATGAATTCCGATGCCGGCAATCCGAATGCCGGCGGCAACGGCCGCAAGAACGTCATGCGCGCCGTGGAGGCGTCGCTGAAACGGCTCGGCACCGACTATATCGACCTCTACCTTCTGCATGTCTGGGACAGGATCACCCCGGCCGAGGAGGTGCTGCGCACGCTGGACGACCTCGTTCGCGCCGGCAAGGTGCGCCATATCGGCCTCTCCGACGTGCCGGCCTGGTATGCCGGTCGCGCCCAGGCGATCGCCGAACTGCGCGGCTACGAGCCGGTCTCGGCGCTGCAGCTCGAATACTCGCTGGCCGAGCGCGCCATCGAACATGAATACGTGCCGTTCGCCACCCGTCATGGCGCAGGCATCATGGCGTGGAGCCCTTTGGCCAGCGGCCTGCTCAGCGGCAAATACAGACCGACGCAAGCCGGAAACGCCGGGCGGCTCGACGGTTTCCGCAACACCACGCATCCCGGCTTCCAGAAGTTCAGCGACCGCAACTGGGCGATCGTGGCGGAACTCGAGAAGGTGGCCGCCGAGCTCGGCCGCAGCATGGCCCAGGTCGCGCTCAACTGGGCGGCGACGCAGCCGGGCATCGCTTCCGTCATCCTTGGAGCGACGAAGCCTGCGCAGATCGAGGATAATCTCGGCGCGCTCGATTTTTCGATTCCCGCCGAACTTCGCGCCCGGCTGGAAAAGGTCAGCGCCACGCCTGCGCCGTTCCCGCATTCCTATTTCGGCTCCGAGATTCAGGTCCGGGTGACCGGCGGCGCCGTGACCGGCGACAAGCCGGCCGGTTATTCGCCTCCCGTCATGATCGAAGGCGAGGCGGTCAGCATCTCAAGTAACTGATCAAAAGGCGGCAACTGACCCAAAAAGCCTGGAATTTTGCACGAGGGCGCGGCGTGACATCGCCGCGCCCTTCGTGTATCGGGTCAACCCGTCATGACAGCATCGCCGGATGAAGCGGGGGCGGTTTCGCCTCCAAAATTGCCGCGCCGAGATTTCGAGGAATGAGATGACGGTGAAGCCCCTCTATCGACGTGTCGTGCTGAAAGCTTCCGGCGAAGCATTGATGGGCGAGCAGCATTTCGGCATCGACGTCTCGGTCGTCGACCGCATCGCCGCCGACATCGCCGAGGCGCGCGCGCTAGGCGTGGAAGTGGGCGTCGTCATCGGTGGCGGCAACATCTTTCGCGGCGTCGCCGTGGCCTCGAAGGGCGGCGACCGCGTCACCGGCGATCACATGGGCATGCTCGCCACCGTCATCAACTCGCTGGCGCTGCGCACCTCGCTCAACAAGATCGGCGTCGACGCCGTCGTGCTTTCGGCGATCGCCATGCCGGAGCTCTGCGAGAGCTTTTCCCAGCGCCAGGCGACCGCCTACATGAACCAGGGCAAGGTCGTCATCTTTGCCGGCGGCACCGGCAATCCCTTCTTCACCACCGATTCGGCCGCGGCCCTTCGCGCCGCCGAGATCGGCGCCGATGCCTTGTTCAAGGGCACGCAGGTCGACGGGGTCTATTCGGCCGACCCCAAGAAGGACCCGAATGCGGTCCGTTTCGATCGTATCAGCCATGCGGAAGTCATCAAACGCGGGCTTGCGATCATGGACACCGCCGCGATTGCACTTGCGCGCGAAAACAACATTCCGATAATCGTCTATTCGATCCACGAAAAAGGTGGTTTCGGCGATATTCTGAGGGGCGGCGGCCATTGCACGGTCGTCACGGACAAGTAACAGGCGCCGGGATCCGTTACGCGGCTACGGAATCCTGGACCAAATAACGATAGAAGCAGTGAACCCGGCGAACGGGTCGAGGAGATGATCATGAGTGGCGAGTTCGAAGACCTGAAGCGACGCATGGACGGGGCGATCGCCGCCTTCAAGCACGATCTGGCTTCGCTGCGCACCGGCCGGGCGTCCAGCAACCTGCTCGACGCCGTCCAGGTGCAGGCATACGGTACGACGATGCCGATCAACCAGGTGGCCAATGTGACAGTGCCTGAGCCGCGCATGATTTCGGTCTCGGTCTGGGACAAGTCGATGGTCAGCGCGGTCGACCGCGCCATCCGCGAAGCCAATCTCGGCTTCAACCCGATCGTCGACGGCACCAATCTGCGGATTCCGTTGCCCGAGCTCAACGAGCAACGCCGCAAGGAACTGGTCAAGATATCGCACGGCTATGCCGAGAATGCCCGTGTCGCCGCGCGCCATGTCCGTCGCGACGGGATGGATTTCCTCAAGAAGGCGGAAAAGGACGGCACCATCAGCGAGGACGATCAGCGCAAGCGCTCCGACCAGGTGCAGAAGCTGACCGACGAGACGATCAGCACCATCGATCACCTGCTTTCCGATAAGGAAGCTGAAATCATGCAGGTTTAGGGGTCGGGTTTTCCGGCTCGAAAGCGAGACCATGGCAACGCCCGCGCATGTCGCGATCATCATGGATGGAAACGGACGCTGGGCCAAGGCGCGCGGCCTGCCGCGCCTTGCCGGACACCGCGCCGGCGTCGAGGCCCTGCGCAAGACGGTCCGCGCCGCGCCCGAGCTTGGCATCTCCTACCTGACCGTCTACGCCTTTTCCTCGGAGAACTGGTCGCGGCCGAAAACCGAGGTCAGCGACCTCATGGGTCTGTTGAAGCTGTTCATCCGCCGCGATCTCGCCGAACTGCACCAGAACGGCGTGCGGGTGAGGGTGATCGGCGACAAGGAGGGGCTGCAGCCCGACATCAGGGGACTGCTGCAGGAGGCCGAATCGCTGACCGCCGGCAACGAGTCGCTGACGCTGGTGATCGCCTTCAACTATGGCGGCCGTGACGAGATCGTGCGCACGGCGCGCAAGCTAGCGGATGCCGTCGCGCGCGGCGACATGGCGAGCGACGCGATCACGGCGGAAAGTTTTGCCGCGTCGCTCGACACAAAGGGCATTCCCGATCCCGAGCTGGTGATCCGCACCAGCGGCGAACTCAGGCTGTCGAACTTCCTTCTCTGGCAGGCGGCCTATAGCGAGCTCGTCTTCCTGCCTTGCTATTGGCCGGACTTCAGCCGCGAGCACCTGGCCGACGCCTTGCGCGACTTTGCCGGCCGCGAACGACGCTTCGGCGGGCTTGCCGCCCGCGATGTCGCGCTTTAGGCGCCGCCACGAATGAGCAACCTCAAGCAGCGCGTCATCTCGGCAATCGTGATGGCGGCGCTGACGCTTGCGCTCACCTGGCTCGGCGGGTTGCCGTTCCGGCTGTTTAGCGCGGGAATCGCTGCGCTGATCTTCTATGAATGGACGCGCATGGCGCGCGCCGGGAGCGGCGCGGCTCTCGGCTTCCTGCCGGAAACCCTGATTCTGGTCTTCATCGGCGCGCTGATCGCTGGGCTGCCAGCCTTGTGGCTGCTCTTGCTCGTCGCGATCCTTGTGGCGGTCGCGGCCATTGCCGCTCGGATCAAGGGGGCTGCGTCCTGGGAAGCCCCTGGACTTGCCTATGCGGCTCTTTCCGGCTTTTCGCTCGCTTTTCTCCGTGACGACAATCATTCCGGGCTGATTGCGATTCTCTTCCTGTTCGCCGTGGTCTGGGCGACCGACATTGGGGCCTATTTCGTCGGCCGCGCGGTCGGCGGCCCCAAGCTCGCGCCGTCGATCTCACCCGGCAAGACGCAGAGCGGCGCGCTTGGCGGCGCGGCAGGCGGCGTTGTTGCCGGATTGCTGCTGGCAGTTGCGGCCGGGGCCGGCAATCTCGTCCAGCTTGGCCTCGTGGCGCTCGCTCTTTCGATCGTTTCGCAGATCGGCGACCTGTTCGAATCATGGGTCAAGCGCCGGCACGGCGCCAAAGATTCGAGCAACCTCATTCCCGGCCATGGCGGCGTCATGGACAGGGTGGACGGGCTTGTCGCGGCCGCGTTCGCGCTGTACGTCATGGGCTGGATCGCGGCGGGCGCCGAGCATCCGGCATTGGGGCTGTTTCCGAACTGAACGACGCGGTAAGGCGAAAAATGGCGCGAGCCACGGATTCGCCCGGATTGATGCCACAGTCGCGGTGGAATGTCGCGCGTGGGCGAATTTGAGGGCATGACTTGAACGACATTTTTCACGCGGTCTTCAGCACACAAGGCTTCGTCCTTGGCACGCTGGTGCCGTTCCTGTTCGTGCTGACCGTGGTCGTTTTCGTCCACGAGATGGGCCACTATCTGGTCGGCCGCTGGTGCGGCATCGGGGTGAAGGCTTTTTCCATCGGCTTCGGCCCTGAGATCTTCGGTTTCTACGATCGCCGCGGCACGCGCTGGAAGCTTTGCGCCATTCCGCTTGGCGGCTACGTCAAATTCGTCGGCGATATGAACGCGACGTCGAGCCAGCCGAGCACCGAAGAGCTCGAATCGCTGACGGAAGCCGAGCGCGAGGTCGCCTTTCATACGCAACCCATATGGAAGCGGGCTGCTACCGTCGTTGCCGGGCCGCTGTTCAATTTTCTGCTGACGATCGCCGTGTTCACGGTGCTGTTTTCCCTCTATGGCCGTCCAGTCCTGGAGCCGACAGTCGCCGAAGTCACCAAGGGCAGCCCGGCGGAAAAGGCTGGAATCCAGCCAGGCGACCGATTCGTCAAAGTCGACGGCAGCAAGGTGGAGACCTTTGCCGACGTGCAGCGGCTGGTTTCGGGCCGGGCGGGCGACGCCATCACCTTCACCATGCTGCGCGACGGCAAGGAAATCGACGTTACGGCCACGCCGGAGCCCATGGAGCAGCAGGATGCGCTGGGCAACAAGATCAAGGTCGCGGTTATTGGCGTCGTCAACAACGCCGAACTCGGCCAGCCGCGCCTGATCTCCTATACGCCGGCCGGCGCCGTGGTGGCGGCGGTGGAGGAAACCGGGCATGTGATCGAGCGCACCGGCCAGTTCCTGCAGCGCTTTGCGCTGGGACGCGAGGACAAATGCCAACTGGGCGGTCCGATCAAGATCGCGAAGATGTCGGGACAGGCGGCCAAACTCGGCTTCGAGTGGTTGGTGCAGCTTGTTGCATTTCTGTCAGTCGGGATAGGTTTTCTCAATCTCCTGCCGATTCCCCCTCTCGACGGCGGCCACCTCTTGTTCTACGGCGTGGAGGCCGTCATAAGGCGACCGGTTTCGGAGCGAATGATGGAGATGGCCTATAGGACCGGGCTGTTCCTGGTGCTCGGCTTCATGGGCTTCGTGTTTTGGAATGATCTGTTTGGATGCTGAAATCATGAAGAAATTTGGCTTCAGACCCGGTCGCATTGAGATGCCGTTTACCATGCGTGGGGATATGCGTGACGCGAAAGCCACGCGGTACGGTTAAGTAAATACAAATTAACCGGGAGCCTTGCGTGTAGGGAAAATCCGGTTAATACGGTAAGGGAAAATACCGCACGTCCGGTTTTCTCGCCGTGGGGACTACGAGAAAAAGGTACAAAAGCCCGATGAAGGCAGCATCCAAGTTTCTGAGCGCCGCATCCGCGGCGGCTTTGTCCGCCGCTCTGGTCGTGCCAGGCGCGCTCGCAGTGCAGTTCGCTGCCACGTCCGTGGCTGAGGCCGCGGTCATTTCGCGTGTCGAGGTCAGCGGCAACCAGCGGGTCGATGCGGAAACCATCCGCAATTACATCTCGATCAAGCCGGGCAAGCCCTTCTCCAGCTCCGATATCGACGACGCCGTCAAGGCGCTGTTTGGCACCGGTCTGTTCTCGGACGTTCAGATCAACCAGGTCGGTTCGAGCCTGGTCGTCAAGGTTTCCGAGTACAAGGTCGTCAACCAGGTCCTGTTCCAGGGCAACAAGAAGCTGAAGGACAACGCGCTCCAGGCCGCCATCCAGCTGAAGCCGCGCGCGACCTTCTCTCAGCAGGCGCTTGATGCCGACGTCGAGGCGGTCAAGGCCGCCTACAAGCGCATCGGCCGCGACGACGCCGCCGTGACCACGCAGATCATGGATCTCGGCGACAACCGCGTGAACGTGGTCTTCAACATCAACGAAGGCGGTCGCACCCAGATCGCGGCGATCAATTTCGTCGGCAACCACGCTTATTCCAGCCGCCGCCTGTCGGATGTCATCAACACCAAGCGCTCGTCCTGGCTGTCCTTCGTGCTGCGCGACGACGTCTATGATGAGGACAAGCTGCGCGCCGACCAGGAACTGCTGCGCCGCTTCTACTACAATCACGGCTATGCCGACTTCCAGGTCGTCTCGGCCGTCGGCGAGCTTGATGACACCACCAACAAATACACGGTCACCATCACCGTGCAGGAAGGCGACCGCTATACGTTCGGCGACGTCAGCGTGGAAAGCACCATCCCGGAAGTCGACTCGAAGTCGCTGGAGTCCGCGGTCGAAACCCACAAGGGCGACGTCTACAACGCCAAGGACGTCGAGGATTCGATCGTCGCGTTGACCGAAAAGGTCGCGGGTTCGGGCTATGCCTTCGCCCAGGTGACGCCGCGCGGCGACCGTAATTTCGAGAACCACACCATTTCGGTCGTCTACACCATCGACCAGGGCACCAAGGCCTATGTCGAGCGTATCGAGATCCGCGGCAACGACCGCACGCGCGACTATGTCATCCGTCGCGAATTCGATGTCAGCGAAGGCGATGCCTTCAACCAGGTTCTCATCCAGCGCGCGAAGAAGCGGCTGGAAAACCTTGATTATTTCCAGTCCGTCGACATTTCGACCGTGCCTGGCTCGGCCCCTGACCAGGTCGTGCTCGTGGTCACCGTGGTCGAGAAGTCGACCGGCGAGTTCTCGGTCGGCGCCGGCTATTCGACCGGCGGCGACACGCCTGGCCCATCCATCGAGGGCTCGATCACCGAGCGCAACTTCCTCGGCCGCGGCCAGTACATCAAGCTGTCCGCCGGCGGCGGCAAGCATTCGCGCGACTTCGCCATCTCTTTCACCGAGCCTTATTTCCTCGGCCGGCGCATCGCGGCGGGTTTCGACATCTACAAGTCGACCCGCGAGTACAATCACTACAATACGGACACCACCGGCGCGACCGTCCGATTCGGTCTGCCGATCACCGACAACATTTCGACGCAGCTGGCGTACAATATATCGCAAGAGAAATATTCGATTGCCGATGGCTGTCTGGTAGGTGGCGTCTTCACCAATGGCAGCCCGTGCACGATCTCGCAGGCGATCGTCGACGGCGTTGCGGAAAGCCCTTGGCTCAAGTCGTCGGTCAGCCTCGGTCTGGTCTACAACACCATCGACGATATGAAGAACCCGCATGAAGGGCTTTATGTCACCGGCACGACCGAGTTCGCTGGTTTGGGCGGCGACGCCAAATGGGTGAAGGTGACCGGGCGTGCGAGCGTATACCAGACCTTGTCGGAACAGCTTGACCTTGTCGGCTTGGTCTCGGGCGGAGCAGGCTACATTGCGGGCTACGGCAATGGCGATCTCCGTATCTTCGATCTCTTCCAGAGCAACGATCGCATGATCCGCGGCTTCGAGTATGGCGGCATGGGTCCTGTGGCCAATGACAGCAGTGGTGATCACCTTGGCGGCACGACTTATTTCAATGCCTCGGCAGAAGCCCAGTTCCCGCTTCCGGTTATTCCGGAGAGCTTCGGGTTGCGCGGTGCTGTGTTCGCTGATGCGGCGACGCTCTATGGCAACAAACTTGCCGGCGTTAACCCGGATTCCGTCGGCATGAAGCTCCGCGCGTCGGTCGGTGTCGGCCTGATGTGGGCTTCCCCGTTCGGCCCGATCCGCATCGACTATGCGATCCCGGTCAAGAAAGAGTCGACCGACAACGTGCAGGAATTCAACTTCGGTATCGCGACCCGCTTCTGATTTCGTGGTTGCGAATGGTTCCGGGCCGGCTGACGGCCCGGAGTGGACTGATCCGACCCAGCTGGATATTGCTTCTGGAATGACCGATCCGGTGTTCTTCGCGCCTTCACGCCGGTATACGGCTGGCGAGGTCGCGAATCTGACCGGCGCCAGCCTGTTCGATTCCGCGCAGGCCGAAATTGCTATCGAGGCGCTGGCTCCCGCCAACGAGGGTGGCGATGGCGCGCTCGTCTTTGTCGACGGCAAGCGCAATTTCGCCTTGATGCAGTCGCTCAGGGCGGCCGCGGTCCTGTGCCCCGTCGATTTTGCCAGCAAGGCGCCGCCGGGCATCGCGGTGCTCATGCATCCACGTCCGCAACAGGCTTTCGCAATGGTCGGGCGGCTGTTGTTTCCGCAGGCCGCCACTCCAGGGCCAATGACCGGAGAAACCGGCATATCGGCGCATGCGTTCATCGATCCGTCGGCGCATGTCGAAGAGGGGGCGATCGTAGAGGCCGGCGCAGTGATCGGCCCCGGCGTATCCATCGGCAGCGGCACGGTCATTGCGCCTCACGCCGTTGTCGGCCGTTCCTGCCAGATCGGCCGCGACGGCTTCATCGGCCCCGGCGCCAGCATTCAATATGCGCTTGTCGGCAATCGCGTGATCATCCATGGCGGCGCGCGGATCGGCCAGGACGGGTTCGGCTTCGTCGGCGGCGCCAAGGGACCTGAACGCGTGCCGCAGATCGGCCGCGTCGTCATCCAGGACGATGTCGAGATCGGCTCCAACTCGACCGTCGACCGCGGCGCGATGTCCGACACCATCATCGGCCAAGGCACCAAGATCGACAATCTGGTGCAGATCGCCCACAATGTTCGCATCGGCCGCAATTGCATTATAGCCGGGCTTTCGGGTATTTCCGGTTCCGTCGTCGTCGGCGACAACGTCACCATGGGTGGCGGTGTCGGCCTCGCCGATCATCTGACCATCGGACCCGGGGCCAAACTTGCTGCGAGAAGTGGATTCATGAACAACGTGCCGGCAGGCGAGATCTGGGGAGGTTACCCGGCGCAGCCCATGGCGGAAGCCATGCGCGAGATAGCGATGTTGCGCAGGATGGCCAGGACGCGCAAGCAAGGCGACGGAAATGGCTGACATGGTGGCAACGACACTCGACGCGGTCGATATCATGGGGCTTATGAAGCTCCTGCCGCACCGCTATCCGTTCCTGCTGATCGATCGCATCGTCGACATAGACGGCGACGAGTCCGCTGTCGGCATCAAGAACGTGACCATCAACGAGCCGCATTTCCAGGGCCATTTTCCCCAGCAGCCCGTCATGCCCGGTGTGCTCATCATCGAGGCCATGGCCCAGACCGCGGGCGCGATCTGCATTCGCAGCCTCAACACCGAGAAGCCGTCGCTGGTCTATTTCATGACCATCGACAACGCGAAATTCCGCAAACCGGTCGTTCCGGGCGATCAGCTCAGGATCCACGTCAAAAAGATCAAGAAGCGCGGCAACCTGCTGAAATTCGCCTGCGAGGCGATGGTTGACGGCGCGAAAGCCGCCGAAGCCGAGGTTTCGGCCATGATGGTTACCGGCTGACGGTTCGAAATGCTCATGAAAGTCGAGACATCCATCCATCCTTCCTCGGTCGTCGAAGAAGGAGCCCGGCTCGGTGAAGGCGTCCGCATCGGGCCCTTCTGCCATATCAGCGCCGATTCGATCGTCGGCGATCGCGTCGAACTGGCCAGCCATGTATCGGTGATGGGCGCCACGACCATCGGGGCCGGGACGAAGGTCTATCCGATGGCGACGCTCGGCGCGCCGCCGCAGAACACCAAGCACAAGGGCGGACGCACCACTCTGGTCATCGGTGAGAACTGCACCATCCGTGAAGGCGTCACGATGCATGTCGGCACCGACACCAGCCGTGGCGAGACAACTGTCGGCGACAACGGCAACTTCCTCGCCTACGCCCACATCGCCCATGATTGCGTCGTCGGCAAGAACGCCACCTTCGCCAACGGCGCGACGCTGGGCGGCCATTGCGAGATCGGCGACAATGTCTATATCGGCGGCCTGACCGCCGTTCACCAGTTCGTGCGCGTCGGCGACAACGCCTTCATCGGCGGCTGCTCGGCGGTTGTCGGCGATGTCATCCCCTACGCCATTGCCGTTGGCAACCGCGCCAGCCTGCGCGGCTTGAACATCATTGGCCTCAAACGCGCCGGTCTGCCGCGTTCCGAGATCTACCTGCTGCGCAAGGCCTATAGGACGATCTTCGATCGTTCCCGCACCGTCGGCGAGAATGTCGAGCTCGCCAAGGCGGAGTTCGCCGGGTCGCCAACGGCCATGAAGATCATCGATTTCATCACCAGTCGCGGCAAACGGCACTTTGCCGTGCCGTCACTCAAGGGTGACGATGACAATGGCGATGACGAGGGCTGAGCCGGCCAAGGCAGGCCTTGTACTCGCGCCTGGCTCCAGGGTCGGCATCATTGCCGGCGGTGGCAGCCTGCCCGTCGAAGTCGCGGATGGCCTGGTCAAGCACGGGTTTGTGCCCTTCATCATCATCGCCGCCGGTGAGGTCGACCGCGAGGCGGACTTCGCGGCCTACGATCAGGAAAAACTCGCGCTGGAAGACATCGGGCTGCTGTTTCCGTTGCTGAAGCGGCGGGGCATCACGCACCTTGTCCTTGCCGGCGAGATCAAGCGACGGCCGCGGCTGAGCAGGATAAAGCCGACATTTGGTCTGCTGGCGATAATTCCCGCCGTGGTCAGAGCTTTGCGACGCGGTGACGATGGCCTGCTGAAGATGTTGACCCAGGCGCTCGAAAAGCGAGGCGTCAAGGTCGTTGGCGCGCACGAGGTCGTTCCGGAACTGACGGCTAGCGAAGGCTCGTTGACGACGGCCGAGCCAAACCGGTCTGACTGGCGCGACATCGAGGCCGCCCATAAGGCGGCGAAGGCCATCGGTGCGCTCGATATCGGCCAGGCAGCGATTGCGATTGGAGGCCGAGCCGTCGCGCTGGAAGGCATTGAAGGCACCGCCGGCCTGCTCGACAGAATGCGCGAGCTGCGCGGCCACGGCAGGCTGGCCGGCAAGGCGCGCGGCGTGCTGGTCAAATGCGCCAAGCCCGGCCAGGAATTGCGCGCCGACCTGCCAACCATCGGCCCGCAGACGGTCGAGGCTGCGCATGCGGCAGGCCTTGCCGGCATAGCCGTCGAGGCCGGCCGTTCGCTTATTCTCGAAGGGCCCGAAACGCTGGCGCGCGCCAATGCGCTCGGCCTGTTTGTCATCGGTCTGCCCGCAATGCAGCCGGCAAATGGGGAGCCGGCTAATGGTCTCTGACAAGCCGCTCAAGATCGCGATCGTCGCCGGCGAGGAATCGGGCGACCTGCTCGGCGCCGACATCGTCGAGGCGCTGAAACGGACGACAGGCCGCGACATCAGGCTTGTAGGCATCGGCGGCCGTCATCTGCAGGCACGCGGACTGGCATCTTTGTTCGACGGCAGTGAAATCGCGCTGATGGGGTTCAGCGACGTGCTGCGCGATCTGCCGCGCCTGGTCAGGCGAATCGGACAGACCGCGAGCGCGATCGCGGCTGAGAAACCCGATTGTCTCGTAACCATTGACAGCCCGGCCTTCTCGCTACGCGTGGCCAGGAAAGTGCGCGCCGCCGATCCGGCGATCCCCATTGTCCATTATGTCTGCCCGAGCGTCTGGGCTTGGCGGCCGGGCAGGGCGGCGGCGATGAAGCCCTATGTCGACCACATATTATGCATCCTGCCATTCGAGGTGAAGGCGCTCGCTCGTCTCGGCGGGCCACCCGGCACCTATGTCGGGCATCGCCTGGCGAAGGACCCTTTCGCGCTTGGCGCCGCCAAGGCGCAAAGCCTGTCGCGAGACCTTTCCAATGACCGTGTAAAGACGCTGCTCGTGCTGCCGGGCTCGCGACAGGGTGAAGTGCGCCGGCTGATCGAGCCGTTCGGCAAGACGATGTCGATCCTGCACCAACGCGGACATCGCTTGCGCCTGTTGTTGCCCACCGTGCCGCATGTCGCCGATCTGGTCAGGACATCGATCGCAAGCTGGGACGACAAGCCGGAGATCATCCTCGATCCCGAGCGCAAATGGCAGGCTTTCGGCAAGGCGGATGCCGCCCTCATCGCCTCGGGGACGGTGTCGCTCGAACTGGCTCTGTCCGGCGTGCCGATGGTGTCCTGCTACAAGCTCGATCCGATTGCGCACCTCCTTGTGCCGCGTCTGGTGACCGTCTGGTCGGCCCTGCTGCCCAACCTGATTGCCGATCGTGCTCTCGTTCCGGAGTTTTATGATCAGTATATCAGGCCGGAGAATCTGGCCCGGCAGCTGGAAGCCCTGTTTGCCGACACCGGCATGCGCGCCTGGCAAAAGGCCGGCTTTGCCGAGATCGCCCGGCGCATGGCGACCGAGCGGCCCTCCGGCGAGATCGCCGCGGAGGTGGTGATGGGGTGTATCAGGAAGGCAGTAGGCAGTAGGCAGTAGGCAGTAGGCAGTAGGCAGTAGGCAGTAGGTGTCATTTCCTATTGCCTACTGCCTACTCACTAATTCCTACCTTTTGGCAATCGGCACATAATCGCGTTCCGTGGCGCCGGTGTAAAGCTGGCGCGGGCGACCGATCTTCTGGTGCGGATCCTCGATCATTTCCTTCCACTGGGCGATCCAGCCGACGGTGCGAGCGACCGCGAACAGCACGGTGAACATGGTGGTGGGGAAGCCGAGCGCCTTCAGTGTGATGCCGGAATAGAAATCAACATTCGGATAGAGCTTCTTGGCGATGAAGTATTCATCGGTCAGCGCGATCTTCTCCAGCTCCATTGCGATGTCGAGCAGCGGATCGTCCTTGATACCGAGCTCGCCCAGCACCTCATGCGCGGTCTTCTGCATGATCTTGGCGCGCGGATCGTAGTTCTTGTAGACGCGATGGCCGAAGCCCATCAGCCGAAACGGGTCGTTCTTGTCCTTGGCGCGAGCGATGAACTCCGGAATGTGATCGACATGGCCGATCTCGCCCAGCATGTTGAGCGCCGCTTCGTTGGCGCCGCCATGCGCCGGGCCCCACAGGCAAGCGATGCCGGCGGCGATGCAGGCGAAGGGATTAGCACCTGACGAGCCGGCAAGACGGACGGTCGAGGTCGAGGCGTTCTGCTCGTGGTCGGCGTGGAGGATGAAGATGCGCTCCATGGCGCGCGCCAGCACCGGATTGATCTTGTATTCCTCGCAAGGCACCGCAAAGCACATGTGCAGGAAGTTGGCGGCGAAGTTCAGCTCGTTCTTCGGATAAATGAAGGGCTGGCCGATATGGTACTTGTAGGCCATCGCCGCGATGGTCGGCATCTTGGCGATCAGGCGCATCGAGGCGACCATGCGCTGGTAGGGATCCGAGATGTCGGTCGAGTCGTGATAGAAGGCCGATAGCGCGCCGACCACGCCGCACATCACAGCCATCGGATGCGCGTCGCGGCGGAAGCCGGTGAAGAAGCGCGACATCTGCTCATGCACCATGGTGTGGCGCGTCACACGATAGTCGAAGTCTTCCTTCTGCGCCTTGGTCGGGAGTTCACCGTAGAGCAGGAGGTAGCAGACCTCGAGGAAGTCGCCATGTTCGGCAAGCTGGTCGATCGGATAGCCGCGATGCAGCAGGATGCCGGCATCGCCGTCGATGAAGGTGATCGCCGATTCGCAGCTTGCCGTGGAGGTGAAGCCGGGGTCGTAGGTGAAGGCGCCGGTCGTGCTGTAGAGCGCGCCGATATCGATCACGTCAGGCCCGGTCGACCCGCTTCGCACCTTGAATTCATGGGTCTTGCCGGCGAGTTCGAGCCTGGCGGTCGACTCATGCGCCTTGCCGCTCGGTTCCAGTTTTGTCGCAGCTTCGCTCATTCCCAAACTCCTTTATGTTTCCTCATGCCGGCAAGGCAATTCCTGCAAACGACACGTCGAAATCACCGGAATGCGCGAACTTGCCAATCGCATTTTAGGAGGTGCGTGCCAGATTGGGCCAAGGCCTAATGTTGCACTGCGAAACGCACCTTTCAATGCCAATCTTCTTAGGCCAGTTCGCTCCTAATCGATTTGATCTCCAATCCTCGCCAGGCTTTCCTGGCGGCCCAGCACGGCAAGCACGTCGAACACGCCGGGCGAGGTGCTGCGGCCAGTAAGCGCGGCGCGGAGCGGCTGTGCCACGGCGCCGAGCTTATGCCCGCCGGCCAGCGCAAAGTCGCGGATCGAAGCCTCGGCCGAGGCAGCGCTCCAGTCGCCTTCGATGGCTGACAATGCGCCATGCGCGCCGCGCAGGATCGCGCGCGCATCCGCGTTGAGCAGGCCCGCCGCCTTCTCGTCGAGCGGCAATGGCCGTTCGGCGAACAGGAACGCCGCGCCGTCGACCAGTTCCACGAGGGTTTTTGCCCGCTCCTTGAGGCCGGGCATGGCGGCAAGCAGTTGCGCCTTGCGCCCGCCGTCGAGCTTGGCCGCGAGCGCCGGCCCGCCTTCGAGATAGGGCAAGGTGGCGACGAAGATGTCGAACAGGGCCTGGTCATCCATCTTGCGCATATGGACGCCGTTCAGCGCCTCGAGCTTGGCGAAGTCGAAGCGTGCCGCGCCCTTGTTGACGTCGCCGATGTCGAACCAGGCGACCATGTCCTTGACCGACATCACCTCGTCGTCGCCATGGCTCCAGCCGAGCCTGGCCAGATAGTTGAGCAAAGCCTCGGGCAGATAGCCCATGGCGCGATAGACCTCGACGCCGAGGGCGCCGTGCCGCTTCGACAGCTTGGCGCCGTCGGCGCCGTGGATCAGCGGGATGTGCGACATCGACGGCACGTCCCAGCCCATGGCGTTGTAGATCACCGTCTGGCGCGCGGCATTGGTCAGGTGGTCGTCGCCGCGGATAATGTGGGTGACGCCCATGTCGTGATCGTCGACGACGACGGCATGCATGTAGGTCGGGACGCCGTCGGAACGCAGGATGATGAAGTCGTCGAGATCCTTGTTCGGGAAGCGCACTTCGCCCTGCACGCGGTCGTTGACGATCGTCACACCTTCGGTCGGCGCCTTGATGCGGATCGCACCCTTGACGCCTGCCGGCGCCTCGGACGGGTCACGGTCGCGCCACTGGCCGTTGTAACGCGGCGGCAAGCCCTTGGCGCGGGCCGCCTCGCGCATTGCCTCGAGCTCGGCCGGCGTCTCATAGGCGTAATAGGCCTTGCCCATGCGCACGAGTTCCTCGGCCACCTCGCGATGACGCGGCGCGCGCTGGAACTGCGAGACGGCGTCGCCGTCCCAGGAGAGGCCAAGCCAGGTCAGCCCGTCGAGAATGGCGGCCGTGGCGGCTTCGGTGGAGCGCTCGCGATCGGTATCCTCGATGCGCAGCAGCATCGTGCCGCCGGTGTGCCTGGCATAGAGCCAGTTGAACAGCGCCGTGCGCGCCCCACCAATGTGCAGGTAGCCTGTGGGCGAGGGGGCAAAGCGGGTGACGACCTTGTCGGACATGGAACTCTCGAGGAAGCACTGAAAAATGCATGTGTCGCGCAGACTTCCACGCGACCGGCGTTCATGTAGCATAGGCGGTCTGGGGCGCAAGGGGCAGACCCGATGGCTGGATGTGGCCGGGGCGCGGAGGAGGGCGGGGGAACGACAGCTGGCGTCAGCGAACGCCTGATGTTTGCCCATGCCGCGCCCGAAGAGATAGCGCCGGTTTTGCTTCCGGAGCCGCGTGCACCAGTCGAGCTTCTGCCGTCCGGTGACGGCGGGATACAGCCGGTCTCGCCAACAGCCACCATCGGCCGGATCCGCAAACAGCTTGGCCGCGCCTCGCTTCCTGCACTCCACCGAAGCGTCGGCACCGCGGCGGCCACCGAGCTCGACCGCGGCATCGGCTTCCTGCTGGTGCCGGTGTTCCTGGCAGCCGGCGTCATCTACTACTTCTCGCTGAACACTGAGCCCGATCTCTACAGGCCGCTCGCGGCGGTGGCCCTGGTGGCTGTCTGCGCGGCGGTTTCGCGTTCCCGGCACAGAACGCACCTTGTCTTCATGGCGGCGTTTTTCTGCGCCTTGGGCTTTCTCGCGGCCAAGGTGGAGACCTTGCGGATGGCGACCCCGATGCTGGGTTCCGAAATCCAGACGCGGCTGACGGGGCGCCTCGTCACCGCCGAGGCGATGGCCAACGGCCGCATCCGGCTGACAATCGATCTGATTTCCACGCAGCATCCCAAGCTGCGCTATGCGCCGAACCGCGTCAGGCTGTCGGCACGCAGAATCCCGCCAGAGATGATCGCCGGGTCGATGCTGACCGGCTATGCCAAGCTGCTGCCGCCGACAGGCCCGGTTCGGCCGGACAGCTATGACTTTTCCTTCGACAGCTACTTTGCCGGCATCGGTGGCAGCGGCTTTTTCCTGGGCGATCCAAAGCTGATTGCCCCGGCAGAAGCGCCATTCGGAGCGCGCGTCGCATCGGCTGTCGAAAACGCGCGCGAAGGCATTGCCGACCATATCAGGAGCGCCATCGGCGGGTCCGAAGGCGAGATCGCGGCGGCGCTGATCGTCGGCGTGCGCGCCGGCATTCCGGAAGCGATCAACGAGTCGATGCGGCGCACCGGCATCTACCACATCATCTCGATCTCCGGCCTGCACATGGCACTTGTCGCGGGCACGATCATGGTCCTTTTGCGCGGCGCCTTCGCGCTGTTTCCGGATTTCTCGTCACGCCGACCGGTGAAGAAATATGCCGCTGCAATCGCGCTGGCCTCGATTGCCGCCTATCTGGTGATCTCCGGCATCGTGGTCGCGGCCGAGCGAAGCTTCATCATGCTGGCCGTGATGCTGGTCGCCGTGCTTTTCGACCGCGCGGCGCTGACCATGCGCAACCTGGCGATCTCTGCCATCGCCGTCATCCTGGTCTCGCCGCACGAAGTGGTCGGCCCGAGCTTTCAGATGTCCTTCGCCGCCACCGCGGCTCTCGTTGGCGCCTATGCCGGCTTTGCCGACTATCGCGCCGGCAAAACGACCGCGCCGGCAAAGCGTTCGTTTCTCGGCTTCGTATCGCGAAAACTGGCTATAGGAGTGGGTGGCGCCGCCGTGACGTCGCTCATCGCGGGCAGCGCGACGTTGCTGTTTGCGATCTGGCATTTTCAGCGCGTGTCGCCGCTCAGCCTGCTGGCCAATCTGGCGGTCATGCCGATCGTCTCGCTGATCGTCATGCCGTTCGCCGTGTTGAGCGCGCTGGCCATGCCCTTCGGCTTCGACGGTCCCTTCCTCTTTGTCATGGGCAAGGGCCTGATGGCGATGATCGCTATTTCGGCGTGGATATCCGAGCGCTCACCGGTCGACGCCGTCGGGCTGATCTCGATCCAGTCGGTGCTGCTGGCGACGGTCGCGCTTGTCATCGCAACGATGGCGACCACGTGGCTCAGGCTTGTGCCGCGGTACCCTTCGCGCTCGCGGCGCTGCTGGCCATTCCCCATGTCCGCACGCCGGATGTGCTTGTCTCGGAGGACGCGCATCTGGTGGCGATGCCGATCGGAGGCGGCGAGCTTGCGATCAACCGCGCGCGCTCCAACGAGTTCACCACCGACAACTGGAAACGAGCGCTGAAAGCCGAGGATATCGTGCCGCCGGAGACGTTCGCCAAGGACGCCCTCGACATCGCCGATCCCGTCGACCTGCCGCTTGGCTCGCCCTTCTACTGCACCGGAGACCTCTGCATCGGCCGGCATCCTTCCGGCGCCATCGTCGCGCTTGCCGAGAACCGCGGCAGCGCCCGACCGGCCTGCGGGTTCGCAGATCTCATCGTCATCAACGATGCAACGGCCTACAACCCATGCCGCGATCCGCGCGTGCTTGTCGTCACCAAGCGGCAGCTGGCGCGCGACGGCAGCGCCGCCATCTTCTTCGATCCGCAATCGGCGACCGCCCGGCCAACCGTTCGCTACGCGGTCGACGAACCATATCGTCCCTGGCACGAGCAGCGGAAATACACACGCGAGGCGAGGGGGCTGCCGCCCTATCAACGACCGGAAAAGCCGGCGGCCGCGCCGCAGCCGACAGAATAGATGTCACGCATTTCCGGCGAAGACCGCCGCGCGGTCCTGCTCAGTAGCGACGGATAAGTCCGACGAGCTTGCCCTGAACCTTGACCCGATCCGGTCCAAAGATCCGGGTCTCATAGGCCGGATTGGCGGCCTCGAGCGCGATCGAGGCACCCTTGCGGCGAAACCGCTTCAAGGTCGCTTCCTCGTCGTCGACCAGCGCCACCACGATCTCGCCCGGGCTTGCCGTATTGGCGTTGCGGATGATGACGGTGTCGCCGTCGAAGATACCGGCCTCTATCATCGAGTCGCCCTTGACCTCCAGCGCATAGTGCTCGCCGCCCATGATCATGTCCGGCGGCACCGAGATCGAGTGCGTCTGGTGCTGGATGGCGTCGATCGGCACGCCGGCGGCAATGCGGCCCATTACCGGAATGGATACGGCCGAAACAGCGTCGTCGTCATTGCTGGGTGTCGGCGTGCGCGAAGGCGCTGCCGGCTTGACTTGGCGGTTGAGATTGCCTTGGCCGCCTTGGATGACGCTTGGCGAGAACTTCTTCGCGGCATTCAGGCCAGGCGCGATCGAGTCGGGCAGGCGCAAGACTTCGAGGGCGCGCGCCCGGTTCGGCAGCCGGCGAATGAAGCCACGCTCTTCCAGCGCCGTGATCAGCCGGTGGATGCCGGACTTCGAGGCAAGGTCCAGCGCCTCCTTCATCTCGTCGAAGGATGGAGGGATCCCGCTCTCCTTGAGGCGTTCATGGATGAACATCAGGAGTTCATGTTGTTTGCGCGTCAGCATTGGCGGCCCCCACGGGTTCTGAAACCAGAATCGGAAAAACAAACCCAGAACAAACACTATCTGTTCCAGTTGTGTTCCGCAACCGTTTAAAGTTTAATGAATTTCTTAAGGCTGCCGAAACAATGTTGCATTCGAGGACGCCAGCCGCCGCCAGTAGGGCGGTGGCATTGATTCCGCTCGATTTTGCAGCACTGCCTAAGTTGAAACAGCAGGCAGCGCCATCACGAAAGCGCGGGTCGGACCGCGTGGACCACCCTTTGCGCATGCTGCACCGTGAACGAAACGAACCCAAAATGCCAACTTCGGCGATTTGCCGGTTCTCTGTTCTCGCGGTCTATGGACCATCTAACACAGGACGAAAGGTTCTTGCCCCGACGCCGACTGGGGTGAGACAACCGCCGTTGGCCGTCTGGCGATTTGCGAGCGGCGCTGGGTCGAGATGGAGGCGGTAACGCGATGAGGGGAATTCCTGGCCGTGCTGAAGTCGAGGCGATGGATGCCGCGGATCCGCTGCGCGCCCTGCGCGATCGCTTCATCCTGCCGGAAGGGGTGATCTATCTCGACGGCAACTCGCTGGGTGCGGCGTCCTCCGAGGTTTTCGACGAGATCGAGAAAGCGGCAACGCGCGAATGGGCGCATGATCTTATCCGCGCCTGGAATACCGCGGGCTGGTTCCAAATGCCGGTCGAACTGGGCGACCGGCTCGGGCGGCTGATCGGCGCGGCGGCCGGACAGACCGTCGTTTGCGATACGACCTCGATCAACATCTACAAGGTCCTGCATGCGGCGCTGGCGATGCGGCCCGACCGATCCGTGATCGTTGCCGAGGGCGACAGTTTTCCGACCGATCTCTACATGGCGGAGGGCGTGGCCTCCACGCGCCCCGGCACGGTGCTGCGGCTCGAAGGTGTCGACGCCCCGACGATCGAGGAGCTGATCGACAGCCAAGTCGCGGTCATCCTAGTCAACCACGTCAACTACAAGTCCGGCCGGTTGCGCGACATGGCGGCCTTGACGCGCAAGGCCCACGAAGCCGGCGCGCTGATCGTTTGGGACCTCTGCCATACTGCAGGCGCGTTGCCGGTGGATCTTGATGGTTCGAGTGCCGACTTCGCTGTCGGCTGCACTTATAAGTATCTCAATGGCGGCCCGGGCGCGCCCGCCTTCATCTACGCCGCGAATCGCCACCACGGCGACATTCGCCAGCCGCTCAGCGGCTGGTGGGGGCACGCCCGGCCTTTCGCGTTCGAGCAGGGCTACGCCATGGGCACGGGCATCCGCCGGTTCCTGTGCGGAACGCAGCCGGTGCTGTCGATGCGGGCGCTGAAGGGAGCGCTGGACCTCTGGGACAAGGTCGACATGAATGCCGTGCGCGACAAAAGCATCGCCCTGACGGACTTGTTCATCCGGCTTGTCGAAGCCCGATGCGGCGCCTTCGGCCTCGAACTGGAAAGCCCGCGCGATGGCGCCGAGCGTGGCAGCCAGGTGTCGTTCGCCCATCCGCACGGTTACCAGGTGATGCGCGCCCTGATCGAGCGCGGCGTGATCGGCGATTTCCGCGCGCCATACACCATCCGCTTCGGCTTCACACCGCTCTATGTCGGCTATCGGGATGTCTGGGAGGCCGTCGAAGTGCTGGAAGACATCCTGCGCACCGGCGTCTGGCGGGAAGCGCGCTTCGCGGTCAAGGAGGCCGTCACCTGAATCGGGCTTTCTCGCTCAATGGGGCTTTTCGGCGCGCAGGCGGAAGCGCTGGATCTTGCCGGTCTGGGTCTTGGGCAAGGCGGCGATGAACTTCACCGAGCGCGGGTATTTGTAGGGCGCGATCGTTGCCTTGACGTGATCCTGCAGACGCTTGACCGTCGCGGCATCCGGCGCCGCGCCCGGCGCCAGCACGACATGCGCCTCGACGATCTGGCCGCGTTCGGCGTCCTCGGCGCCGATGACGGCGCATTCCGCGACATCCGGATGCGACAGTAGCGCGGCCTCGACTTCCGGCCCGGCAATGTTGTAGCCGGCGCTGACGATCATGTCATCGGAGCGGGCGGCGAAATGGAAGAAGCCGTCTTCGTCCTGCACGAAGGTGTCGCCCGTCAGGTTCCAGCCATCCCGCACATAGTCCTTCTGGCGATCGTCGGCCATGTAGCGGCAGCCTGTCGGCCCACGCACCGCCAGCCTTCCCGTCGCGCCATGCGGCAACTCGCGCATCTCCTCGTCGACGATGCGCGCCTCGTAGCCGCCCACCGGCTTGCCGGTCGATGCGGGCTTCATGTCGTCGAAGCGATTGGAGATGAAGATATGCAGCATCTCGGTGGCGCCGATGCCGTCCAGAATCGGCTTGCCGGTCTTTCGCGTCCACTCTTCGAAGACGGGAGCGGGCAACGTTTCGCCGGCAGACACGGCGACGCGCAGCGAAGACAGGTCAGCGCCTTCGTCCATGGCCTTGAGCATCGCCCTGTAGGCCGTCGGCGCCGTGAAGGAGATGGTCGCCCTGTAGGTCTCGATGATGTGGATCATGTTGGGCGGCGTCGCCTGCTCCAGCAATGTCGCCGCCGCGCCGACGCGGAGCGGGAAAATGGCAAGCCCGCCAAGGCCGAAGGTAAAGGCCAATGGAGGGGAACCGACAAAGACGTCGTCGGGCGTCACCTGGAGGATCTCGCGGGCGTAGGCGTCGGCGATGATCATCAGGTCGCGGTGGAAATGCATGGTCGCCTTCGGCACGCCGGTCGTGCCTGAAGTGAAGCCAAGCAACGCCACGTCGTCGCAGCCGGTGTCGACCGCCTTGAAGGTCACGGGCTTGTCGAGCGCGGCGCGATCGAGCTCCGCGTCATGGTTGGCGGTGCCGTCGAAGCCGATGACCTGCTTGAGGAAGGCGCTCTCCTTGGCGCAGGCCGTCATCTCGTCCATCAGCCGCGTGTCGCAAAGCGCGATGCCGATCTCGGCCTTGTCGACGATCTTGGCCAGTTCGCCGGCGCGCAGCATCGGCATGGTGTTGACGACGACGGCGCCGACCTTGGTGGCGGCCAGCCAGCAGGCAACCATGGCGGGATTGTTCGCCGAACGGATAAGCACCCGGTTGCCCGGCCTCACGCCATAGTTTTCGACCAGCGCATGCGCCAGGCGGCTCGTCCAGTCGGACAATTCCTTATAGGTGCGGCGGCGGCCATTGCCGATGAGCGCGGTGCGATCGCCGAAACCTTTCTCGACCAGCCTGTCGGTCAGTTCGACGCCGGCGTTGAGACGCTCGGGATAGTCGAACCCATCCAGAAGGAAATCCGGCCACTGCTCGGGCGGCGGCAGGTGATCGCGCGTGAACGTGTCGGTATGCGCTGAAGGTCCAAGCATGTAGCCGTCATCCTCCCTGCTTTGCCCAAGGAGGTTTGCCGTACCCGGCCGTACCTTCGTGACACCGCCTTGGGGCGAGCGTGGGCGGGCTTGGGCGTTCGGCAGACCTCCTGTCGTCGGCCGTTCGTAAGGCAGGATCGCACCGGCCCAAATTTGTCTCAAGCCTAAAATGTTTTGGTTCCGGAGCATTGACGTGATCCCTGCAGCCGGCCATTGCTGGATGAAGCTGCGCGTCTTGGGAGGCACGGTTGGTCGAACATCGCATCGCGGATTGGAACAATGCCTATGCCAATGGCGCGAACATCGCGGGTGGCGACCGCTGGCCGGCGGCCTGGGATGGCCCGGCTCAGCAATTCCGCGACAAGCTGGTGGCAGAAGGCAGGGCGCGGCTCGACATCATGTATGGCGAAGCGCCGCGCAACCGGTTCGATCTGTTTCTCCCGACCACCGCGCCAAAGGGGCTCGTCGCGTTCATCCACGGCGGCTACTGGATGGAGTCGCACAAGACCTCCTGGTCGCATCTGGCTGGAGGTGCTGTCGGCCGCGGTTTTGCCGTCGCCATGCCCTCCTACACGCTTTGCCCGCGGACCGGGATCAGTGGCATCGTCAACGAGGTTGCGGCCGCGATCGAGAGGGCGGCAGCGATGATCGATGGTCCGCTGATGCTGACCGGGCACTCGGCCGGCGGACATCTCGCCAGCCGCATGGTGACCGCGGCCTCGCCGCTGTCATCCGATGTGGCGCGACGCATACGCCAGGTCGTTTCGATTTCAGGTCTGCACGACCTTCGGCCGCTGATGTTCACCGCGCTGAACGAGACCTTGAACATCGACGAGCGGGAAGCATTGAGCGAAAGCCCCGCATTGCTTCGGCCCATGCAAGGAACCCGCATCACCTGTTGGGTCGGCGGCGGCGAGCGCTCCGAATTCCTGCGACAGAGCGCGTTGCTCGCCAACATCTGGACCGGGCTCGGCGCTGCAACCCGTTCAGTGGTCGAGCCGGACCGGCATCATTTCGATGTTGTGGATGGGCTCGCCGATCCGGATCATCCCCTGACCCGTACGCTGGTCGACGAGTAGAACTACGATCCACTGCGTCGATGGATCAACGATCGCTTCGCCGACGTGTGAACGATCGACTGCGTCGACGTGTGAACGATCGGCTTCGCTGACGTATCAACGATCGACTGCGTCGACGTATTAGCGCAGCATCAGCACGCTGCATTCGGCGCCGGCTTCCGCGGCAGGCGCGAAGGGCTGGCGCACGATCAGGCCGTTGGCATCGGCGAGCATCCTGAGCATCGAGGAGTCCTGGATGCCGAAAGGAGTCGCGACCAGGGTGCCGGCGTCCTCGCGCACGACGGCGCGCACGTAGTCCTGCCTGAGATCGTTGGCCTGCATCGCGGCGCCCAGCCTGGCCGTTCGCACGTCCTGCCGGTGATCGCGGCCGCCGAGCCTGGCAAGCAGCGGCTTCAGGAAAAGTTGCGAGCAGACGATGCTTGCCACCGGATTGCCAGGCAAGCCGATGCAACGGACATTGCCAAGCCGGCCAAACATCAGCGGCTTGCCGGGGCGCATGGCGACCTTCCAGAAGTCGAGCTTCATGCCTTCGCCGGTCAGCACATCATGGATCAGGTCGTGGTCGCCGACGGAAGCCCCGCCGAGCGTGACGATGACATCAGCTTTTGCCTCGACTGCTTTCCTGACCAGCGCGGCGATCGCCTCTTTCCGGTCGGCGGCGATGCCGAGGTCGAGCGCGCGCGCCTCGACCGACTGGGCGGCGGCGGCAACGCCGTAGGCATTCGACGAAATGATCTGGTCGGGGCCAAGCGTGCTGCCCGGCGGCAACAGTTCGTCGCCGGTGGCGATGATCGCAACCAGCGGCCGGCGCACGACGCTCAAGGCCGGGTGGTTGGCCGAGGCCGCCAGCGAAAGGGCCGCGGCATCGAGCACGCGGCCCTTTTCGAGCAGCACGTCGCCCTGGCCGAAGTCGAGCCCGCGGCGACGGACATTGCGTCCTTCCGCGGTCGGCTCCATCACCTCGATCCGGCGGTTGCCGAGATCGCGGACGTTTTCCTGGATGACAATGGTGTCGGCACCTTCAGGCAGCGGCGCGCCGGTAAAGATGCGCACGGCCTGGCCTTTTCCGACGGTTCCGGAGAAGCCGCGTCCGGCAGGCGCCATGCCCATGACCTCGAGCTCAGCCGGCGCCGAAGCGACATCGGCGAAACGAACGGCGTAGCCGTCCATAGCGGAGGCATTGAACGGCGGCTGCGTGCGCAGCGCCACAACCGGTTCCGCCAGAACCCGCCCAGCCGCTTCGGCGAGCGGAATGCTTTCGCCAGGCAAAGGTGCTGCGCCATCGAGCAGGCGTTCGAGCGCCTCGGCGACCGGGACCAAAGCCATCAGGCATCCACCTTGTAGTCGCCGGACTTGCCGCCGGTCTTCTCGACCAGCCGGATGCCGGAAATGACCATGCCGCGGTCCGCCGCCTTGGCCATGTCGTAGATGGTGAGGCAGGCAACCGAAGCGGCGGTCAGCGCCTCCATCTCGACGCCGGTCTTGCCGGTGACGCGGGCAAGCGCGGTGACCCTGAGGCCGGGCAGCGAACGGTCGGGCTCGATCTCGACGGCAAGTTTTGTCAGAAGCAGCGGATGACAGAGCGGGATCAGCTCATGCGTCTTCTTCGCGGCCATGATGCCGGCGATACGGGCCGTGCCCAGCACATCGCCCTTCTTGGCGTCGCCGGCGAGAATTATCTCCAGCGTTTCGGACCGCATCGAGACAAAACCTTCGGCGATCGCCGTGCGCGTCGTCTCGGCCTTGTCGCCGACATCGACCATGTTGGCTTCGCCCTTTGCGCCAAGATGGGTGAGGGCAGGCATCCTCAAACGGCCTCGGCCGGCGCCTTGCCCGTCAGCAGAAGCTCGGTCGCGGCAGCCACATCGGCCTGCCGCATCAGGCTCTCGCCGACCAGGAAAGTGGCGATCTTGCTCTTCTCCAGCCGGCGGCAGTCCTGATGCGTGAAGATACCGCTTTCGCTGACCAGCAGCCGGTCCGCCGGCACCATGGCCGCCAGCCGCTCCGAAACATCGAGGCTGGTCACGAAGGTCCGCAAATCGCGGTTGTTGATGCCGATCAGCCGTGACGAGAGGCGAAGCGCCCGCTCCATTTCCTTTTCGTCATGCACCTCGACCAGCGCGTCCATGCCGAGTTCGAAGGCGGTCGCTTCAAGGTCCCTGGCCAGCGCGTCGTCGACGCTCGCCATGATGATCAGGATCGCGTCTGCGCCCCAGGCGCGCGCTTCGAATACCTGATAGGGATCGAACAGAAAATCCTTGCGCAGGGCCGGCAGGCGTACCGCTGCCCGCGCCGCCGTCAGGAATTCCGGCGCGCCCTGGAAGGACGGCGCGTCGGTCAGCACCGAAAGGCAGGCCGCGCCACCTTTCTGATAGGCCCTGGCCAGCGCCGGCGGATCGAAATCGGCGCGGATCAGGCCCTTTGAAGGGCTGGCCTTCTTGATTTCGGCGATCAGCGCGAAACCGCCCTCCCGGCGCTTGGCTTCCAGCGCCGCGAGGAAGCCGCGTGGCGGCTCGGCGTCCCTGGCCTTCATCTTGATTTCGGCCAGCGGCGCGGCGAGCTTCGCCGCGGCGATCTCGTCGCGCTTATAGGCTTCGATCTTGCGCAGGATGTCCGACAAGGGCCTTATCCGTTCGAAATCTCGATCAGCTTATCGAGCACGCCAAGCGCGCGGCCGCTATCGATCGCTTGCGCCGCCGCCGCAATGCCGTCGGCCAGCGTCGTCACCTTGCCGGCCACGACCAGCCCGGCGCCGGCATTCATCAGCACCGTATCGCGATAGGCGCCGGCGACGCCGCTGAGCATATCGCGCAGTTCCTTGGCATTGTAGGCCGCGTCGCCGCCGCGAAGCTCTTCCTTTGTGTGCCGCTTCAGTCCGACGGCTTCCGGCGTCAGGGCGAAGCTGCGGATCTCGCCGCCGGCAAGCTCGGCAACCTGGGTCTCGCCCGTCGTGGTGATCTCGTCATAGCCGTCGCCATGGACGACCCAGGCGTGGTCGGCGCCCAGTGCCTTCAACGTCTCGGCCACCGGCATGATCCACTCAGGCAGGAAGACGCCGACCATCTGGCGGCTGACGCCGGCAGGGTTCGACAGCGGCCCGAGCAGGTTGAAAATGGTGCGCGTGCCGAGCTCGACGCGGGTCGGCCCGACATGCTTCATCGCGGGATGATGCGCCGGCGCGAACATGAAGCCGACGCCGGCCTCGTGGATGCAGCGGCCGATCATTTCAGGCGAGATATCGATCTTGACGCCCAGCGCCGTCAGCACATCGGCGGAGCCGGTCAGCGAGGACAGGCCGCGATTGCCATGCTTGGCGACCGGCACGCCGGCGGCGGCAATGACGAAGGCCGAAGCGGTCGAGATGTTGACCGAATGCGAATTGTCGCCGCCTGTGCCGACGATGTCGATGGCGCCTTGCGGCGCCTCCACCTTCAGCATCTTGGCGCGCATCGTGGCGACGGCGCCGGATATTTCGCCCACCGTCTCGCCGCGCACGCGCAGCGCCATCAGGAAGCCGCCGATCTGGCCGGGCGTCGCATCGCCCGACATGATGATGTCGAACGCCTCGCGCGCTTCGTCGAAGGAAAGCGCGGTGCCGGTGGCGACCTTGGCTATGTGTGTCTTCAGAGCGCTCATCGTGTCTGTGCTTGCGAAACGGCGTTCGGATCGATGCGAACGCCATATTGCGACTGCAACTGCGCCACCAGCTGGTCGAGCAGGTCGTCGGACATGCCGGCGCCGAAGGATTTCTGCGCGTCGTCCGGCACCGCGCTGCCATCGGCGCCTGCCGGCTCGAAGACCTCGGCGACCTTGAACAGGATCTGGCCGTCGCCGGTGGGCGAGGGGATCAAACCGGTGCCGCCTTCGCCGACGCCAAACATAGCCGCGGCGCCTTCCTTGCCGAAATCGGCATCGTCGGCTTCGCGCTTCAGGCCGCGCTTGGTCTGTTTGTCGAGCTTAAGCTCGCCGGCGATGACGTCGAGCGTGGTGCCGGCCTTGAGGCGTTTTTCCAGTTCCTGAGCCTTCGCGTCGAGCCGCTTGTCGGTCTCGGCCTCCGTCCAGTCGGCCGCGACCTTCTTGCGGACTTCGTCCAGCGTGCGGTCGCGCGCCGGCGTGATCGACTGCACTTCGTAGAAGACGAAGCCATTGTCAGCGGTAGTCAGGCCCTCGTTCTCGGTATTGGGCTCCGCCGCGAACACAGACTTGATCAGCTCCGCCGATTCCGGCAGGTCGTTGACGATGGTGCCGTCCGGCCGCTGGCCGGTACGGTCGATGGCGTCGACGGTGACGACCTTGAGCTTCAGCTTGTCGGCGGCCTGGGCAAGCGAGGCGCCCGATGCGCGGGTGTCCTCATAGCTGTCATGCACGTCGAGCAGGATGCGGCTTGCTTCGCCGAGCGCCAGGTCCTTGCGGATCTGGTCCGACACTTCCGAAAGCGGCTTCACCACCTGCGGCTTGATCTCGGTGACGCGCAGGAGCACCGGACCGAAGGCGCCCTGGACGACGTGGCTCACCTCGTTGGCATTGAGCGAGAAAGCCGCATCGGCGACCGCCTTGTCGGCGATCTTGTCCTTGGCCAGCGTGCCGAGCACCGTGTCGGCCTGCGTCTTTCCTTCGGCGGTGACGAGCTTGTCGAAAGTGGCGCCTGCCTTCAGCGAATCGTAGGCCGCCTTGGCCGCATCCGGCGTCTTGAACACCAGCTGCTCGATGGTGCGCATCTCGGGCGTCGTGTAGCGCGCGATGTTCTTGTTGTAATCGTCCTTTACCTGCTGGTCGCTCACCGCGGACGGATCCATGATGTCCTGCGGCTCCAGCCGGACGTAGGAGAACTTGCGGTATTCCGGCGCGGCGTAGTTCTTCTTGTTGGCGTCGAAATAGGCGTTGAGGGCGCTGTCGGACGGCGCCTCGATCGGCTGCGCCAGCGTCTTCGGCAGCACGAGATAGTCGATGGTGCGATCCTCGCCGCGATAGAGCGAGACCGCCTTCAGGAAGGTCTGCGGAACCTTGAGTCCGTCGGAAATTGCCTCGACGATCTGCTGACGCACGGCCACCTGCGCACGGTTCTTGAGATAGTCTTCAGGCCGCATGCCCAGCTGGCGCAAGAGATATTCGAAGGTCCGGCGATCGAACTGGCCGTTGGGCCCTTTGAAAGCCGGATCCTCACGCGTCAGTTCGGCCAGCCGGTCCTTGGAAAGGCCGAGCCCGAGCTTGCGCGCCTGCTCGTCGAGCACGGCGCCCGAAACGAGCTGCGCCAGCACCTGGTTGTCGACACCGAGCAGCTTGGCCTGTTCCTGGGTGACGCGCTGGCCATATTGCTGCGACAGAAGGCTGAGCTGGCGGTCATAAGCGAGGCGGTACTCGTTGATCGAGACCTCCGTGCCGCCGGCGGTGATCACCGCGTGATGGCCTCCCAGCACGCCGCCCACCATGCGCGTGGTGGCGCCCCAGGCGAGGAAACTAACCACCAGCAAGGACAGCAACGCCTTCGCGACCCAGGTGCCCGCCGCGCTTCTCAATATACCAAGCATGCATACTTCCGATTTTTGCGCATTTTCGCGTGCGCCGAGTTTGAAACAAGCGCAATAGCGCCCTTCCGGTCCACTGTCGATTGCTTTGTGACCTGATTTTGGTAGTGAGGGCGCTGCTTAATGTCGCTCGGAGAACGCGCCCCATGACCCCTGGAATCCGCCCGCTTGTCGCTGGCAACTGGAAAATGAATGGCACCAGCGCCTCGCTCAATGAGCTGCGGTCGATCGGCAACGGGTTCATGAGCGGACTCGACGCGGAGACCGAAGCGGTGGTGTGCGTGCCGGCGACCTTGCTCCAGCGCGCCGCCGAGATCCTGTCGCGCACGCCGGTGCGGGCTGGCGGAGAGGATTGCCATCCCAAGGAGAGCGGCGCCTTTACAGGCGAGATTTCGGCCGAGATGCTCAAAGATGCCGGCGCGAGCCACGTCATCGTCGGCCATTCCGAGCGCCGCGAGCTGTTCGGCGAAGACGATGCAATGGTCCATGCCAAGGCATCGGCGGCCTGGCGGGCAGGGCTGGTTGCCATCATCTGCATCGGCGAGACGCGCGCCGAGCGCGAGGCAGGCGCCACGCTCGATGTCCTGTCGCGCCAGCTTGACGGCTCCGTGCCGGCGAGCGCCACTCCCGCCAACACCATCATCGCCTACGAGCCGGTCTGGGCCATCGGCACCGGCCTGACCCCGACCGCCGCCGATGTCGCCGAGGCACATGCGCACATCCGGGGCAAGCTGACCGGGTTGCTCGGCGATGCCGCGGCCAGGATGCGCATTCTCTATGGCGGGTCGGTCAAGCCGTCCAACGCGGTGGAACTGCTCGGCGTCGAGAATGTCGATGGCGCGCTCGTCGGCGGCGCCAGCCTCAAGGCAGCGGACTTCCTAGCCATCGCGGAAGCTTACATGAACATGGCTTAGAGACCGTCTCCGCAGGCTGGCGCGGCCTAAATCGTTGTAATGGCCGCATTGCTTCCCATATTCCCGGCCACGGGCTTGGAAATGCCGCCAAAGCATTGTAAGGAGCCGCCTCCAAATCATCGGTCGTATGCGCGGTCGCGCAAGGCCTCGCCAGGATAAATTATGGAAACCGTACTGATCGTCGTCCACCTCATGGTCGTGCTCGCCCTAGTCGGCGTGGTGCTGCTGCAGCGCTCCGAAGGCGGCGGCCTGGGCATCGGCGGCGGTTCCGGTTTCATGACGGCGCGGGGTGCCGCCAACGCGCTGACCCGCGCCACCGCGATCCTGGCGGCGGCCTTCTTCGTGACGTCGCTGGCGCTGTCGATCATTGCCCGCTACGGCGAGAAGCCGATCGACATCCTCGATCGTCCGGCGACGTCGAGCCAGGGCAACGGCGTGCTCAACCAGCTGCCGGGCTCCAATGGGCCGGTGGGCACCTCCAAGTCAGCGGCTCCGGCCGGCGGCACGACGACCACCACGCCGCTTGCCAATGGCACCACCGCGCCGGCTCCGGCCACAACGCCTGCCCCGGCAGCACCGGCGACCGCGAATCCAACCACGCCGCCGGCGACCAACGGCGTCACCTTGCCGGTCACCCCGCAGGTTCCGAACCAGTAGCCGGTAAAGCACCGGGCCGCGATCTGTTGTTCTTTGAACACAGTCGCGGCAAATGCGCGTCCGATCACGAAGATTCAACCGGGCGTAGCGCCTGCCTCAGCTTGAGGCGATGACGGCTAATCGATTATAGATTGCGCGCGGCACTTTTCGGCGTCCTTGGGGGGCGCCGGGCGACGCCGTGGGCAACTTGCTTTTGAACGATCGGATCTTCGCCATGCAGCTTCGCAGCTTCATCCTTCTGGGAGTCTGTGCCGTCCTCGGCATGGGTTCCGCGGCCATCGCCGGACCGGCAAACATGGTCTCTTCACCGTCGGTAGAGAAGACCGACGCAATTCCCGTTGTCGCCGCCAAGAGCGACGCGTCGCAGCTGAAGCTTCTCAAGAAGAAGAAAACCCCTTCCTCGGACGATCTCGCGCAGATCAGCAAGCTCGAGGCCAGGATCGCCGCCGACAAGCAGGCGGCGCAGGATAAGGCGCTCGAGGCTCGCAAATTGGCAATGCGCGAGGCTGCCAAGGCCAAGGCTGACGCGGCGCGCCAGGAATGGCTCGCGAAGAAGGGTACGGCCGCGCCGGCTGAAGTCGCCGATGCCAAGCCGGCCAAGAAGACCACCAAGATCATCGCGCCGCTGGAGCCGGTCGCGCCGGTCATCCCGGTCAATGCCGAGGAGCCTATCCCGGCTGAGGCCATGAACATCGCCACCACCGGCAACGATGGTGAACTGCGCAGTGAGCAGCCCGGCCAAAAGCAGACGAGCAGCGGCGGCCTGTTCGACGGCCTCTTCGGCGGCGGCGCCCGGACGACTTCGATCAGCTACCTGCCCGAGACCCGCGCGCTCGATTCGGCGCTGGCCAAGAAGGACGCCAAGCGGCCTTTCAAGGTGAAGCCGGAATTCGTGCCGCAGGACGTTGCGTTCTCGGGTTATGAGCCGGGCACGATCGTCATCGATACCAGTGCTCGTCGCCTCTACCTCGTCGAGAGCTTTTCGACGGCGCGGCGCTATGCCATCGCGGTCGGTCGCGAAGGCCTGCAGTTCAAGGGCACCGTGGCTGTCGGCGACAAGCAGGAATGGCCGCGCTGGATCCCGACGCTCGACATGCAGAAGCGCGAGCCGAAGCATTACGGCCAGTACAAGGACGGCATGAACGGCGGTGGCCAGAACCCGCTCGGCGCACGCGCCATCTACCTCTATGACGGCAAGAAGGACACGCATCTGCGCATCCATGGCACGATTGCTCCCCAGTCGATCGGAACCAGCGCCTCCAACGGCTGCTTCCGCATGATCAACGAGCACGTCATGGACCTCTACAGCCGCGTCAGGATCGGCACCAAGGTTGTGATTATCTAACGACCTTCATCAAACTGCCGAAAGGGCCGGCATCGCCGGCCCTTTTGTTTTGAATCTTGTTTTGATGCATGTCGTTCCCCCAAACCGCTTTGTGCTTTTGGGCAACATGCTTCGCAAAGGCTCCTCGGGAGCACCGGCGCCATTTTTGGGAAAAAGCCTTCGCGGCGGTTTTTTCTCTGGCGGAATCAATCAGGCCGCGTTAAGCGATGACTCCCATGGCGCGATATGTATTCATCACAGGCGGCGTGGTTTCCTCACTCGGAAAAGGCATCGCCGCAGCAGCTCTTGGGGCTCTTCTGCAAGCGCGGGGCTATCGCGCGCGGATCAAAAAGCTCGATCCTTATCTCAATGTCGACCCCGGGACGATGTCGCCATACCAGCATGGCGAAGTGTTCGTGACCGATGACGGGGCCGAGACCGATCTCGATCTCGGCCATTACGAGCGCTTCACCGGGCGCTCGGCAAACCAGCAGGACAACATCACCACCGGCCGCATCTACAAGAATATCATCGAGCGCGAGCGGCGCGGCGACTATCTCGGTGCGACCGTGCAGGTGATCCCGCACGTCACCGACGAGATCAAGCATTTCGTGCTGGACGGCAATGACGACTACGACTTCGTGCTGTGCGAGATCGGCGGCACGGTCGGCGACATCGAGGCGATGCCGTTCCTGGAAGCGATCCGTCAGCTCGGCAACGACCTGCCCCGCAACAACGCGGTCTATGTGCATCTGACGCTGATGCCCTACATCCCGACGGCCGGCGAATTGAAGACAAAACCGACGCAGCATTCGGTCAAGGAACTGCGCGGCATCGGGATCGCGCCCGACATCCTTCTGGTGCGCGCCGACCGGCCGATCCCGAAGGAAGAGCGCCGGAAACTTTCGCTGTTCTGCAACGTGCGCGAAAGCGCCGTCATCCAGGCGCTGGACGTGCCGCATATCTACGACGTGCCTTTGGCCTATCACCAGGAAGGCCTCGATTCGGAGGTGCTGGCGGCCTTCGGCATCGACCCGGCGCCGAAACCGCGCATGGAGCCGTGGCAAAAGCTCTCCAACCACATCCACAATCCGGAAGGCGAGGTGACCATCGCCATCGTCGGCAAATACACCGGCCTCAAGGACGCCTACAAATCGCTGATCGAGGCGCTGTCGCATGGCGGCCTCGCCAATCGCGTCAAGGTCAAGCTCGACTGGATCGAAAGCGAGATCTTCGAGAAGGAAGATCCCGCGCCGTGGCTGGAGAAGGTGCATGGCATCCTCGTTCCCGGCGGTTTTGGCGAGCGCGGCTCCGAAGGCAAGATCCTGGCGGCAAAGTTCGCGCGCGAGCGCAAGGTGCCTTATTTCGGCATCTGCTTCGGCATGCAGATGGCCTGCATCGAGGCGGCCCGCTCGCTGGCTGGTGTCGACCATGCTTCGTCGACCGAGTTCGGCCCGACCGACGAGCCGGTCGTCGGCCTGATGACCGAGTGGCTGAAGGGCAATATGCTCGAGAAGCGCAGGGTCACCGGCGATCTTGGCGGCACCATGCGGCTCGGCGCCTACCAGGCCGAGCTCGCCAAGGGCTCGAAAATAGCTGATATCTACGGCGACACGCAGATTTCCGAGCGCCACCGGCACCGCTACGAAGTCAACATCGACTACAAGCAGCGGCTCGAGGATTGCGGTCTGGTGTTTGCCGGCATGTCGCCCGACGGCGTGTTGCCGGAGACGGTCGAATATCCTGATCATCCCTGGTTCATCGGGGTGCAGTATCACCCCGAGCTGAAGAGCCGTCCGCTCGACCCGCATCCGCTGTTCGCGAGCTTTATTTCGGCCGCCGTGGATCAGTCCCGCCTCGTTTGATGCAAACCTATGTCGCGCTGCTCTACAGCATCATCCTGAGCGAGGGGCGGCGCGTGGTCATGGCCGACCTGAAGGCCATGGCTGAAAGCCTCGGGCTGAAAAACGTCCGCACGCTGGTCGCGACCGGCAATCTCGTGTTCGAGGCTCGGGCGGGCGAAGTCCCGAAGCTCGAGCAGCGGCTGGAAAAAGCCTTCGAAAAGACCTTCGGCCGGCATGTCGACATCATCGTGCGCGGCGCCGAGGACTGGCTGAAGCTTGCCGCCGGCAATCCATTCCCGGCTGAATCGGCGGAAGCTGCCGATCAGGTCGCGGTGCGCGTGATGCGCGAAAGGGTGCCTGAGGAAGCTGCAGCCAGTCTTGCCACCTACGCCGCCAAAGATGAAAAAGTGCTTTTGGTCGACGGCGATATCTGGCTCGTCTTTTCGCGCGAGCGGCCGAGTTCGCGGTTGCTTGCCGCTTCCAATCACAAGCGCATGGGCGTCGGCACGTCGCGCAACTGGAACACGGTGCGGCGGCTGGCGGAGATGGTAGGCAGTAGGCAGTAGGCAGTAGGCAGTAGGCAGTAGGCAGTAGGCAGTAGGTGGCATTCTCTATTGCCTAATTCCTACTGCCTACTGCCTTGTTTCAAGCCTTCGCCATCTTTGCCCCGGCACCGAGCGCCATGGTGCGCAGCACGTAGTAGACGGCGCCGGCGATCGCCACGCCGAAGAACCAGCCATAGACACCCCACCAGGACGGCAGCCAGTTGGTGAAGTTGGGCAGGATCGAGGAGAAGATGGCGCCGATGCCGGCGGCGATGAAGGCGTTGACGTGCCAGCCGCTCTGGAAGCGGAATTCGCCCTCCTCGCGGTAGAGCGCCTCGACGTCGACCTCGCTTTTGCGGATCAGGTAGTAGTCGACCATCATGACGCCGAAGATCGGGCCCATCGTCGCGCCGATGATGTTGACGAAGGAAGCAGCGCTGCCTTCCCACGGCGCGAAGGGATAAAGCACCAGGGCGATCAGCGCCGCGATATAGCCGCCCTTCTTAAAGTCGATCTGGCGCGGGAAGACGTTGGAGAAATCGAAGGCCGGCGAGACGAAATTCGCCACGACATTGATGCCCAGCGTCGCAACCGCGAAGGTGAGCGCGGCGAGAGCGGCCAGGAACCAGCTGTCGAACTTGGCCGAGATCTGGTCGGGGTGGAGCAGCACCTCGTGGTAGACGTCATAGGCGGCAATCGTGGTGACGCCGGCGACGAGCGAGAACAGGATGAGGTTGACCGGCAGGCCCCAGATGTTTCCCTTGCGCAATGACGCCTGGTCGGGCGCGTAGCGGGCGAAGTCGCAGAAATTGAGATAGAGCGCCGAGAAATAGGTCACCCAGATCGCCGCCACCGCGAACAATGACGTCCAGGAGCCCGGCGTTCCCGGCACGCCTGCATCCTTGGTCTTTTCAAGAAGCACGTCCATCGGGATGTCGCTGGTGAAGGCGAACGTCCCCGACTTCACGCAGAGATAAATGGCCAGAAGCAGCATCATCACCCACACAGCGGGGCCGGCCCAGTCCTGGAAGCGGCGCACGGTTTCCATGCCCTTCTGGATGATCAGCAGTTGCAGCGCCCAGATGATGACGAAGCAGATCACCTCCAGGGTCGAATGTCCCAGAAGATGCGAGCTCTTGTTGAACTCGTCGAACCATGGCAGCCGCGTCAGCAGCGCCACGATCGCGCCGGAGGCGGCGGCGGTCTGGGCGCCGTACCAGAAGCAGGCGACGATGGCGCGCACCAGCGCCGGGACGTTGGCGCCCCAGATGCCGAAGGAGGCGCGGGCAAGCACGGGGTAGGGCACGCCGGTCTTCACGCCAGCATAGCCGACCATGTTCATCAGCGCGTAGATGATCAGCGAGCCGATGCCGATGGCGATGATGAAATTGACGAAACCGCCGCAGAACAAAAACAGGCTTGCCGCCAGGTAGTAGCCCCAGAGGCTGTGGACGTCCGAGGTCCAGACGTTGAAGATCGAAAACGGTCCCCAGTTCCTGACCGTTGCGGGAGCCAGATCCTCATTGTAGAGGTCAGGCGATGCGCCTTGAATGGTCATTGCAAGTGTTCCCCTTTTTGCAAAACGCGCCCTCACGCGTTTGACCGGGGAGGTTAAGCCTGACCCAGGGGAACCGGCAAGCAACCCATTTGCCGGCTTTCGCCTTAAAGATATTCAATGAGAATCGCCGTTATCGCCGATCCGAGGCTCATCGATTTTGAGTCGCTGTGTTGCTCTTTCCCGCATAGCGGGCGCTGGTTGGTCGGTTCCAAAACTTTTCCGACAGCAACCAAATTTGTTTGGAACCGATCCGCGAGACGTGCGTTTAATGAAGTTCGGCTGCTCTGCGGCCGACCGGGAGGATAATCATGGATCGCTTGCATTTCTTTACCCCAGTGCGAATTGCGCGTGGGCAGGGATACCCTGTGGAGGAAGTCGATAGCGTCTCCGAGGCGATGGTGTTCCTGCGGAAGTGGCCAACGGGAAGACGCGGCCCGGTGTATCAATGCGCCCTGAATTGCTGCGCGGCAGCTATGTCGGGCAAGATGTCGGCCGAGGAAGCGCGGAAAGCCTTTGTCGGCTTTGCCCGTATCACCCGGCTGCTCGACGACGACATGGCGCTGCCGCTGGGCGGCGCGTCGACGGATAATGTCTACGCCTTGAGGCGTTAGGGCAGCCGGTATTCGCAAGATCGACAACGCCGCGCCTGACTGGCGCGGCGGGTATTCTGTTGTTCTGCACCGGTCCTGACAGGGCCGGGATGTCTCCCAGCGCTTTGTCTGTTCCGTGCAGTTCCTGGGCACCCGGTAGGAAATCGCCGCGAAATCGCTTATGTGAGCGCGATGCCCATCAACAGCACCGGGGCAGTCGCCTGAGCATTCTGTTCAGCACACCCGACCCGCGATACAGTCCGAAACAAAGGGCACACTGGTGGGCGATATGAGCCAAGACACCGATTCGGGACCCATTGCCGTCGATATGACGGCCACGAACCGACTGCCGGCGCGGCGTCCGGAGTTGATGCGGGTCGTAACGCGATGAACGCATGCAGGCTCTTCTCCGCTCCACGATGTGATGGGCATAAGATGACAGTCGCGCCCGGTGGTCAGACCCAGAATGTCTGCAATGCGCGTCATGTCAGCTGTAGAACCGAGTCCTGCCCGCCACTGAAAGCAGACACTAGGAGAAGCGTGCGGTCAGAATGCGCCGCCTCGTTGTCACCGCTCATGAAGGAAGTTCATCCCGCCATTTGATGGCTTCCATCTCGACGCGGACCGCGTCCTGAACATCAATGACCTGATGGACGTCGAATTGGAACGCCGGGAAGGTCGAACACATTTTGTGGACTATCAACGGGTCATCTGCCTCGATCAGCATGCTACCACCCCATTCGCCCACCCGCGCCACGAAGGCATGCACGTTGACTTCGCTGGGTATCTCCCAGTGCTGGAAGATTTTCAGGATGCGCTTTTGGACGTTCTCGTATTCAACCGCCGATCCCTGTGGCCTCTCGCTCCAATTTACGAGGTATTTCATAATCTCCTCCTCTCTCTAGTGTTGGTGTGTTAGCTTCTGTTTGGAACGCATGTTTGCAGCTTGTGCCGGACATACCTTCTCAGCTCGGCACAAGCCTTGCCAGCAGCGACACCAGTTCGGACTGTCGATGAGTTCCGGTTTTCGCAAAAACCGCTTTCAATTGGTTGCGCGCTGTCTGGTACGAGATCTGGCATTTGGCGGCTGCAGCCTCCAGCGTGTCGCCGCTTGAAAGCATGGCTGCCAGCCTCGCTTCCGCCGATGTCAGCGAGAAGGACGTCTGAAGGTGAATCTCCGGCGGCTGTCGCTTCGCGTCTGGATCCACCAGGATTACGACCGCTTGGCATGGAGCGAGCGAATTGTACGTGACGTTCGCCACGCGGAGGGGGTAGGCAATCAGCGGGCGCCCTCGCGCCCTTGGCAACGATGCAGGAGGCATTGATGAGGCGAGATGGGGACTCCGCAAGAGCACATGGAGCGCCGCGTTCAGGGCGTTCGTCGCATCTTTGTCGATCGAGGCCAAATGGCGGCCGTTGGTCACGAGGTCGCGGGCCTGCAGGGACTCCGCAGCGCCGTTCATGCGCAGCACAGTCCCGTCGTTGCCAATCATGACGGCGGCCGTGCCGCTCGCGCTGAAAGCGTCCAGTGCCGCGTCCGCGCGCGCAAGGCCGAGCATCGTGGCAAGCGCAGCAACAGATCCGATACGATCAGACAGGACCTTCAGGCCTTGAAGTTCCTCTCGAGAGAACGGCCCTTGCGCGATGGATCTCTGCAAGGACAGAGACCAGAAGGCGTCGCCGGCCGCGATCTTGACGAGGGCGCACCACCGCAGCCCGCACGGGGCGAGGAATTCCTGGAAATACGGATGCCTGGCGACATCGTCCGACGTCATAAGATCCTCGTCCGTCGCCACTCCGCGGGAACGCAGAAACGGGACCAGACGGAAGCGCTCGTCGCGCTCAAGCCATCCGTCCTTGACGTAAACCTCAAAAGACCGAGCAACCGAGCGGGTGCGCGGCAGGATCGGCAGATGACGATCTACATCGAACAGCAGCGCGCCGAAGCTTCCGGTGGCCTGTGCGACCCGTTCCATCGCCTCGTCCCAGCGCGTCGGATCGACAGCCGCCTCGACCAGGCTGGCTTCGATCGCCGCAAAATCGAAAGCTGCAGACATCACCACTCCCGGCCACGGGCCTCGTGCATGGCGCTATTTAAGAATGCGCTAATATTTTGGGCTCCGCCTCCTCCATTCAGTTGAGAAATCGGCGAGTTTTTTCTGCCCATAGCCCATTTGGGTCATGAGCATTCCCCCTGAAGCGCTATCCTCTCAGGCACAGGTTTGGAGCGGTGCGCCTTGGGAGAGGCTGTGATGCACGCTGTGGCCGTCACCGGTCATAGACCCAGTTTCCCGCTCTGATCGTTAACGCAGATCGGGGGCTACGCCCATGGCCGTGAAGATGATGCCCAATTCTTCGCAGCGAGCAAAGATTTCGCCGCGGTGACCATGGCCGCCGGAGGATAGTCATGACAACCTATAGCTACGCCGCGCTGATTGATCCAGAGCAGGACCCGAATGTAGGGGCGACATACCCCTACTCGATCAATGCCGCGGGGCAAGTCACTGGGTATTTCTGGAACGGCAGCACTTACGAGGGCTTCGTCCACAGCAACGGCGGCTACACCACATTGATCGAGCCGGAGCAGGACACCAATGGATCAACGTATCCGATCTCGATCAATGCCACAGGGCAAGTCACTGGGTATTTCTGGAACGGCAGCACCACTGAAGGCTTCATCTACAGTAATGGTGTCTACACCACGTTGGTCGACCCGGAGCAGGGTCCGAATGGGGCGACATATACCGCCTCGATCAATGATGCAGGACAAGTCGCCGGGTATTTCTTCAACGGCACAACGACCGAGGGGTTCGTCTACAACAGCAGCGACGGCAGTTACACCACGCTGATTGACCCTGAGCAGGGTCCAAATGGATTCACAGCCGCCGCCTCTATCAATGCCACGGGGCAAGTCGCCGGATATTTCGACAACGGGGGCCCTTATGAGGGCTTCGTCTACAGCAGTGGCAACTACACCACGCTAACTGACCCTGGCGCAGGGCCCGATGGACAGACAGTCCCCCTCGCCATCAATGCCACGGGACAAGTCACCGGATATTTCAACACTCGGACCGGGCCTCACACGATGCCTGAGGGCTTCATCTACAGCGATGGTGTTTACACCACATTGAAAGACCCCGAGCAGGACCCCAATGGATACACTCAACCCGTCTCGATCAATGATTCGGGACAGGTCACAGGGTATTTTCTCGACGGCAGCACCAACGCTTGGGAGGGCTTCGTCTACAGAAACGGCAGCTACACCACGCTCGTTGATTCGGGGCAGGTCTCCAACGGATATACATTCCCGACCTCGATCAATAATTCGGGACAGGTCACCGGCTACTTCTTCAACGGCACGTATGACGTGGGGTTCATCGCCACACCTGTGAATGACGATGACAGCGGTGAGCAGGCTGCGCTTTCGCTGACGGTCAACGGCAACGCGGCGACGCCGATCGGGTCGTCGGGTGCTGGCGCGCTGGAATTCACGGTCGCCGGGCTCGATTCCGAGGACACCGGAACCGTGACGTTCACGGACGTGAACAGCAATACGGTCACGGTCAGAGTCAATGGCGGCCAGGCTGACTACACGGCCAATCTGACGTCGCTCGCCGACGGCGCGATAGCCACGTCCTTGGCGGTCGCCACCGATCCGTCCGGCAATAGCTTCACGCCGGTCAACGGCAACGCCGTAACCCTGGACACCGCGGACCCGACCGTGTCCGGTATCGCGCAGACGGATCCGGCGACAACGAACGCATCGACGGTCGACTACATCGTGGCCTTTTCGGAAGCGGTGACCGGCGTCGACACCAGCCAGTTCGTGATCGACCCTTCTACCGCCGTCCAGGGGGCATCAATCGCGGGTGTCACGGCGATCGATGCCACCCACTACACGGTCACGGTCAATACTGGGACGGGTGACGGGACGCTTGCCCTCGATTTCACCGGAAGCAACGTTCACGACCTCGCCGGCAATCCCATGTCAGGAGGCATCTTCCAAACTGATCAGACTATTTCTGGAGTGTCCGGCCACGTGACTGCCACCGACCTCAACGGTGACGGCCATCCAGACCTTGTTTCCGAGACACCAAGCGGTGCATTGGCTGTTATGATCGGCAACGGTGATGGTACGTTCCAAGCGCCTGTAACATATGCCGTTGGAGACAATCCGAACGGTATTTCCGTCGGCGATTTGAATGGCGACGGCGTTCCGGACCTTGTCGTTTCTGATTACGTCGCGAACGGAACAGATTCGGCCCTTCTCGGCAATGGCGACGGGACTTTTCAGCCGGCAATCGTTTCGGCAACCGACAGCGGCTATCCAGCGGCATCTGCGCTTGCTGACCTCAATGGGGATGGCAAGCCAGATCTTATCGTCTCCAACACCGCCAACCGCGGCGGCGTCTCGATCCTGCTCGGCAATGGCGATGGGACTTTTGCCCCAAAGACAGTACTTCCATCTGATGGCGACCCGGGCGGCATTGCGGTGGGCGACCTCAACGGCGACGGCATCCCCGATGTAGCATTTACAAACGTTGCCAACGGCGCACAGGACGTTCAGGTTTACCTTGGAAAAGGCGATGGTACCTTCGTTGAGGCACCGAGCGTCTCATCGTCCACAACGACCTATTCAGCCTCGATTGCCGATCTCAACGGCGATGGCAGCGAGGAGCTAATATTCACCAGCACCAGTGGCAGCGTATCGGTGGCGCTCGGCAAAGGTGACGGCACATTCCAGGCGCCCATTTCCTACGCGTTTGGCAGCAGTAGTGGCGAGGCCATCGTCACCGATGTCAATGGCGACGGAAAATTGGATGTTGTGGTCACTAACGGGGCCGCCAATGCTGTCTCGGTTCTGCTGGGCAATGGCGATGGGACACTCCAGCCGGCGCAGCCATTTGCGGCGGGAGTTGGCGCGGGTTGGGTTACGGCTGCCGATTTTAACGGCGACGGCGGCGCTGACCTGGCTGTGGCGGATTTTGGCTCCAGTTCGCTTTCAGTCTTGATCAATACACCGCCAACCCTAGCAAGCCCAACTTATACCATCGACAAGATCGCACCCCAGGTCACGGTGTCGTTAGATCACAACCAGCTGAACCTCGCGGCCGAAACGGCTGTGGTGACGTTCGCGTTCAGCGAGGCGGTCACGGGTTTCGGCCTGACCAGCGTCACAGCGAGCGGAGGCTCGCTCAGCAACCTGCAGACCAGCGACGGAGGCAAGACCTATACGGCGACATTCACCGCCGCGAACGGCGTCGACGTCGCCAACGCGGATGTGGGCGTCAACGCCGGCGGATACCAGGACCTGGCGGGCAACGCGGGCAGTGCCGGCGACATCGGCAGCTTCACGGTCGACACGGTAACCCCGACGGTGGCGGTGTCGGTCAGCAGCAGCAACCTCACCCTGTCCGCGCGGACAGCGACGGTCACCTTCTCCTTCAGCGAGGCGCCTGTTTCCTTCGCGCTGGCGAACGCGGCAGTCGTCGGCGGCGCGTTGAGCAACCTGCAGAAGGTCAACGCCACGACCTATACGGCGACGTTCACCGCCGCCGCGAACACCCAGACAGGCAACGCCTCGGTGAGCGTGACCGGGAACAGCTGGCAGGAAGGCAACGGCAATCCCGGGACGGGGGGCACCACCGGGAATTTCAGTGTCGATACCTACGACCACTGGGCCAACGCCGCGGGCGGAAGCTGGAGCACGGCTTCGAACTGGGGGAACGGCGTGCCAACGGCCAGCGTCGCCGCGGAGATCGACCGAGCCGGAACCTACACCGTCACGATTTCCGGTCCAGCGGCCGCATACGGGCTGATCGTCAATGACGCCGGTGCGACTGTGTCGGACAAGAACAGCGCGCTGACGCTTGCTGGGGCGGGCGGTTCGAACGGTGCGCTGACGATCACGGCTGGCACCTTCGCACTCAACGGCGGGAGCCTGAACGCAGGTGCGGTCTCGATCGGCAGCAGCGGTACGTTCTTGGTCGGGAGTTCGGCCGCGCTCGCGGAGACGTTCTCCGACAACGGTTCGCTGATCGTAGCCAATACGAGCACGGTGAGCTTCACCGGAGGGCTTAGCGGATCGGGCTCAGTGACCGTCAAGAACAGCTCCGTCGCCACATTCAGCGGCACGATCACTGGATCCGAGACATTCACCGTTGACAACAGCGCCAAGGCCATCATCACGAAGGCGATCGGCGGCACTGGTTCCTTTACCTTGATGAAGGGGGGCGGTCTGGAATTCGTCTCGTCCGACTCGGAAAACGTCACGTTCGCGAGCGGGGCATCCGGAACGCTCAAGCTCGACAACAGCTCGACGTTCACCGGCAAGATATCCGGACTGACACCGAACAACGCAGTGGACCTTGCCGATCTTGCATATACCAAGGCTAAGAACATGCTCGCCTCTTACACGGGCAACACGGCGGGCGGCGTGCTGACGGTCGGCAACGGGAGCAAGAGCGTCAGCCTCAACCTCCTTGGGGACTACACCCATTCCACTTGGACGCTTTCGAAGGACGCCAGCGGGGGAACATTAGTGGTCGACCCCGCAACCGAAACTCCATGGCCTGAGCCGGGTCTTGTCGCATCTAGCACGCTCGATCTCCTAAGCAATGCCTCGGGGCCGAATTCAATCCTGGGCTTCGCGAGACACGGCGACAGTATCCTGGACACGCTGGCAGGCGCGAACGAGCACATCGGCCCGGATGTCGCACTGCTGGTGAACTACATGGCTTCGGCCTTCCCGATGAGCAGTGGCGGCTATGGGGGCGCGTTGACCGATCCGTCGCAGCCGGCGATCAGCCAACACATGCTGCTCAGCCTGCCTCAACACACGTGAGGGCTCTCGAGCAATGAAGAACGTTTGCGCCTCATTATGACGACGATTTGGATCACTGTTTCTCTAGCTGGCCCGGCGGCGCCGCACTGAACGGTGCCGCCCTTCACCGCAGTTCTCCATCGTCTTTCGATGCCGCACGCGCCGGGCAAGAGTATGGCTTGGTGCGGGCGGTGGCTTTGCATGGTGCCATCCATCGATGGCGTTCAACTCCGCCCGAGATTTTGGACTGATACTGCCACTCGCCTCAACTATGCAACCTTCGCCGCGTGGATAGTGTGGAGCATCTCTGGCTTAAGGTGCGTATAGCGCCGCAACATCTTCCAATCCTTGTGCCCTGGAACCAGCGCTACCTGTTCAATTGTGAACCCAGCTTCGAAAAGGCGGCTCGTTCCCTCATGCCGCAAATCATGAAAATGAAGGTCGCGGATATCTAGGTCACCACAGCCTCGACGGAAGGCGGTGCCGACCGACTTGTGGTTGAACGGGAAAATTCGATCATCGTCATTGCTGCGCTTTGTCCGCCGCTCCTCGGCACCTTGGGCGGCGCGGTCACGACCAAAACGAATGAGCCGTTCGCGATCGAGCGCTGCGAGGTTGCACTTCCCCAGACGCCGTTGGAGCACATCGAGGGCCGCAGCCTTGGAGCGGCGAGGGGACTTGCCTACATCGCACATGTCGTCGATATGGAGGTCGATAAGTTCGCCGAAGGTTTTAAGGCGCGCTATGCGGGACTGGGTCGGCGTTTCACCCCGATCGACCTGGCGCTCGGTTTCGGTTGCCCAGCGCCGTGCGTTGTCTCGGCGCAGGAAGGTCTCGCTGACGTAGCGACCCTTGCGACGAACTTGGACACGCCAGGAGCCGGATGAGAGCTTTGTGTAGGTGGCCATTTTTTCGTGTGCGCTCCGTGTGCACTGAGAGATCGAAACGTGGCGAAAAGGGTCGTATTCTGGCGTAAGTTCGTGTGCACTCGGCAGGTTCTAACGATTTGATGTTAAAGAAAAAAATGGCGAAAAATCAAGAGCATACGGTGGCCATAGCCCCGATGATGGACTGGACGGATCGGCATTGCCGGTTCTTCCATCGCCAGTTGACGCACCGGGCTCTGCTCTACACCGAGATGGTTGTGGCGGACGCGGTCATCCATGGCGCGCGTGAACGGCTGCTCGGTTTCGACGACGTCGAGCATCCGGTTGCCCTGCAGCTTGGCGGATCGGATCCTGCAAAACTCGCCGAGGCAGCGCGCATCGGCGAAGCCTTCCGCTATGACGAGATCAACCTCAATGTCGGCTGCCCATCCGATCGCGTCCAGTCGGGGACATTCGGCGCCTGCCTGATGAAGACGCCGGCTCTGGTCGCCGAATGCGTCGCGGCAATGAAGGCCTCGGTGAAAATCCCCGTCACGGTCAAATGCCGCATCGGCGTCGACGATCAGGACCCCGAGCCTGCTCTCGACACGCTCGCCGATGGCGTGCTCGCCGCCGGCGCCGACGCGCTCTGGGTGCATGCCCGCAAGGCCTGGCTGGAAGGACTGAGCCCCAAGGAGAACCGCGATATCCCGCCGTTGGACTATCCGCGCGTCTACCGGCTGAAGGCCAGAAAGCCGAACGATTTCATAGGTATCAACGGCGGCATTCAATCGCTCGGCGAGGCATCGGCGCATCTCGGCCATGTCGACGGCGCGATGCTCGGCCGCGCCGCTTATCACATGCCCGGCATCCTTGCCGGCGTCGATGCCGCCTTCTACGGCGAGGCGGCTGCCGTCTTCGACTACGCGGCGCTGATCGACGCCATGGCCGGTTATGCCGCGCGCCATATCGAGCGGGGCGGGCGGCTCGGCCACATCACCCGCCACATGGTCGGACTGTTCCACGGCCTGCCTGGCGCGCGCCGCTTCCGGCAGATTCTTTCCACCGACGCCAACAAACCGGGGGCGGGGCCGGAGGTGCTGCGGACCGCATTCGCGGCGATCGATTTCGCGGCGGCGGAAGCCGAGGCGGCCTGACTATAAGTCTTTGTTTTGACGCTATTTCGGACGGAAGGCTACGGCGAAGGCGCCGAGCCTGACCGTTTCACACTTTCCCTGAAATTGCTCTAGTCCCGCAGGATCATGCGGTCCCCGCGCACGTCGAAGCCCGACAGTGAGCCGATGAAGTTCATGCCGAGCAGGCTCTGTTCCAGCATGCCGGGCGCGGCGACCATCACCGACATGTCCTTGCGCACGATGCCGCCGATCGCCACCTCGTCGGTCTTGACCATCGCCGCGCGCGCCATGCCGTTGGCGGTGGAGACGTCGACGCTGTAGCTGAGCGCCGCCGGGTTGAAACCCGCGGCCTGCGCATCCTCGGACGTCAGCACCGTGCTGGTCGCGCCGGTGTCGACCACGGCGCGTATCGGCGTGCCGTTGACCAGGATGCGGGCTTCGAAATGGCCGTTGTCGGCTTTGTCGAGCGTGACGGTCGGGCGGCCATTCTCCACGCCGAGCGCCAGCGGGCTGCCCGGAACGAGGCCGGCAGTCACGCGGCTCGCGACGTCCTGCAGTTCGTAGCGATACTGGTAGCCGGCGATCAGCACGAGCACGAACGCGGCCCAGACGCCGAGGTTGCGCGCCATGTCGCCCATCGGCCGGCCGGAGCGGAGCAGGCTTGCACCGATCACCATCACCAGCACTCCGACCCAGATCAGCCGGCCGAAATCATTGTTGTCCATGCCGAAAGTGCGGCCGGCCGAATTGTTGAGCATGAGCAGCACGACGCCGACGCCGATCACCGCCATGACGATCCAGAACAGCCGGTTCATCGATTTTTTCTCACAAAACGCCGCGCTCGCGCGCCATGCGGGTGCGCCGGGTTTCGCGGCGCGGCCGCCGCTCGACCGTTTCGAGCCGTGCCGGCAGTTCGGACATCACCGCCCGGCGCGTTTCGGGGGTCATCGTGAGCCAGCCGGAGATCTCGTCGCGCGTGCGGCCGCAACCGAAGCAGAAGCCGGTTTTCATATCGATCGAACAAACCAGGATGCAGGGGGATTCGATGGCGGTCATGCTGTTCTCTTGCCTTTATTCCACATGGTGCAACCGCCGGAGCAATGCAAGCCCTCCGCAATGCGCCGCATGGCAACGCGTTCGCGGCATCGCCAAGTGGTTGTGCCGGCTGGGGAAGGCGGCTATGCCGCTTGCGATGTCCGCAACGAACCGCGACCGACATAGATGACCACAACGCCTTTCGACGATTTCAGAAACCTTCTGGCGGCGTTGCCGCCTGCCGATCACGCGGCGGCGACCCGTGTCCGCGCGCTGTTTGCCAAAGCGGACAAACCGAAAGAATCGCTCGGGCGCATCGAGGACATCGCGGCCTGGATTGCGGCCTGGAGCGGGCGCGCGCCGCCGGCGATCAACCGGCCGTTGACGGCGATCTTCGCCGGCAACCACGGCGCGGTGCGACACGGCATTTCGCCGCGGCCGGTGGCGGCGACCGCCAATGAAGTCGAGCTCTGCGCCGCCGGCGGCGCCGCGATCAATCAGGTCTGCGTCGCCAACGATCTCGGCCTGAAGGTCTTCGACCTCGCTTTGGATATCCCCACAGGCGACATCACCGAGGAAGCCGCGCTCGACGAGCGCGGCTGTGCCGCGACCATGGCCTTCGGCATGGAAGCGGTCGCGGGCGGCGCCGATCTCCTGTGCCTGGGCGATCTCGGTGTCGGCAATTCGACGATCGCTGCCGCTCTTTGCGCCGCGCTGTTCGGCGGCGAGGGGGCCGATTGGGTCGGGCCGGGGTCCGGCGCCGATGCGGCGATGATCGCGCGCAAGGCCGAGGTCGTGGATCGGGCGCTGGCATTCCATGGTTCCAGCCTGGGCGATCCGCTCGAGGCCTTGCGCGGGGTCGGCGGACGCGAGTTCGCGGCGATCTGTGGCGCCATTCTGGCGGCGCGCATGGAGAAGATTCCTGTGCTGCTCGATGGGTTCGCGGCGACCGCGGCGGCCGCCGCCCTTCATGCGGCCAATCCAGGCGCGCTCGATCACTGCCTGCTTGCCAGCCTGTCGCCGGAGCCTGGCCACGCCAAGGTGGCCGAACGTCTCGGGCTGCGGCCGCTGCTCGATTTCGGCATCAGCCATGGCGAAGGGGTCGGGACAGCTCTCGCCGCCGGCATCGTCAAGGCCGCTGCATTGACCAGTTCGGGCATGGCGATGGCTGTCCGGCTCTAGAGCCGACGGAACTTGCTTCAGCGGCGCCCACGCGCCACGACCGCATTGGTCGGCAAGGCCGGCAGTTCCTCCATCACCCGGCTCAACGGGAAGATGGCGATCGCCTCGGTGCCCTCACGCAGCTTGGAGTGCAGCTCGAACTCGCCGCCATGCATGGCAAGCAGGCCCTGCACGATCGGCAGGCCGAGGCCGGTTCCCTGTTCGGCGCTCTTGATGGCGATCGAGCCTTGGCCGAAAGCGGAAAGCACCACCGGGATTTCCTCTTCCGGTATGCCTGGGCCGTTGTCCTTGACCGAAATGTACTGGCCGCCGCCAGCGGTCCAGCCGACACGCACGCGCACTTCGCCACCGGACGGGGTGAATTTGATCGAATTGGACAGGAGGTTGAGCGTGATCTGCCTGACGGCGCGTTCATCGGCGAAGAGACGCGGCAGGGTTTCCTCGAACTCCTGGATGACACGGATGTCCTTGTTGCGGGCGCGCAGCTCCATCATGTGGCAGCAGTCTTCGACGATGGTCACCAGCACGACCGGCTCCTCGTTGAGCTGGTAGCGGCCGGCCTCGATGCGCGACAAATCGAGGATCTCGTTGATCAGGTCGAGCAGGTGCTGTCCGGACTCGTGCACGTCATGGGCATAGTCGCGGTAGGTCGGATTGTTCATCGGCCCCAGCACTTCATTGGCCATCACCTCGGAGAAGCCAAGGATAGCGTTGAGCGGCGTCCTGAGCTCGTGGCTCATGGAAGCGAGAAAGCGTGACTTCGCCAGATTGGCGTCCTCGGCGCGCCGCCTTGCTTCGTCCGACATCGATTTCGCCGTCTCCACCTCGGCAATCAGCGCATCCTTCTCGGAGCGGAAGGAGAGCAGCATCAAGGACGCCTGATTGAGATGACGCGCGACGTAGCCGAAGAAGGGCAGTGCGGCGATAAGCAAGGCCGCCATCGTGGCTTCGATCGGCGTCCACAGGCGCAGGATGGTGTAGACGTAGACGGCAACGGGAATGGCAAAGGTCGCGAACAAGGCGCCGCCAAGCGAGGAGGCCATCACGGCGGTCGTCGCCATGGCGATCAGCAGCACCATGGCCTTGGCCACATGGAACTGGTCGATCTGGCAGGTGTCGCAGCCGATCCAGGCGAACCAAGCCCAGCCAAGGCCGCACAAGAAATGGCCGATCAGGAAATCGCGGCGCGTCTGCGCCGGGTCGAGTTCGGCCGCTTCCGTTCGCTCGACGCGGCGCGACATGAAAGCGACGATCGCGTAGCAAAGCAGCATCGCCAAGGCCCAGATGGTGATCTGGTTGCCAAGTCCCGCCAGCCGGCCGACGGCGGCCACGGCAAGCACGAGCAACGGGATCGCAACCGCGCTGACCACCATGGCGCGCGCATGCAGCTTCAGCAGTTCACGGTCGAAATCGAGGCTGCCCGCCTGCTGCGAAAGGCGGTCGCGCGTCTTGCGCACCGCGCGCGCCACATCGCTGTTGCGGTGCGGTTTACGGCGGTCCACAATAAATTTATCCGCTGTGTTCGAGCGTTGCAAAGGCATACAGACTTCAATTTCTGCGCGCAGCGACTGTCAGTTCGTTAAGCTACGTTCGAATGATTAAGAGACTGTTTGCCATATGAGCCGTTTCGGGCCGCGAGGACCGCGCCGACGCTATGCGGCAAGTGCGCCGCGAAGCCTCTTGCGCAAGCTGCTGGACTACGGGCTCGCCATCCTTTTGCTTGGGTTGCTCATCCTGGTGGCGGCGCGCCTCGACCGCTTCGAGACACGCAAGGAGCAAGGCACGGCGATCGTCAATGACGGCGATTCGATCACGCTCGGGGCCGAGCGCATTCGCATGCGCGGCATCGACGCTCCGGAGTATCAGCAGGCCTGCCAGAAGGCCGGCGCCGACTATCCCTGCGGCAAGCTGGCGCGGCAGTCGCTGGTGCGCCTGATCGCCGGCAGGCCTGTTTCCTGCAGCGGCTGGCAACGCGACCGCTACGGCCGTCTGCTCGGCGATTGCAGGGCAGGCGACACCGACCTGAACCGGACCCAGGTGCAGGCCGGATGGGCGGTTGCGTTCGGCGACTTCGAGACCGAGGAGGCGGTGGCGAGAGCAGCCAAGGCCGGCATCTGGGCTGGCACCTTCGAGGAGCCGCGGCAATGGCGCGACAGCCATCACGATGCGCCGGTCGAGAGAAAGCACGGCACGCTGGCCTCGTTCGGGGACGCGTTGCGCGAATTTGTTCGCTTCTGGTGATGGGCGGAGCCGCCTATGATCCGGTGGAGAAGCTGGAGGATGGAATGAAGTTGTTCGATGGCGGCCGTGCGCCCAACCCCCGGCGCGTGCGCGTCTTCCTTGCCGAGAAGGGGCTGACGGTTCCGCTGGTGCCCGTTGACATGGGTGCGCTGGAGCATCGCGGCGAGCAGGTCGCGCAGCGCAATCCGCTGCGGCGCCTGCCGGTGCTCGAGCTCGACGACGGTACCGTCATCACCGAATCGATCGCCATTTGCCGCTATTTCGAGGAATTGCACCCCGAGCCCGCGCTGTTCGGCACGGGCGCGCTCGGCAAGGCAAAAGTCGAGATGTGGCAGCGACGCATGGAACTGAACCTGATGGCCAGCGTCGCCGCCGCGTTCCGGCATATCCATCCGGCGATGAAGGAATGGGAAGTGCCGCAAATCCCGGAATGGGGCGAGGCCAACAAACCGAAGGCGATCGAATTCCTGCACCTCCTCGACCGCGAGTTGGCGGAGCGGGAATTCGCCGCCGGCGATGCCTATTCGGTTGCCGACATCACCGGCATGATTGCCATCGATTTCATGAAGCCGGCCCGCATCAAGGTGCCGGAGGAGTGCACGAACGTGTCGCGCTGGTACGCGGCGCTGACGAGCCGGCCGAGCGCGACAGCCTGAGCGACAACGATTGGATAGTCCGCCTGATATGACAGATGCGCTGGAGCGCCTCACCGCGAGGGTGCGGACCTGCCGCATCTGCGTCGAGGAGCCGCTCGGCCGGCCTTTGCCACATGAGCCGCGGCCGGTGCTGCAGCCGTCCTCCACCGCGCGGATCCTGCTTGCCGGCCAGGCGCCGGGCACAAAAGTGCATGTGTCGGGCATGCCCTTCACCGACGCCTCGGGGGACCGGCTGAGAAACTGGCTCGGCGTCAGCAGCGATGAGTTCTACGACACCGAAAAATTCGCCATCGTTCCGATGGGCTTTTGCTTTCCCGGCCAGGACGCAAAGGGCGGCGACCTGCCGCCGCGCCGCGAATGCGCGCCGGCCTGGCGCGCTCAATTGATGGCGCTGATGCCGCGGATCGAACTGGTTCTGACCATCGGCGGTTATGCGCAGGCATGGCATATGGGCACGACACGCCTACCGTCGTTGACCGAGACGGTCAGGAACTGGCGCGCCATATGGGACGGACCGGCCACGCCGAAAGTGCTGCCGCTGCCGCATCCATCCTGGCGGAACACCGGCTGGCTGAAGAAGAATCCCTGGTTTGAAATGGATTTGCTGCCCTTCCTGAGGTCGGAAATCCGCTATCGCATCGATTAGGCATCCTGCAAGAAATCACTCGCTTTTGCCGCCATCGGCAGAATTTCTTTCTTGTGAAAGGCTTCGATAAAAGGGATTATAGCGAAACTATTCCCCTGGAGCTTCCCCATGGATCGCCTCGACAGAAAAATTCTCCGCCTCCTGCAGGAGGACGCGACGCTCGCGGTCGCCGATGTCGCCAAGAAAGTCGGCCTGTCGACCACACCGTGCTGGCGGCGTATCCAGAAGCTCGAGGAGGAGGGCGTCATCAAGCGGCGTGTTGCCATCCTCGATCATGAGAAGGTCAATGTGCGCGTCACCGTCTTCGTGTCGATCCGCACCAATTCGCACAGCCATGAATGGCTGCGGCGCTTCTCCGAGGTCATCCAGGAATTCCCGGAAGTGGTCGAATTCTACCGCATGAGCGGCGACGTCGACTACCTGCTGCGCGTGGTGGTGCCGGACATCGCCGCTTACGACGCTTTCTACAAGCGGCTGATCGCCAAGATCGAGATCCGCGACGTGTCCTCGTCCTTCGCCATGGAGCAGATCAAGTACACGACCGAGATCCCGCTCGACTATATGGTGCTGGACAAGGAATCGGGCGCGAACGCTGCGTGAGCGCCGTGCCCGATCACAGGCCTTAGAGCGGGATGAGATTTGTAGGAGTCGTTGGATTCCCAAATCAGCAATGATCTGATTCAACATCGATGCTGGGCAGGAGGCCAGCATCGATGGCTGGATATTCGATGGATTTGCGCGAGCGGGTTGTCGCGGCGGTCAAGGTTGAAGG